>CAZRSA010000012.1:38626-41660 GCA_964602525.1 uncultured Woeseiaceae bacterium
TCCTCCATGCGCTCGACCAGGGAGCGGAACAGCGGGACCCGCACGGGCCCCGCTGTGCCGGACAGCACCTGCGCGGTTGCGCCCGCCATGTCAGGCTACCGATTCCTCTTTCTTCGCGTCGGTTGCCGCGGGCGCCACGGCGGCCGGCTTGCGGCCTCCGCCCTGCTTGCCCAGGGCGGCCTCCACGGCCTCGGCATCCATCTCGATGGAGCCCCTGAAGTGCGCCCCGTCCTCGAGGCTCACCCGCGGTGCCGTGATGTTGCCCTTCACACGCGCATTGCGGCGGATGGCCACCTGCTCGGCGCCGAACAGATCGCCCTCCATCACGCCGTCCACCGTGATGGCCTTGGCGTAGACGTCGGCGTGGATCTCGCCTTCCTTGCCGATGGTGAGGCTGTTGTTGATCAGTTTCACGGTGCCGGTGACCCGGCCCTCGATGCGCAGGTCCTCTTCGCCCTGCAGATCGCCGTCGATGCGGATGGAGCGGCCGATCACCGCCATCTCCCCGCTGCCGCCGGATTGGGCGGGTCTTGTTGCGGGCGCACCAGTGCTGCGGCTCTCGCCCGGATTCTGTGCGGACTCGCCGCCTTCCTTCCTGCCACGTTCGAACATCGTTGTCCCCCTCTCGATATCGGTCTGGTTGATGCGGTTGCGGTTCGAGCGGTTCTAGCACGCGGTAGCGTGTGCCAACAACTGTCGCTATGCGGCGACATGGGCCGGATTCTCGCGTGCCTCGTCCGTTACACTGTCGACTGGGTCGGAGCGAACAAATACGACAACGGGAGATGCGACGATGGCAGAGAACGACGGGGGGCTGACGAGGCGGCAGGTACTCACGCTGATCGGCGGTGCCGGCGTGGCGGCGGCCACCGGCGGCTGCGGCGACGGCGGCGCACCGGAGCCGGCCGGCGGCAGTACAGCGCCGGCGCCGACGGAGCCGCTGCACTACGAGAGCCTGCTTTCGCTCGCGGCGCGCATCGAGGCGCGGGAGATCTCGCCGGTGGCGCTGACCCAGGCCATGCTCGGCCGCATCAAGGAATACGAGTCTTCGCTACGCGCCTATGCCACGGTGATGCAGGTCGCCGCGCTCGAGGCGGCCGAGCGGTTGGAGACGGAGATCGCCACCGGCAACTATCGCGGTCCGCTGCACGGGGTGCCGGTGGCGGTGAAGGACCTCTGCTACACCGAGGCGGTGCCGACCATGGGCGGCATGTCGGTCTACCGGGACTTCGTGCCGGAGTATGACGCCACGGTGGTGGCCCGGCTGAAGGCGGCTGGCGCGGTTATCGTCGGCAAGCTCAACCTGACCGAGGGCGCCATGGCGGGATACAACCCGGACCTGGAAGTGCCCCGCAATCCCTGGGACCCGGAACTCTGGCCCGGCGTGTCGTCCAGCGGCTCCGGCGTGGCCACCGCGGCCGGGCTGTGCTTCGGCTCGCTGGGCACGGATACGGGCGGCTCCATCCGCTTTCCCGCACAGGCCAATGGCATCGTGGGCCTGAAACCGACCTATGGGCGGGTCAGCCGCTACGGCGTCATCCCGCTGGCCGAGTCCCTCGACCACGTCGGCCCGATGACCCGGCGGGTAGCCGACGCGGCCGCCATGCTGCAGGTGATCGGAGGACCCGACCCGAACGATGCCACCACGCTGAAGGAGCCTGTGCCGGCCCTGTTCGCGGCGCTCGACGCCGGCGTGAAAGGTCTGCGCATCGGCTACGACGAGGCGTTCGTCACCGAGGGCGTGGACCCGCAGCTCGTCACCGCCATCGAGAACGCGCTGGGCCAGCTGGCGGCCATGGGCGCCGAGATCGTGGAGGTCACCATGCCGGCCGGCAGCACCGGGCTGGCCGAACCCTGGTCGGCCATCGCGGCTGCCGAGGCGGTGGCGGCGCACAGCCGGTATTTCCCGGAGCGCGCGGACGAGTTCGGGCCCTTTTTCCGGCAGTTCCTGCAGGCCGGCACCGCGGTCACCGACGAGCAGTTGCAGGCTGCCCGGGCGTTCCGTGCCGACTACGGCGCGCGCATGAACGAGCTGCTGGGCACGGTGGATGCCATCGCCATGCCGGCGGGCAACCCGACGATGCCCGTCACCGAGGAAGTCCAGCGCGGCGGCATGGAGGCTATCGAGCCCCTGGGCGAGCATCTGAAACAATACTTCGCGATACCCGCCAACTTCTCCGGCGCGCCGGCGCTCACCCTGCCCTGCGGATTCACGGAGGAGAGCGTCCCGCTGGGCATGCAGTTCATGGCGGTGCCGGGCGGCGAGGCCATGCTGTGCCGCATCGGCCACGCCTACGAGGGCGTGACCGGCTGGCACGAGCGCCACCCCGATATCTAGTTGCCGCGGCTAGCCGTCCCCGTGCGCGGCGATCAGCCGCTCCTGGATGTTGTGAGGCACCCGGGCGTAGTGGCTGAACTCCATCGACAGCCGGCCGTCGCCGCCGGAGAGTGACTTCAGCCGCGAGTGGTAGCCCTGGATCTCCTCCAGCGGCGCCTGGCCCGAGATCTCCATCCGGTTCTCGCCCAGCACGGCGGTGCCGCTGACGATGCCGCGCATGCCGGAGAGGTCGCCGGTCACCGCGCCGACGCAGTCGGCCGGCACGCGGAACACCACGTCGACGATGGGTTCCATGATCACCGGCGAGGCCTTCTCCACGGCATCCATGAAGGCCTTCCTGCCGGCCTGGACGAAGGCGATCTCCTTCGAGTCCACCGTGTGGTACTTGCCGTCGTAGACGACGACGCGGACGTCCTGCATGGGATAGCCCGCCACCGCACCCGACTCCATCACCTGCCGCACGCCGGTCTCCACCGCCGGGATTAGTCCGGACGGGATGGCGCCGCCCACGACCTCGCTCTTGAACTCGAAGCCCTCGCCTGCCCCGAGCGGCTCGATGCGCAGATACACCTCGCCGAACTGCCCGGCACCGCCGGTCTGCTTCTTGTGCCGGTGATGGCCCTCGGCCGGCGCGGTAACGGTCTCCCGGTAGGCGATGGACGGCGGTGCCGTCTCCACCTCGATGCCGTAGCGGTC
>CAZRSA010000013.1:0-39885 GCA_964602525.1 uncultured Woeseiaceae bacterium
CTAGAAACGGGGCCGCCGGAACGGTATCTTCTGCGGGCGCCAGCAACGGGGCGGCCGGCCGGCCCCGCTTTTCTGCGCATGTATCGACTCGGGGAAGCAACCCTCATGCAAACCAGCCGCACATCGTCCACCGCGGAGAAGCTCCTGCTGCTCGCAGCCCTGGTGGCCGCCTGGCTGCTCTGGTCCGGCCTCTACAAGACGCTGCTGCTCGGGCTTGGTGCATTCTCGTGTCTGCTCACGCTCTACATCGTCCATCGCATGGGCTGTTTCGACCGCCAGGCCTACGCCCTGCCCTACAGCTTCAATCTGCTCCGCTACTGGGTCTGGCTGTTCAGGGAGATGGTGCTCTCCAGCCTGCAGGTTTCCCGTATCGTCCTCACCCCCGCCCTGCGCGTCGAGCCCCGGGTCGTCGAGATCCGCGCGACCGCAGAGCACCCGATGGACCAGGCCATCCTCGGCAATTCCATTACCGTCACGCCAGGCACACTGACGCTGGACGTGCACGACGGTGTGCTGAAGGTCCACAGCCTGACCCGCGAGGGCGCCGAGTCCCTGCTCTCCGGCGATATGGACCGCCGGGTGGCCGGGCTCAGGAGAGGCTGACCGTGTACTACGTCGTGAGCATCGCGGTGATCGTGACGATGGGCCTCGCCCTGGCGCGGGCGCTCATGGGCCCCACCCTCTACGACCGCGTACTGGCAGTGAATCTGTTCGGTACCAAGACCGTGCTGCTGACGGCCGTGATCGCCTTCATGTACGGCCGGCCCGACTTCCTCGACTTGGCGCTCGCCTACGCGCTGATCAACTTCACCGGCGTGCTGGCCGTACTCGAGTTCTTCCGCAACCGGGCTTCGCGCCGGACGGCGGACAGCGGCGAGGGCTGAGACCATGGATCTTGCGCTGGACGTCGCGAGCTGGGTCCTCATGTCCGTGGGCGGGGTGTTCGTACTCATCGGCGGTATCGGGGTTCTCCGGATGCCCGACCTGTTCACCCGCATACACGCGGCCAGCGTCACCGACAGCATGGGGCCGCCGCTCATCCTGGCGGGCGTCATGCTGCAGTCGGGGCTCTCGCTCGCCACGGTGAAGCTGCTCGCCATCCTGGTCTTCCTCATGCTGACGAGTCCGACCGCCTCGAACGCACTGGCGAGCGCCGCCCTGCTCGCGGGCGAGAAGACCCTGGACCAGAAGCGCAGGGAAGACGAGGCGGAGGGCCGCTGATGTTCATGACGGAGATCTTCAGCGCGTTCCTCCTGACCCTGCTCGTCATCACCGCGGTGGCCGCGGTCAAGACCCGCAACCTGTTCGTCTCGGTCATGCTCACCGGGATCTACAGCCTGCTCATCGCGATCAACTTCTTCCTGCTGGATGCCGCGGACGTGGCCCTCACGGAAGCGGCGGTCGGCGCCGGTGTGGCCACGGTGTTCTTCCTGAGCGCACTGGCGCTGACCGCGGAGGAGGAGCGCTCGCCCTCGGCCTATCGGGCGGTCGGCATCGGCATCTTCATCGCCGTCACGCTGGTGCTCGGTTACGCCACGCTCGGCATGCCGAGCTACGGTGACCCGGACGCGCCCGTGCACGTGCACGTGGCCCCCTGGTATCTGGAGAAGACGCCGGAGTTCATCGACATTCCGAACATCGTCACCGCCGTGCTCGGCAGCTACCGCGGCTACGATACGCTGGGCGAGGTGCTGGTGGTCTTCACGGCGGGCATCGGGGTACTGTTCCTGCTGGGGGCGCATCCCCGGCGCAAATCCGATGCCGCCGGCGGCATCGCCAGCGGGGAGAACGGATTGCGCCACTACCTGATACCGCGGGTGCTCGGCCGGCTGTTCATACCCTTCGTGCTCCTGTTCGGCCTCTACGTGCAGTTCCACGGCGAGTACAGCCCCGGCGGCGGTTTCCAGGCGGGAGCCATCATCGCCGCCTCTGTCATTCTCTACGCGCTGCTCGAGGGCGAGGACCGCGCACTGCGGGTGATTCCGCCCCCGGTCCTGAAGGGACTGATGGCCGGCGGCGCCCTGCTCTACGGTGCCGTCGGCATCGCCGGCATGCTCCTCGGCGGCAACTTCCTGGATTACTCGGTGCTGCTCAGCGATCCCGTGAAGGGCCAGCAGACGGGTCTGCTCCTCATCGAGGCCGGCGTCGGCATCACGGTGACGGGCGTCCTGCTCACGATCTTCCACGCCTTCGCCGCCCGGGAGCGCTTCTGATGGAATTCCTGGGGCTCTATCACTATCTGGTGTTCCCGCTGCTGCTGATGAGCGGCATCTACGCGGTGATCGCCAAACGGAACCTGTTCAAGAAGTTGATCGGGCTCGCGCTGATGCAGTCCGCCGTATTCCTGCTCTACATCACGATGGCCAAGGTGGAGGGCGGCACCGGGCCCATCCTGAAACCCGGCGACGAGGACGTGCTGTATTCGAATCCGCTGCCGGAAGTGCTCATCCTCACCGCCATCGTGGTGGGCATCTCCACCGCCGCCCTGGGTCTCGGTATCATCGTTCGCATCAAGGAGGAGTTCGGCTCCGTCGAGGAGGACGTCGTCAGGGAGCTCGGCGGCCGGTGAACGGGCTCGTCGCGCACCTGCCGGCACTCCAGGTCGTAGTGCCGATGCTCACCGCGCCGGTGGTGATGCTCCTGCGGCCCCGGGGGCTCGCGTGGGCCGCCACGACGGCCGCCAGCCTGTGTGCCTTCGCCATCGCGTTGAGCCTGGCAGCGGCGGTGCTGGCCGGCGAGCAGCCTGTCTATCACATGGGGAGCTGGCCCGCCCCGTTCGGTATCGAGCTCGTCGTGGACGCGGTCAACGCGCTGGTGCTGCTGCTGGTCACGGGTGCCTCGAGCGTGGCGTTGCTGGCGGGCGCTCGCAGCATCGACTCGCAGATCGAGCATGAGCGCCAGCCCCTGTTCTACTCGGCCTGGCTCCTCGCCCTCGCGGGTCTCGCGGGTATCGCCGTGACCGGCGACGCCTTCAATATCTTCGTGTTCATGGAGATCTCGTCGCTGGCCAGCTACATACTGGTGGCGGGGGGACCCGACCGGCGCGCCCTGCCGGCCGTCTTCAAGTACCTGGTCATGGGCACCATCGGCGCCACCTTTTATCTGATCGGCGTCGGCCTCGTCTACATGATGACGGGTACCCTGAACCTGGCCGACATGGCCGAACGGGTCGGACAGGTGAGCGACCTGCGCCCGGTGCTGGTGGCGGCCGGCTTCATCACCACCGGGCTGGCGCTGAAGGCGGCGGTCTTCCCGCTGCACCTTTGGCTGCCCAACGCCTACACCTACGCCCCGCACATCGTGACGGTATTCCTGGCCGCCTGTGCGACCAAGGTGTCCCTGTATGTCCTGATCCGCTTCGACTACATGGTGTTCCAGCCGAACCTGGCGGAACACGGCCTGCAGTTCGCGCTGTTCCTGATGCCGCTGGCCATACTCGCCCTGATCATCTCCTCGGCCGTGGCACTGTTCGAGCGTAATCTCAAGCGGCTGCTCGCCTGGTCGTCGGTGGCCCAGATCGGCTACATGACCCTGGGCGTTAGCCTGCTGACCACAGCCGGGGTGACGGCTGGCATGCTGCACATGTTCAACCATGCCCTGGCGAAGGGTGCCCTGTTCCTGGCCGTGGCGGCGCTGGCCGCGGGCTGCGGCGGCGTCCGCCTCGGCAAGATCAGCGGCGCCGGCAAGCGGATGCCCTGGACCATGGGCGCCTTCGTGGTGGCGGGCCTCAGCCTCGTCGGCGTACCGGGCACTGCCGGCTTCGTGAGCAAGTGGTACCTGCTGTCGGCGGCCATCGACTACGGGGGCTATGGTCCGCTGCTGGCGGCCGTGATCGTGGCCACGTCGCTGATGGCCCTGGCCTACATCTGGCGGGTGGTCGAGGCCGCCTATTTCGGCGAGCCGCCCGCGGGCTCGGAGCGCAGCGGTGAGGCGCCGCTGGCGCTGGTGGTCGGGGCCTGGGCCGTGGCGCTGGCCAACGTCTGGTTCGGCCTGTCGCCCGATCTGCCCGTGGCGCTGGCCACGAAGGGCGCCGGAATCCTCACGGGGTACTCGCCGTGAGCGGGCAGAGCACCATCCTGGCCGCCCTGGCGGCACCGCTCGCAGGCGCGCTCGGCATCCTGCTGGCCGGGCGATTGAGCGCGAATCTGCGCGAGACGGTCACGCTCGTGACCGCCCTGATCCTCGCCGTGGTGGTCTGGAGCCTCATCCCCGAGCTGATGGCCGGCGGGCGCCCGGCGGTGAGCGTGGCCGAGGTGGTGCCGGGTATCGAGATCGCCTTCCGCGTGGAACCGCTGGGCATGCTGTTCGCCGCCCTCGCCTCGGGACTGTGGATCATCAACTCTATCTACTCCATCGGCTACATGCGGGGGAACAACGAGGCCAACCAGACCCGCTTCTATTTCTTCTTCGCCATCTCGCTGTCCGCCGCGATGGGCATCGCTTTCGCGGCGAACCTGTTCACGCTGTTCCTGTTCTACGAGGCGCTGACCCTCTCCACCTACCCGCTGGTCTCCCACAAGGGCGACGAGAAGACGATCCGTTCCGCCAGGGTCTATCTTGGCATCCTGCTGACCACCTCCATCGGGCTGTTCCTGCCGGCCATCGTCTGGACCTATATGGCGGCCGGCACCGGCGAGTTCACGCCGGGCGGCATCCTGGAGGGCAACGTCGAGGGGCCACTGGTCGGCCTGCTGCTCGGCCTGTTCGTCTTCGGCGTGGGCAAGGCGGCCGTAATGCCAGTGCACCGCTGGCTGCCGGCGGCCATGGTGGCCCCAACGCCGGTGAGCGCGCTGCTGCACGCGGTGGCGGTGGTCAAGGCCGGCGTGTTCACGATCACCAAGCTGATCGTCTATGTATTCGGCGTGGACTACCTGTTCGCCCAGCCGAGCGGCCAGTGGCTGCTCTATGCCGCGGCGTTCACCATCGTCGCCGCCAGCGCGGTGGCGCTGCGCCAGACCAACATCAAGCGACTGCTGGCCTACTCCACCGTCTCCCAGCTGTCCTATGTGGTGATGGCCGCCGACATCCTGAAACCGCTCGCCGAGGTGGGCGCGGCCATCCACATGGTGGCCCACGCCTTCGGCAAGATCACCCTGTTCTTCGCCGCTGGCGCCATCTACACGGCCGCCAAAAAGACCGAGATCGGCCAGCTCGCCGGCATCGGGCGGCGCATGCCCTGGACCATGGCCGCGTTCACCATCGGCGCCTTCAGCATGATCGGTGTGCCGCCGACCGGCGGCTTCGTCTCCAAGTGGTATATCCTGGCCGGCGCCTTCGAGGCCGACAACTACGTGGCAATTTTTACGATGATCGCCAGCACGGCGCTGAACGCGCTGTATTTCCTGCCGATCATCTATCTGGCCTGGTTCGGCCGCGAGCCGGAAGGCGCCAGGGAGCACGGCGAGGCGCCTTTCCCGGCCGTGCTGGCGCTGACGGCGACAGCCGCGCTGACGGTGCTGTTCTTCTTCTTCAACGGGCCGGTCATCGCGCTCGAGCGGCAGCTCATCGAGGTGTGGGAATGAGCAGGCAACAGCAACGTGATCACTGGCTCGCCCGGCCGGAGAATATCCGGCGGATCTGGCGGGGTTTCTGGGCGGTGCTCGCCCTCACCGTGGCGGCCCAGTTCTTCATCCCCGTGAAAGGCCACTTCGTGGTCGACGGCTGGCCGGCCTTCGGCGCGATCTTCGGCTTCTTCTCCTGCCTGGCCATGGTGCTGGTCGCGAAGGCGCTGGGCTACTCGCTGAAACGCGAAGAGGACTATTACCTCGAGGGCGGCTACCTGGAAGACAAGGAGCAGCAGGATGCCTGAATTCCTGCCACCCGCGGTCATCCTCGTCGTCGCGGCGCTCCTGATCGGGCCCGCCCGCGGCCACGTGCGCTCGGCCATCGTGCTGCTGGCGCCGCTGGCGACGCTGTGGGCGATCTGGCAGGTGCCCAACGGCGTCGTGCTGACCGTGCCCTTCCTCGACTACCAGATCGAACCGGTGGAGGGCAGCGAGGTGCGCCGCCTGTTCGCGAGTATCTTCGCCATCATGGCCTTCGCCGGCGGGCTGTTCTCGTTCCGCCAGGCCCGCTGGTACGAACTCGCTGCGGCGAATGCCTATGCCGCCGGGGCGGTCGGGGTCAGCTTCGCCGGCGACCTGATCACGCTGTTCCTGTTCTGGGAACTGATGGCGCTGTTCTCGACGGTCATCGTCTGGGCCGGCGGCACGCCGGCGGCGCGTGCCGCGGGCATCCGCTATGCCGTCATGCACCTGGTGGGAGGCGTGATCCTGAAGGTGGGTATCGAGGGCACTGTGGTGCACACGGGCTCCATCGACGTCATGCCGGTGCTCGCCACCAACTTCGACACCTGGATGATGCTGATCGGCATCCTCATCAACGCGGCCGCACCGCCGGTCTCCGCCTGGCTGGCGGACGCCTATCCGGAATCGAGCCCCACCGGCTCGGTGTACCTGTCGGCCTTCACCACGAAGACCGCCGTGCTGGCGCTGATCCTCCTCTTCCCGGGCGAGACGGTGCTGATCTGGGTGGGCATCTACATGGTGATGTACGGCATCATCTATGCCCTGCTCGAGAACGACGCCCGGCGGATCCTGGCCTACTCCATCGTCAACCAGGTGGGGTTCATGGTCTGCGCGGTGGGCATCGGCACCCAGACGGCGTTGAACGGGGCGGCCGCCCACGCCTTCGCCCACATCATCTACAAGGCCCTGCTGTTCATGAGCGCCGGCGTGGTCGTCTACCGCACCGGCAAGAGCCGGTGCACGGATCTCGGCGGACTGTTCCGCACCATGCCGCTCACTACGGTGTGCGGCATCATCGGTGCGCTCGCCATCTCCAGCTTCCCGCTCACCTCGGGCTTCACCACCAAGTCGATGATCTCGGACGCTGCCGCCAGCGAGCACCTCGTGGTCGTCTGGTACCTGCTCGCGGCCGCCTCCGCCGGCGTCTTCCTGCACGCGGGCATCAAGTTCCCCTGGTTCGTGTTCTTCCAGAAGGACTCCGGCCTGCGGCCGAAGGACGCGCCCTGGAACATGGGTGCCGCCATGGTGCTGTTCGCCATGCTGTGCATCTTGCTCGGCATCTATCCGCAGCCATTGTACGAGCTGCTGCCCTATCCCGTGGACTACGTGCCCTACAAGCCTGGCAAGGTCCTGTTCTACCTGCAGCTGCTGCTGTTCTCCGGGCTGGCCTTCTTCCTGCTGCTGCCGCTCATGCAGCGCACCCGCACCATCAGCCTGGACACGGACTGGATCTGGCGGGTGGCGCTGTACCGGGTCGCCTACGGCATCGGCGCGGCCGCCCGGGAAGCCGGCGACCTGCTGGCCGGGACCGTGGACCGGATCCGCGGCGACGTCGCCCGATACGGTCGGCGCCACCTGGGCGCCGGTGAGACCGGCGAGGACCGCGGGGTGTTCGCCCAGGCCTGGCCCATCGGGCTCACGGCGCTGTGGATCGCGGTGCTCCTGATCGCCTACGTAGTCGTCTATCTGCTCTGACGGGGCCGCCGGATGGATCCCGTCATCTGGTTCTTCCTGCTCGGTCTGCTTGCCGGACTCGCACGCTCGGACCTGCGCCTGCCGCCCGCCATCTACGAGCTGCTTAGCATGCTGCTGCTGCTCACCATCGGGCTGAAGGGCGGGGTGGAGCTGGCGCAGCAGCCCTTTGCCGGTGTGCTGCCGCAGATGGTGGCCGTGCTCGCCATGGGCGTCACCCTGCCCCTGCTGCTGTTCCCCGTCCTGCTCTACGCGGGCCGTTTCAAGCGCCCGGATGCCGCCTCCATCGCCGCGCACTACGGCTCCGTGAGCGTCGCCACCTATGCCGTCGGCGTTGCCTATCTGGGCAACAAGGAAGTCCCCTTCGAGGCCCACATGCCGCTGTTCGTCGTGCTGCTGGAGATGCCGGGGCTGATCGTCGGCATCCTGCTCGCCCGGGGCATCAGCCGGGGCATGCGCTGGGGTGCCCTCGCCCACGAGATATTCCTGGGCAAGAGCATGGTGCTGTTACTCGGCGGCCTGCTGATCGGCTGGGCCACGGGGCCGGACAACATGGCGCCGCTGGAGCCGCTGTTCTTCGACCTGTTCAAGGGGGTGCTGGCGCTGTTCCTGCTGGAGATGGGCCTCATCGCCGCCAGCCAGGCCCAGTCGCTGCGACAGTACGGCCTGTTCCTGGTGGCGTTCGGCGTTATCGTGCCGGTGCCGCTGGCCGCCGTCGGCACCGCCCTCGGCTGGGCCATCGGGCTGTCGCCGGGCGGCAGCACGCTGCTCGGCGTGCTCGCCGGCAGTTGCTCCTACATCGCCGCGCCGGCCGCCATGCGCATCGCCGTGCCCCAGGCCAATCCGACCCTGTCGCTCACCGTGTCCCTCGGCATCACCTTCCCGTTCAATATATTCTTCGGCATACCCCTGTACCATCTGATGGCGAACGCCATCCACGGTTGAGGAGAGCCACGGAGTGCAGCCCGAGACGAAGAAACTGCTGACCATCGTCACCGAGGCCATCATCGAGGCCAGCCTCACGGCCGACCTGAAGCGCCTTGGGGCCGGCGGCTACACCATCGTGGATGCCCGCGGCAGCGGCACCCGCGGGGTGCGTGACGCCGGCTGGGCCTCCAGCGGTAATATCCGGCTCGAGGTGGTCTGCGAGCCGGCGGCGGCCGAGCGCATCGCCGATCACCTGCGCGAGAATTACTACCGGGATTACGCCATGATCCTCTACCTCTCCGACGTCTCGGTGCTGCGGCCCGAGAAGTTCTGACCAGCGCTGTTGACAGTCCCGGACCGGCGGCTCACGCTGACCGGTGCAGTGCAGGCGTGCCGGGCCGAGAGTGGCACGGCGGCTGCCGCGAACCACAGCCGAGAGGGAACCACAGCCATGAACACATCCGCAGGGATCAGCAGCGACGAGGCCGAACGGGCACTGCAGGAACGCTCCCAGGCGCTGCGTCGGGACATCCAGCGCGAACTCGAAAAGGCCGACGCCGAACAGTACGAGGAACTCGCCGGCCGGGTCTCCGACAGCGGCGAGAAGGCCGTGGCGGACCTCCTCGTGGACCTGGACCTGGCCGAGATCACCCGGGACGTGGAGGAGCTGCGCGACGTGGAAGACGCGCTGCTCAGGATCGCCCACGGCACCTGGGGCTACTGCGCGGACTGCGGCGGGCAGATCGAGCCCGAACGACTGGCCGCCCTGCCCTCCGCGTCACGCTGCCTCGACTGTCAGCAGCGGGCGGAGAACCCGGAGCGCGAGGAGCACCACCGCACGCTCTAGAGGGCCCCGGCGCGGCCGCGCGCGTTCAGCGGAAATACGAGGCGCCGTTCACGTCGACGATGGCGCCGGTCAGGAAGTCGGTGTCATCTCCGGCCAGGAACGCGATGGTCGCGGCGACCTCCTCCGGCCGCGCGGCACGGTTCAGCGGACTCTGGGCCCGGATGGCGTCTCCGTCGGGGCCGTCCAGGTGGGACGCCGCCATGTCGGTCTCTACCCAGCCGGGCGCGACACCGTAGACCAGGATTCCCCGGCCGCCGAGGGCCCTGGCCAGCGACTGGGTGAGGGAATTCATTCCCGCCTTGCTGGCCCCGTAGGCGGGCGATCGTGGTTCGCCGCGGTAGGCGCCCCGGGAAGAGACGTTGATGATCTTGCCGCCGCGGGCCGGGAAGTACGGCAGGGCGGCACAGGCGATGTCGGCGGCGGCCACCAGATTGACGGCGAGCGTGCGGCTCCAGGCTCGCTGCCATTCATCCATGGCCACCACCTGCGGATCATGATCGATGAATATGCCCGCGTTATTGACGACGATGTCGATATTTTCCGATTTCTTCATGACCGCAGCCACCAGACGGTCCCCCGCACCCGGGGCGGCCAGATCCCCGTCGACCGCGAAGTGCGGCCCCCCCGGCAGACCGTCCGCCAGCCGTGCCGCCTCCTGCGGGCGGCGGTGGTAATGCAGCGCCAGGCGATAGCCCATGGCGGCCAGCCGCGCGGCCGTGGCGCGGCCGATCCCGCCGGTGGCTCCCGTCAGCAGTGCCAGCCTGTCTCGCCCTTGCATGTTCTTCGGCCCCTCCACGACGCGCCTCACTGACCGGACGCCGCAGGCCCGCGCGGCACGTGACGGACCAGACCCAGTTCGTTCAGTACGGCCCGGGCACGCTCCGGGAAGTCGGTGAACAGGCCGTCGATCTCCAGTTCGCTGACGAACCAGCGCACCATCGCCTCGAAGTCGTCGAAGCCCGCCGCGAGGTCGTCCGCGCGGAAAGTAAAGGGGTGCACCGCCAGACCGGCGGCGTGGGCGTGGGCGGCGAGACGCCCGGGCCGCGGCCGGCCGTCGTCATCCAGCCGGTAGAGCAGACCCGCCCACGGGCCGATGGCGTCCGCGGTGGCCGCCAGCGATGCGAGGCCCGCGGGGGTCTGCAGGGACTCGTAGTCGGTATCGGACTCGCCCCAGTCGTTCTCGCCGATGAGCTGCACCAGCGGAAACCCGGTCGCGAACTCCTGCCGCAGGCGGCGCAGCTCGGCGGCATCGAAGCACTGGATGAAGACCGGCCCGGAGTCGGTGCCGATGCCGGCGTCGGCGAGCGCGGCCAGCAGGAGCGCGGCGAGATCCACACCCTCCTCCCGGTGCCAGGCCGGGCGCTTGATCTCCGGGTACAGGCCCACCCGGCGCCCGGTGGACGTGTTCAGGCCGCACAGGAGCTCGATCTCCTCGCCGAGCGTATGGACGCGGAAGCTGCCGCTTCCGGCCGGGAAGCGGCCGGCATAGACGGCCCGTCCCCCCGGCGCGTCCAGCCGCTCGGTGACCCGCAGCGTCCGGATCTCCGCCAGGGTGAAGTCGCGGGCGTACCAGCGCCCGTCCGCCCGCGCCCGGTCCGGGAAGCGCGCGGCCACGTCCGTGACGCGGTCGAGGTGGATGTCGTGGAGTACGAGCAGCCGGTCGTCCTTCGTGGCGACCAGGTCCTGTTCCAGGAAGTCGGCGCCGAGCCCGTAGGCCAGCGCCTTGGCCTCCAGCGTGTGCTCTGGCAGGTAGCCCGAGGCGCCCCGGTGGGCGATCACGGCAGGCCGGCCGGAGCGCAGAGCCATGCGCGACGCCCGGCTCAGTCTTCCACGCCCAGCCGCTTGTGCATGATCGGGCTGGTGGTGGTGTACTGCAGGTGCACCTTCTTGTTCGGCTCGATGAAGGACTTGGCGGCGAAGGCGGCCAGCGCGGCCTCGTGGAACCCGCTCAGTATCAGCTTCTTCTTGCCCGGGTAATGGTTGATATCGCCGATGGCGTAGATGCCCGGGATGTTCGTCTCGAACTTCTCGGTGTCCACGTTGATGGTCTTGCGGTTGATGTCGAGACCCCACTCCGCGATCGGCCCCAGCTTGGGGGCAAGGCCGAAGAATACCAGCAGGTCGTCGAGTTCGACGCGGCGGTCTTCGGCATCCTTCACGCCGACAGTCACCGACTTCAGGGTGTCGCCCTCGGTCTCGAGCGAGGTGACGTTGCCGAACTCGATCAGGTCCATCCTGCCGGTGGCCACCAGTTCGCGCATGCGCGCCACCGAGGCGGGAGCCGCGCGGAACTGGTCGGAGCGATGCACCAGCGTCATGGACTCGACCGAGTCGATCAGCTCCAGCACCCAGTCCAGCGCGGAATCGCCGGCGCCGAGCACCACTACCCGCTTGCCGGCGAAGCGGCCCGGGTCCCGCACCCGGTAGAAGACGTGCCGGTCGACCAGATCCTCCACGCCGTCCACCCGCAGTTCCCGCGGCTGGAAGGAGCCGACGCCGCCCGCAATGATCACGGTCTTCGCCTCGAACTCCTTGCCGCCGCTGGTCTTCACCCGGAACGGCCCGTCGCCGGACAGCTCGGTGACCTCCTCGCCCAGATGGAATCCGGGCGAGAACGGCTTGATCTGTTCCATGAGCCGGTCGACGAGTTCCGCGGCGCTGCACACCGGGATGGCCGGGATATCGTAGATGGGCTTGTCGGGATAGAGCTCGGCGCATTGCCCGCCGACGACGGGCATGGTTTCCACCACCTCGGCATGCAGGCCAAGCAGCCCCAGCTCGAATACCTGGAACAGGCCGCAGGGGCCCGCCCCGACGATCAGCGTATCGGTCTTGATTGTCATGGTTTTCCGTTGACTCCTCCGGGCAAAGTCCCGCCGTCGGAGTACCCGGCCCCGGCGGTTCGGCTGTGGCTGTCGCCCGCCTGCGGCGAGCCTCAGGGGAAGTCGATGACCTCCCAGCGGTTGGTATCCTCGTTCCTGGCGGCGCGCTTGATCGCATCCACGATCTCGCGCTCGTTCCATTCCGGCTCCTCGCGGGCGGCCCGGGCCACGGGCTCCGGCATCGGCATGGCGCCGCCGAAGGGCTTCATGGCGATGATGGGCCGGCCGAGCGCCTGGGCGGCGTCGATCTGGTACTGCACCCAGTCGCGCTTCTTCTCGAACAGGCTCGCCAGAACGATGACGGCCTCTGCGGCCTGGATCTGCTCGCGCAGCGCCGTCTTGAAGGCTTCGCTGCCCCCGGCGGGCAGCTCATCCGGCTTGCTGGTGTTCACATAGAAGAAATTCGGATTGCTCTCGATGTACTCGAATACCCGCAGGTAGTCGTCACTCTCGCTGAAGGTGTGGGTGACGTATACGCGTATGGGGTTTTCTTCGGACACGGAGCACCTCCAGCGGCCGCCTCGGAACCCCGGTAGTGTAGCGAATCCGAGGACCGCGGGGCCAGCGCCGCCTGCGCCTCGGAATGCTCCCGACCTGCTATCATCGAAGGCTGTTCGAAGGCAGTCGCAAGGTAGTCAGGCTGTCCGGGAGCCGGCAGCGCCCGCCGGAGCCGGGCGTGCCCGGCTTCCGGGTCCCAGCGCCGGGTAAAGGCATGCGTTTATTGCTCTACAACATCCGCTACGGGGTCGGCGGCGGTGCGTCCATGCACGTGCCGGTGCCGGGCGCCGGCTATCTGCTCGGCAACCGGACCAACCTGGACCGCATCATCGAATTCATCCAGTCCGTGGACCCAGACATCGTCGGGCTGGTGGAGGTCGACACCGGCTCCATCCGCAGCCGGCGGGTGAACCAGGCCGAGGAGATCGCCCGCGCGCTGGGCCACCACACCTCCTACGAGATCAAGTACGGCAGCAGCTCCGTGAACAAGCTGGTGCCCATCCTGCGCAAACAGGGTAACGCCTTCCTGGCGGCGCCCGGCATCCACGGCGAGCGTTTCCACTATTTCGACACCGGCATAAAGCGGCTCATCATCGAGCTGGAACTCGATGAATTCGCCGTCTTCCTGGTGCACCTTTCGCTGAAGTACCGCCACCGGCACCTGCAGCTGAGACACCTGCACGACCTGGTGATGCAGACCGAGAAACCGGTGATGGTGGCGGGCGATTTCAACACTTTCTGGGGCGAGAACGAGATGTATCTGTTCATGCAGGCGACCGGACTGAAGAGCGCCAACACCGCCGGTGCGCCGTCCTACCCCAGCCGGGCGCCACGCAAGGAGCTGGACTTCATCCTCTACCAGGAAGGCATCACGATCGATAATTTCCAAATTCCCCAGGTCCGCTACTCGGACCATCTGCCGCTGATCTGCGACTTCTCTGTGCAGGCGGCCTGAGCAGGGGACGACGGACCGACGGCGCCCCGGACGGCGCAAGGAGCAGGCAATGAGCGACGAAAGCACATCCGGCGACCTGGAGCACTGGCGTACGTCCACCGATTCGAGCGGCATCCTCTGGCTGGCCGCCGACAAGGCCGACGGCGGGGCCAACGTGCTCTCCGGGCCGGTGCTGCTCGAGCTGGATCGGGTCATCGGCCGCATCGAGGACGACCCGCCGAAGGGCGTGGTCATCTACTCGGTCAAGCCCAGCGGTTTCATCATGGGCGCCGACATCAACGAGTTCACGCGCATCGAGACGTCGGAGCAGGCCTTCGAACTCGTGCGCCAGGGCCAGCAGGTACTCGACCGCCTGGAGGCGCTGCGCTGCCCCACGGTGGCCGTCATCGACGGCTACGCCCTCGGCGGCGGCCTGGAACTCGCCATGGCCTGCGACTACCGCCTGGCGATCGACAGCGAGCGCAAGACCATCGGGCTGCCGGAGGTCCAGCTCGGCATCCATCCGGGCTTCGGCGGCACCGTGCGCGCGGTGCAGATCGCGGGCGTCACCGCCGCGATGGAGCTGATGCTCACCGGCAAGTCGCTGACGCCGAAGAAGGCCAGGGACGCGGGCCTCGTGGACCGGCTCGTCACTCGGGACAACTGGAAGGCCGCGGCGCGGGAGATCATCGGCTCGCGTCCGCCCCGCAGCCGGGCGGGGTTCGTGCAGAGACTACTCAATTTCGGCCCCGTGCGGCCGTTCGTGGTGAAGAGCATGCGCGAGCGGGTAGCGAAGCGGGCCCGGCGCGACCACTACCCTGCCCCCTACGCCATCATCGAACTCTGGCAGCAGCACGGCGGCAGCCCCGACAGCGGCTACGTGGCCGAGGCCCGCTCCATCGCGGAGCTGATGTGCACGGACACCTCCCGCAGCCTGGTACGGGTCTATTTCCTGCAGAACCGGCTGAAATCCCAGGGCGGCCGCGGGGCGGCCGAGCCCCGGCGCCTGCACGTGGTCGGCGCCGGCGTCATGGGCGGTGACATCGCAGCCTGGTGCGCGCTGCGGGGGCTGGAGGTCACCCTCCAGGACCGCGAGGAGAAATACATCGAGCCGGCGCTGGAGCGCGCCGAGAAGCTGTTCGCCAAGCGCGTACGCGACGACGACAGGCGCGAGGCGGCCCGGGGCCGCCTCAGGAGCGACGTGGCCGGCGACGGCGTGGCCGACGCCGACCTGGTCATCGAGGCCATCTTCGAGGACAAGGACGCCAAGCAGAAGCTCTACCGCAAGCTGGAGCCGAAGATGAAGGATGGTGCGGTACTGGCCACCAACACGTCCTCCATCCGCCTGGAGGAGCTCCGCACGGTGCTCGACGCCCCGGCGCGCCTTATCGGCCTGCATTTCTTCAACCCGGTCGCCCAGCTGCCGCTGGTGGAGGTGATCCGCTGCGCCGACACGGAGGCCGAGGCCGTGGACGCCGGCCATGCCTTCGTGAAGGCCATCGGCAAATACCCGCTCGAGTGCGCGAGTTCGCCGGGATTCGTGGTCAACCGTGTGCTGGCCCCCTACATGGGGGAAGCGATGCGCCTGCACGAGGAAGGCGTCGCGCTGGAGACCATCGACCGGGCAGCCGTCGAATTCGGCATGCCCATGGGCCCGGTGGAGCTGGCCGACAGCGTCGGCCTCGACGTCGCCTGGCACGTCTCGACCATCCTGGCGGACGCCTACGGCTACCCGCTGCCGGAGAAGCTCAAGGAGATGGTCGACGCCGGCCATCTGGGCCGCAAGTCGGGCCGTGGCTTCTACCGCTGGGAGGACGGCGAGGCCGAGAAACGCTCCGACCCGGAAGGACCGGAGCCGCCGGACCTGCAGGATCGGCTGATCCTGCCCATGGTGAACGAGGCGGTGGCCTGCCTGGCCGAGGGCGTGGTGGAGGACGAGGAGCTGCTCGACGCCGGTGTCATCTTCGGCACGGGGTTCGCTCCGTTCCGGGGCGGCCCGCTGCACTACGCCCGCTCCCGGGGGGTCGAGGAGGTGCGCACCCGGCTCGAGAAGTTCGCCATGGAATACGGCGAGCGCTTCCGGCCCGCCGGGGGCTGGGATGCCTTCACCGCAGGCGGCGAATGAGCGCCAGGATCCGTTTTTCGGACCCGCTCCTGATGTCGTCAAGCCATTGAATGTACAATGCGCGACCGGGGAGTCGACGTTTTCTAAGGCCGCGGCCCGCAGGACGGGCCGCCCGGCGGCTCAACACGAATGAACTGGCAATAGCATGACGGGACGAGCACAGGTAGATCCGAACCTGCTAAAGGGTTTCTCGCCGCTCGACGGGCTCAAGCGGGAAAACCTCTCCGCGCTCGCGAAGAAGACTCAGGTTCACGAGATGGACGCCAACCAGATCCTGTTCCGGGAAGGCGATACGGAGAAGCGCACCCTCTACATCGTGAGCGGAAGCGTGGAACTCCTGGACGCCAACCAGGTGGTGGAGACCATCCAGGGCGGCACCGAGGAGGCCCGCAACCCGCTTTCTCCCATCCTGCCGCGGCGCTATACCGCCCGCACCCGGACCAAGATCCAGTATCTCAACATCGACAGTGATCTGCTGGACGTGATGCTGACCTGGGACCAGACCGGCTCCTACGAGGTCAGCGAACTCCGCGACGACCCGGCCGAGGGCGGCGACGACTGGATGACCACCCTGCTGCAGACCAAGGCGTTCCACAAGATTCCGCCAGCCAATATCCAGGCGATCTTCATGCGCATGCAGCAGATCAACTACAAGGCCGGCGACCAGGTCATTAAGCAGGGTGCCGAGGGCGATTACTTCTACGTGATCACCCGGGGCAAGTGCGCCGTCACCCGGGAGACGCCGCTCAACAAGGAAGGCATCCGCCTGGCCGAGCTCGGCGTGGGCGACACCTTCGGCGAGGAAGCGCTGATCTCCGATGCGAAGCGCAACGCCACTGTGACGATGCTCACGGACGGTTCGGTGATGCGTCTCGGCAAGGACGACTTCAACACCCTGCTGAACGAGCCCATGCTGGAGTGGGTGGACTACGCCGAGGCCCAGGACATCGTGGCGAAGGGCGGACAGTGGCTCGACGTGCGCCTGCCGAGCGAGTTCGACAACTATCACCAGGAGGGGGCGGTGAACATCCCCCTGTATTTCATCCGCCTCAAGCTCGGCACCCTGGACAAGGACAAACGCTACGTCGTGTGCTGCGACACGGGCCGGCGCAGCTCGGCGGGCGCCTACATCCTGAGCGAGCGGGGCTTCAACGCCTGCGTGCTCAGGGGCGGTATCAACAGCGCCCGCAACCCCTGACGGCGCTCGCCCGATGGCGCATCACATGGTGTGGGTGGGCTTGTCCCCGCTCAGCGCGCCGGCGAGGTAGTTCTCGATCTTCTTCTGGGTGTTGCCCTGATCCTGCTCGGAAAACTGCACGCCGATGCCCGCCGTACGCTTGCCCTGGGCGCCTTTCGGCGTCATCCAGATCACCTTGCCCGCCACCGGGATCTTCTCATCCTCGCCCATGAGGTTGAGCAGCATGAACACCTCGTCCCCCAGCCGGTAGGAACTGTTGGTGGGGATGAACAGCCCACCGTTGTGGACGAACGGCATGTAGGCCAGATACAACGCGCTCTTGTCCTTGATCGTCAGCGTCAGCAGACCCGGCTTGGACATGATGAGATCCCTCGATGACTATCCCGGGCCGCCACCGGGCCATGCTCCGGTCGGCGACCGTTCCAGGTCTGCGCCCTCGCCCCGGAAGCCCTCGGCCCAGGGGATCAGCAGGGACTCCAGCGCCACCTGCTGCTCGTTCGGCGAGCCCGGCGGCTGGTTCCGCAGCCTGGTCAGGCGATCTAGATAACAGAACAGATTTCGGCTGTCCATGCGCTGCAGCACGCTTTCCGGCAGCACCCCGGCCGGCGCCCGCGAGCGGCCGGTAATCCGGCCCCGTATCAGTTCGCCGACCAGCCGTTCCAGCCAGCCCATTGCGAACAGCGCATCCGCCTTCGCCCAGCGCGCGGCGGCGTCCAGCGGACCCAGCCGGCCGGAAACCACCTCGCCCAGGTCGGCGCGGAACCGGGCCGGCAGCTCCGCGGTGCCCTCCCGCACGCAGGCCACGGCCCGCAGCGGCGCCCCACCCGCCAGCGCCAGGGCCTCGGCCCAATCCGCCTCTTCACCGAGACCTTCCAGCCAGGCCAGTGCCGTGGCCGGCGGCGGTAGCGCCACCCGCAGGGTCGCACAGCGGCTGAGAATGGTGGCCGGCATCCCGGAAAGCGTGTCCGCCACCAGCACGATGAGGGCGTCCCCGGGCGGCTCTTCCAGCGTCTTCAGCAGGCTGTTGGCGGCATTCGGGGTCATCGCGTCGGCGGGCTCGATCACCGCGGCCTTGCCGCCGCCGGCGTGGCTCTTGAGGCCCATGTCGGCCACCAGCGCACGGATCTGGTCCACGGAGATCCGGCTCTTGCCTTCCTCCGGGGCAATTCGGACGGCATCCGGATGCGGCCGCTCCCCCGGGGGCCAGGCCGGCCGCGCCGGACCGCTGCCGCCGGCGAGATAGCGCGTGCACAGCCAGTCCGCCAGCGCCCGCTTGCCCGTGCCCGCGGGCCCGCTGAGCAGCAGGGCATGCCCGAGCCGACCCTCGGCGAGGTTGCGAGACAGCTTCTCGCACAGCTCGTCCAGCCAGTTAATCTCTTTTAATTCATTCGCTTCTGACATATACCTAATAATATTTAGTCGCAAGCAATCGATCGAGATGACGGCCGATCTCCCGCTGCACGGCCTGCAACGGTCGGCTCGCATCCAGCACGGCGAAACGCCCGGATTCGGCTTCCGCGAGCGCGAGGTAACCGGCCCGCACCCGCTCGAAGAAGATGCCGCCCTCGTTCTCGAACCGATCGGAGACGCCCCGGACCCGGCTGCGCTGCCGGCTCACGGCCAGCGGCGCGTCCAGCAAAAGCGTTAGGTCCGGGCTCAGGCCCGGGTGAACGATATCCGCCACCTGGCGTATGCGCTGGACGTCCTGGCCCCTGCCGTAGCCCTGGTAGGCCATCGTGGCGTCGGTGAAGCGGTCGCACACCACCCAGTCGCCCCGCTCGAGGGCCGGCAGGATGAGGTTCTGCAGGTGCACCGCCCGCGCCGCGAACATGAGCAGCAGTTCCGCCGCCGGCGGCACCGCCTCCTCGCGCTCGGCGAGCACGAGATCCCGGATGTCCTCCGCCAGCGGCGTGCCGCCGGGCTCCCGGGTGCTGACCACGCCGAAGCCCGCCGCACCGATACGCTCGCAGATGAAACCGACGTTGGTACTCTTGCCGACCCCCTCGATGCCCTCCACCGTGATGAAGCGTCCCCGGGCCATGGTCAGCGACTCCGCTCGCGCAGCTTCTCGAGGTAGCGCTGCACGGCGGCCTCGTGTTCCTGGTGGGTGGCGGAGAAATAGTGGCTGCCGTCCGGCTCGCCCGTGGCCACGAAGAACAGGGCCTCGCCGGGCGCCGGGTCCACCGCGGCCTCCAGCGAGGCCTGGCCCGGCAGCGCGATGGGCGTGGGCGGCAGGCCGGCGCGGGTATAGGTGTTGTAGGGGGTATCCGTGCGCAGGTCCCGGCGACGGATGTTGCCGTCGTAGGCGTCGCCCATGCCGTAGATTACCGTCGGGTCTGTCTGCAGACGCATGCCCCGCTCCAGCCGACGGGTGAAGACCCCGGCGATGCGGCGGCGCTCGTCGTCCCGAGCCGTCTCCTTCTCGATGATCGAGGCCAGTACCAGGGCCTCGTAGGCGGAGTCCAGCGGGATGTCGTCCCGGCGCGACTGCCACGCCGCCTGCAGGCGTTCGCGCATCAGCGCATAGGCCCGGCGCAGGATGGTGACGTCCTCGCTGCCTTTCGGGAAATGGTAGGTCTCCGGGAACAACAGGCCCTCGGGATGCGCCTCGGCCGCATCCACCGCCGTGAGCAGGGCCGCCGGAC
Source organism: uncultured Woeseiaceae bacterium (assembly GCA_964602525.1). Classification (GTDB taxonomy): domain Bacteria; phylum Pseudomonadota; class Gammaproteobacteria; order Steroidobacterales; family Woeseiaceae; genus Lentisalinibacter. The sequence continues at coordinate 19,556 of CAZRSA010000013.1, forward strand.
CGTAGGGCCCGAGGGTATCGACGATGGCCGGGTGCTCGCGCAGCGCGCGCACCGCTTCCGCCGCGGTCCAGCCCTCGACGATGGTGAAACTGTACAGGCGCACGTCGCCCGCCACGAACTTGGCCAGCGCCTCCACGGCACTCACGCCGGGCTCGAGCACGTATTCGCCGGCCTTGATGCGGGCAGCCTCGCCGGACAGGCGTCCGTACCAGGACAGCACCGCGGGGTGGCGCAGCATGCCCCTCCCCTCGAGTTCGGCCGCCACGCGGGCCAGCGGTGTTCCCGGCGCTATCTCCACCACCGCGGCCTCCTCCAGCGTAAGGGGCCGGTGCAGCTCCGCCCGGGCCCACAGCAGCGTGGCGCCGAGCACGAGGGCCAGGACCAGCATACCCGTGAAGGCCGCGATGATGAGCCTGGTCATACTGCCGTCACTCCGTCACTCCTGTCGCCGCCAGCGCCGCCGCGATGCGCACGGTGAGCGGGCCCCGCCGCCACTCCCGCTTCCCGAGCCGTACGACGGGCCAGAGCACGTACTGGCTGTTGGTCAGGAAGAGTTCGTCCGCCACCCGGATCTCCGCCGCTTTCACGTCGCGCACCGTCACGTCGAGCCCCAGCTCGTGGGCGAGTTCCAGCACGCGGCCCCGCATTACGCCGGCCACCCCGGCGTGCGTCATGGCGGGCGTGACGAGCCGGCCGCCGAGTACCAGGAACAGGTTGCTCATGGTAGCGCACACGACGTGTCCGCCGCCGTCCAGCATGAGCCCCTCGGCGCAGGCGTCGGCGCCGTTCCTATCCTGCTGGCCCCATTCCGCCCGGGCAAGCACCTGTTCCAGGCGATCGAGGTGCTTAATGCCTGCCAGCGCCGGATTGCGGCCCAGCCGGGTCCGGCACCAGCGCACGGCGACGCCCCGTTCGCGGTACTCCGTCGGCCAGCTGCGAGCCGGACCGATCCCCGCCAGCACCCGGGCATCGGAGCGCCGGTAGGCATAGCCCCGTTCGCCGTCGCCACGGGTGGCCACCAGTTTCAGGACGGCGCGGCCGCCGCCGGCCTGCTCCAGCAGACCGGCCAGAAAGGCCTGCACGCTTTCGCGCGGCGGCAGAACCAGCGCCAGGCGGTCGGCACCCAGGCGAAACCGATCCAGGTGGCGCTCCAGCAGTCTGGGTTGCCCGTTACGCACGGCGATGGTCTCGAACAGGCCGTCACCGTAGGCGAAGCCCCGGTCGTCCGGCCCCGGCACATCGGCTGGCCCGGCGTAGCCGTGCCAGCGCATCACGGCTCGCCCTGCCCGAGAGCCAGCAACAGCCCCTTGGCCTTGGCGCGGGTCTCGGCCAGTTCCCGCTCGGGCTCGGAATCCGCGACGATGCCGGCGCCGGCGCGGAGGGTCAGTTCCGCCCCGTCGGTGGCGACGGTGCGGATCAGGATGTTCAGATCGAGACTGCCGTCCCGGGACAGGTAGCCGAAAGAACCGGTATAGGCGCCCCGCGGGCCCGACTCCAGCGCCGCGATGATCTGCATGCAGCGCACCTTGGGGCAGCCGGTGATGGTGCCTCCCGGAAACACTGCGGCGATGGCCCGGCCGGGCGTGACGCCGTCCTCCAGCTCCCCGGTGACGTTGCTGACGATGTGGTGCACGTGGCGGTAGGTCTCGACGGTCATCATCTCGTCCACCCGCACGGTGCCCGGCCGGCACATGCGGCCGAGGTCATTGCGCTCGAGGTCGATGAGCATGACGTGCTCGGCGCGCTCCTTCGGATGGGACAGCAGTTCGGCGCTGAGTTCCCGGTCGTCGCGCCGGCTGACGCCCCGGGGCCGGGTGCCGGCGATGGGCCGTGTGGAGGCGACGCCGTCGGCGAGGCGCAGCAGGCGTTCCGGCGAGGACGAGATCACCGACTGTTCACCCAACCGCATGAGTCCGGCGAAGGGAGCCGGATTGGCCCGGCGCAGCCGCCGGTAGATAATCGAGGGCGTCATTCCCTCAGCGAGCCGGCCGTGCCAGCGCCGGGACAGATTGGCCTGGTACACGTCGCCCGCCGCGATATGGGCCTTCGCCGTCTCCACCGCCGCCAGGTAGTCCCCCGGCGGCTCCTCGCCGGCCGGGCCCGCCAGGGCCGGCCCGCCGCGGTCGGCGATGGCCGGCGCCGCGGCGGCATCGTCGGCCATCCGGTCGAGACCGACCTCGCTGCCCGCCTCGGCCACCGCCCAGGTGCGGTCACTGCGTCGGTCCCGGATCAGGGCACCCCGAACCCGGGTGGCCAGTGCGACGGGCAATCCGGGCGGGGCGGCAAGCTGCAGCCCCGGCTCTATCTCGGCGGCCAGCTCGTAGCCCAGGTAAAGAAACCAGCCGCCGGCGAACGGCGCCTCGCCGGCGGCGAGCCGCTCGTCGCTCCACCAGCAGTCCAGGGAATTCAGGAATCCGTCGGCGACGGGGACACCTTCTGCCGCCGCCAGCGTGCCGCCCGCCTCCAGCCGCAGGGACTCGCCCGGCAGCGCAAACAGGAGGTCGTAGCGTGCCTGGGCATTCGAGCCCTCGACGCTCTCGAGCAGGAAGGGATAGCGCTCCGGCCAGGCCTCGTGCATGGCCAGCAGGTCGGCGCCTGCCGCAACTTCACGAACCGGCTTCATCGAAAGATTTGCGGCGCCCGGCACCGCCTGCGTGCCCGGCGGCCGTCAGACGGCCCGAAAGACCAGCGTGCCGTTGGTGCCGCCGAAGCCGAAGGAGTTCGACATGGCCACCTGCAGCTTCGCATCGCGGGCCGTGTTGGGCACGTAGTCGAGGTCGCACTGGGGGTCCGGGTCGTCCAGGTTGATCGTGGGAGGCAGTACCTGGTCGCGAATCGCCAGGATAGAGAAAATGGCCTCCACGGCTCCGGCGGCCCCGAGCAGGTGCCCGGTGGTCGACTTGGTCGCGCTCACCGGCAGGGAGGCCGCGTCATCGCCGAAGCAGCGCCGGATGGCCACGGTCTCCGCGATGTCGCCCGCGATGGTGGAGGTGGCGTGACCGTTCAGGTGATCGACGTCCTCCGGGTTCAGCCCGGCATCGGCCAGCGCGGCCGCCATGCTCTTGCGTGCGCCCTCCCCGTCGTCGGGCGGCAGCGTGATGTGGGAAGCGTCGCCGCTCATCCCGAAACCGGTGATCTCGGCCAGGATGGGTGCGCCGCGAGCCTTGGCGTGCTCGTACTCCTCGATGACCAGGCACCCGGCGCCGTCAGCGAGCACGAAGCCGTCCCGCCCCCGATCGAAAGGCCGGCTGGCCCGGTTTGGCTCGTCGTTGCGGGTGGACAGCGCACGCGCGGCGCAGAAACCGCCGAGGCCGAGCGGCGTCGTCGCATACTCTGCGCCGCCGGCCAGCATGACATCGGCGTCGCCCCACGCCACAGAGCGTGCCGCCAGGCCGATGCTGTGGGTGGAGGTGGTGCAGGCGGTGACGACCGCCAGGTTTGGCCCCGTCAGTCCGTGCATGATGCTGACGTGGCCGGAGATCATGTTGATGATGGCGCCGGGTATGAAGAAGGGCGAGATGCGCCGCGGGCCCTGGTTGAGATACTTCTCGTGATTGGCCTCGATGGTGGCGATACCGCCGATGCCCGCGCCCATGGCCACGCCGATGCTTCCCCGGTTCGCATCCGTCACCTCCAGGCCGCTGGCCGCCAGCGCCTGGTTGCAGGCGGCGACACCGTACTGCACGAAGGTGTCGATCTTGCGCGCTTCCTTCTTCGGGATGCCGTGAGCTTCGGGGTCGAAGTCTCTGACCAGCCCGGCGAAGCGGGTCGCGAAAGGCTCCGGGTCGAAGTCCGTGATCGGCGCCATGCCGGGACGGCCCTCGACGACGTTCTTCCACGCCTCGTCCACCGTATTGCCGACGGGCGAGATGATGCCGAGTCCGGTCACGACTGCGCGGCGTCTCTCCACGGAATTACCTTTCGGGGATGGGTGGGAAGGGAAGCGCGGGCCGGGCGCACGACGCCCGCCCGTGCCGCTGCTATCAGGATTCCGCCTTGCGGGCGTTGATGTAGTCGATGGCCTGCTGGACGGTGGTGATCTTCTCGGCTTCCTCGTCCGGGATCTCCGTCTCGAACTCCTCTTCCAGCGCCATCACGAGTTCGACCGTGTCCAGAGAGTCGGCGCCGAGGTCGTCGACGAAAGAAGCATCGCTGGTGACCTCTTCCTCTTTCACCCCCAGCTGTTCGGCGACGATGCTCTTTACCTGTTCTTCGATGCTGCTCATTTGCTTCTGTTGCTCCTTCGCAGAGACTGCCTGAATTCCTGCTGCCGGACCGTGCGAGTGTCCCCTTCGACGATCCCCGCCTCAGCCGGCTGACACCTGAACGCAGCCGCTGCCGCGATCACCCCTTGCGCCACCCCCGTCCGGGGTCCGACGCCTCCGAGGGCCGGTATTGTATTGGAAAACCCTCCGCCCATTCTACAGCAGCGGCACGCCGGTCCGGATGCCTTTCAGATCATGTACATACCGCCGTTTACGTGCAGCGTCTCGCCGGTGATGTAAGCCCCGGCCGGCGAGGCCAGGAACACCGTGGCTGCGGCAATGTCGTCGGCCTCGCCGAGACGGCCCAGCGGTATCCGGCCGAGCAGCGATTCCTGCTGCCCCTCCTCCAGCGCGCCGGTCATGTCGGTGCGTATGAAGCCCGGCGCGATGACGTTGACGGTGATGCCCCGGGAACCGACCTCCCGTGCCAGCGATTTCGAGAAGCCGATGATGCCCGCCTTGGCGGCGGCGTAGTTCGACTGCCCGGCGTTGCCCATCACGCCCACCACGGAGGCGATGCTGATGATGCTTCCGGCCCGTTTCTTCATCATGCCGCGCAGGCAGGCCTTGCTCATGCGGTAGACCCCGGACAGGTTGGTCTGCAGGATCTCGTCCCACTCGTCGGGCTTCATCCGCAGCAGCAGGTTGTCCCGGGTGATGCCGGCGTTGTTGACCAGGATGTCCGGCGTCGTCTCGAGCCCGCCGGTCAGCGCGTCCACCGAGGCCGGGTCGGCAACGTCCAGTACGGCGCCCTCGCCCCGCTCGCCCAGCCGCTCGCCGATGGCCCGGGCGCCTGCCTCCGAGGTGGCGGTGCCGACGACGCGGGCGCCGGCCGCCGCGAGCCCGCCGGCGATGGCGGCGCCGATCCCGCGAGAGGCTCCCGTCACCAGGGCCGTGCGGCCCTCCAGCACGTCCGCAGCGAAGATTCCAGCCATCGTCTACTCCTCGTCGTTGTCTTCCAGCAATGCCTCCAGCGCGGCCGGCGTGTCCAGCGCCGCGTGGGGCAGCGAGCGGTCGATGCGACGGCCGAGCCCGGCCAGCACCTTGCCCGGACCGCACTCGATCACGCGGTCCGCGCCCGCGGCGGCGAAGAAACGCACCGTCTCCACCCAGCGCACCGGTCTGTAGAGCTGGCGTACCAGGGCGTCGGCGATGGCGGCCGGATCGGATTCCGCGGCGACGTCCACGTTGTTCACGACCGCTATCCCGGGCCGCCCGATCGTGACGTCTGCGAGCGCACCGCCGAGGCGCTCGGCCGCGGGCTGCATGAGCCGGCAGTGCGAGGGCACGCTGACCGGCAGCAGCATGGCCCGCCGGGCGCCGTGCTCCTTGGCCGCTTCGACGGCGCGTTCCACCGCCGCCTTATCGCCAGCGATCACCACCTGTCCGGGCGCATTGTAGTTGACCGCCTCCACGACGCCGGACCCGGCGGCGCCGGCGCAGGCCGCGTGCACCGCCTCGTCGTCGAGGCCGAGCACGGCGGCCATCGCACCGGCGTCCTCGGCAACGGCCTCCTGCATGAAGCGGGCGCGTTCCGCTACCAGCCGGACGGCATCCGGGAAGGCGAGCGCGCCGGCGGCCACCAGTGCCGTGTACTCGCCCAGCGAGTGGCCGGCCAGCCAGGCGGGCTCCGCACCGCCCCGGTCCCGCCACACGCGCCACGCGGCGATGCCGGCGGCCAGCATCAGCGGCTGGGTGTTTTCCGTCAGCGCCAGCTCCTCGGCCGACCCTTCCCGCGACAGCGTCCAGAGGTCTCGGCCCAGGGCTTCGCCGGCCTCCTCGTAGGTGTCACGGACCAGCGGCGAGGCCTCGGCAAACTCGGCCTGCATGCCCGGGGATTGCGAGCCCTGGCCCGGAAACACGAATGCTGTCTTCACGCGGTCCTCCCTTCGGTGGCTGGCGCCCGGGCCGCCCCCGGCGCGGGTGGCGCGATTATAACGTCTGAGTAACGCGCTCACGGCCCAGCCCGAGCAGGATCATCGCCACCGTGATTCCGCCGAGCGTGCCGTAGCGATGGGCCTCCACCAGCACGGGGCCGCCCGCGGTCTGCTCCGAGCCCGGCAGCGGCCCGGCCACCGCCTCCCAGCCCAGTTTCCCCGCCAGCAGTACCGCGACCACGAGCGCCGCGGGATCCCGCCGGCGCAGCGCCGGCACCAGGCCGGCCGCCAGCAGGCCGTGCAGGATGCCGGACGAGCCCACGTACCAGCTCACACCGGGGTGGAAAAGGTAGAGCGCGGCGCCGATGGCGGCGCCGCCACCCCCGGCAACGGCACACCAGGCCCCGGCGCCGTATTCCCGCCCCGTCAGCCAGGCCACCAGGCCCAGCCCGGCCAGGTTCACCGCGAGGTGACCGGCCCCCAGATGGACGAGGTGGGCGGTCACGAGCCGCCACCAGCCGCCGTCCGCCACGGCGGCCCGGCTGTAGCGCAATGCCGCGGCTGCGTCGTCGCCGCCGAGTGCGACGAGCAGGCAAGCGACGGCGAGGACGGCAAACGGAACCTTCGCCCCGCCGAACGGGTCCCACCCGCCGTCAGCGGAATTGCCGGTTCGTAACCCCATGTTTGCTACAATTTCGTTGATTGAAGGACAGCGCTCGAATGCTGTACCTCAGTGGCTTTTCCTGGTTTTTCGCCGGAGCAGAATTATCGTGCAACACTACTCGCGAGCCGCCGCGGGCGCGACCCGACAGGCGGGCTTCACACTGATCGAGATCATGGTGGTGGTGGTCATCATCGGCCTGCTGGCCGCCATCATCGCACCGAACGTCATCGGCCGCATCGACGACGCCCAGATATCCAAGGTCAAACAGGATATCCGCAGCATCGAGTCGGCGCTGAAGCTCTATCGGCTGGACAACTTCCGTTATCCCACCACCGAGCAGGGGCTGGCCGCCCTGGTCGAGCGCCCCAACGACCCGAACATCAAGAACTGGCGGTCCGGGGGCTATCTCGACCGGCTGCCGAAAGACCCTTGGGACAATGTGTATCAGTACCTGAACCCGGGCCAGCACGGGGAGATCGACATCTATACTCTCGGCGCCGACGGGCGCCCCGGGGGCGAGGGCATCGATGCGGACCGGGGGAACTGGTCGCTGGACGAGTGAGCGCCCGGGTGCCGCGGCGGCCGCGATGACGGCCGCGGCATGCAGACCTGGGCGCCGCACGGCTGCCGGTCGGGGCTTCACCCTGATCGAACTGCTGGTCGTGATCGTCATCCTCGGTATCTCGGTGGCGGCGGTGCTGCCCAGCATCGGCCTGCTACAGGACGACAGGGAACTCGAACGGGAGGCGCGGCGCCTGGCCGCGCTCATCGAGCTCGCGGCCGAGGAGGCGGCCATGCAGAGCCGCGACTACGGCCTGCGCTTCGGCCTGCACGGCTACCGCTTCTACGAGCAGGACCCGCAGACGGGGGCCTGGGTGGAACTGGCCGGGGACGAGATCCTGCGCGAACGCTCGCTGTCCGACGACCTGCGCTTCAGCCTGATGCTGGAATCCCGGGACATCCGGCTGTTCGAGGCCATCGAGGGCGACCGCCAGCCCCGTGACCCGGACGACGGGCCGGACCCCGGCCCCACCCCACACGTCCTGCTGCTCTCCAGCGGCGACGCCACGCCTTTCGAGCTGACGCTGAGCCGGGACTTCGACGACGCCCGCGCCGAACTCACCGGCAACTTCCTCGGCCGCGTCGAGCTGGAAACGGACGACGCGCCTTGAAGGCGAAGGGGTTCACCCTGGTCGAGGTGCTGATCGCGCTGGCCGTCGCCTCCCTCGGCCTTTCGGCGGTGCTGGCGATGGGCACCCAGAGTATCGACACCTCCCGCAGTCTGCGGGACCGCACGCTCGCACTGTACGTCGGCCTCAACGAGATCACCGAGCTGCGCCTCAGCGGCGAGTTCCCCGACCCGGGACGCTCGAACGGCGAGACCGAGATGGCGGATCGCCTCTGGCGCTGGGAGTACGTGATCTCGGAGACCGGCGTCGAGAGCCTGCGCCGGATCGACGTCGCCGTGTCCCTCGCCGAGCAGCCGGACCAGGTGATCCGCAATGTCAGCGGCTTCATCGGCGAGCCCGGCCCACCGGGCGCAGGCAACATGGCCTGGGCCGTTCCGCTGGGCGGCGGTGCGGACCGGTGACGGCCACCCGGCGGCAGCGCGGCTTCACGCTCATCGAGGTCATGGTCTCGCTGGCGATTTTCGCCGCTCTGGCGGCGGCGGCCTACACCACGCTGAACGGCGTGGTGGAAGCCTCCCGGGTGGTGAGCGAGCAGATGACCCGCCTGCAGGCGCTGCAGCGCACGGTGCAGCGGATGACGCTGGACTTCGGCCAGCTCACGCCCCGGCCCGTTCGCGACGAACTCGGCGACGGCCGCCTCCCCGTGCTGAGGGCGGACGCCCGCTCTCTCGAGCTGGTCGAGCTCAGCCGCGGCGGGTGGTCGAACCCGCTGGTGCTGCCCCGCCCCGCGGTGCAGCGGGTGGCCTACCGCATCGAGGAAGACCGGCTCATCCGCCGCCAGTGGCCCGTCATGGACCGTACGCTGGCAACCGAGCCCGCCGAGGCCACGCTGCTCGAAGGGCTGCAGGACATCCGCATCCGCTATCTCTCCGGCGACGAGTGGACCGAGCAGTGGCCGCCGGATGCGGCCGCCGGGGCCGCCGCCCTGGCGCTCAGGCCCCGCGCCGTCGAGCTCGTTCTGGTGGTCGAGGGCCTGGGCGAGATTCGCCGCGTCGTCGAGGTGATCCAGTGACGACGGCGGCACGCCAGCACGGCGCCGTGGCGCTCATGTTCGCGATGCTCATCGTCGCGCTGTGTACGCTCTATGCGGTGAGTCTCGCCTGGGACACGACGCTGGATCTGCGCCGCACCACCAACCTGCTCTGGCGGGAACAGGCGGTGCAGGTAGGCCTGGGCGCCGAGCAGTGGGTGGGGACGATCCTGCGCCAGGACGCCGAGGAGACCGATACCGATCACCTGGGCGAGATCTGGGCACAGCGCCTGCCGCCGTTGCCCGTGGACGGCGCCGGTATGAGCGGCGAGATCGCGGGCGGCCTCACCGATCTGCAGGGCCGCTTCAACATCAACAACCTGCTGAACGCCGAAGGGGAAATCGACGAGGCCTCGCTGGAGCAGTTCCGCCGCCTGCTCCTGGTGCTCGGCCTGCAGCCCTCGCTGGCCGGCGCGGTCGCCGACTGGCTGGATGCGGATACCGAGCCGTTCTTCCCGGACGGCGCGGAGGACGGCGAGTACACCGGCCGCGCGCCGCCCTACCGGGCCGCCAACAGCTTCGTGGCGAGTGCCAGCGAACTCGCCGCCGTCGCCGGCATGGATCCGGACACCTACCGCATCCTCAGGCCCCACGTGACCGCGCTGCCGGGACGGACCACGATCAACGTGAACACGGCCACGCCCGCGGTGCTGCAGTCGCTGGACGAGAACCTCACGGCGGCCGATGCCGAGCGTCTGCTGATGGAAAGGGAGGACGGCGGCTTTGCCGACGTCACGTCCTCCTTCTCCCCGGTGGTCCAGCCGGAGATACTGAATACGCTCGGCGAATCAACAAATTACTTTCGGCTGGAGAGTATCGTTCGTATTGGCACGGTACGGCTCACCATGTACAGTCTTCTCCAGCGTAGCCCCCAGGGCAACGTGTCGCCCATCCTGAGGACGTTTGGCAGCGAATAGAGCATGGCCGAGATCTTCGTCATCCGCGTGGCAGGCGCTGACGCGAGCGAGACGGACTGGCTGGCGGTGGACGCGAGTGGCGCGCGCCGCGGCGAGCCGGGCCATGGCACGCTGGCCGAGGCCGCCGCCGCGGCCGGCGACCGGCGTATCCACGTACTGGTACCCGCGACGGAAGTGCTGCTGACCTCCGCCGACGTACCGGCAAAGGGATCGCGGCTGCTGCAGGCCCTGCCCTTCGCCCTGGAGGAACAGGTGGCCCAGGACGTCGAGCGTCTGCACTTCGCCGCCGGCGAGCGCCGCAGCAACGGGCGTACCCCGGTGGCCGTCATCGAACGTCAGTTCATGGATACTCTGCTCGAGCGTCTGCGCGAGGCCGGTATGGAGCCCGCCGGCGTGTTCAGCGAGGCCCAGGGGCTGTCGCGCATCCCGGGGACACTGAGCGTCCTGGTCGAGGGCGACCGCATCATTCTGAACGACGGTGCCGCCATGGAGCTGGCACTCGAAGGACTGCGCCCCGGCGACGCGCTGGCCGCCATCGGCGCCCTGGACGAGCCGGACAGCCAGGAAGAGACTGCCGGCGGCGCGGCCGAGGTGCCTCGCCACGTGCTCGTCTACTGCGACCCGGACATGGCGGAGCGTCACGAGCTGGAGTTCCAGGCCCTGCGCCAGCAGCTCGACAGCCTCGAGGTGAAGCTGCTGCCCGACGGGGCCCTGCCCCGGCTCGCCGTCACCGTTGCCGCGGGCGGCGGCATCAACCTGCTGCAGGGCCGCTACGCACCGCGCAGTGCCACCGGTTCGCTGCTCAGGCCGTGGCGCGCGGCGGCGGCACTGGCGGCGGCCCTGGTCGTGCTCACCCTGATCGGCAGCGGCCTGCGTTTCGCCGAATTGCGGGCCGAGGACGAACGACTGCGCACCGAGGTGGTCGAGGCCTTCCGGGCGGCCTTTCCCTGGGTGCGAGAGGTGCGCGACCCGCGGGCGCAGATGAACTCGGAGTTGGCCCGGCTCGGGCGTGCCAGCGCCGGCGAGCAGACGCCGAGACAGTTTCTCGCGACGCTGGAGAGCATCAGCGCCGCGATGGGTCAGACTTCCGGCACCCGCATCGAGGCCATCAGCTACCGGGACGGCGTCATGGACATCCGGCTAACGGCACCGGACGTGGCGACCCTCGACCGGCTGCGCAAACTGGTGGACCAGGGCGGCCGGTTCACGGCCCGGATCCAGTCCACCGACCAGCAGGAAGGCAGCGTCCGCAGCCGGCTGCAGATCCAGGTGGCCGGCGCATGAAGGACTGGTTCGAGGGGCTCGCCCCCCGGGAGCAGATGCTGGTCGCCCTGGCCGGCGTGCTGACCGTGATCGTGGTGATCTACCTCGCCGTATGGCTGCCCCTGGAACGGGCCAACGCCCGACTGGAGACCCGGGTGGAGAGCCAGCGGGAACTCGTGACCGAGCTGCGCCAGCTGCGCGGCCGCGTCTCGGCACCGGACGCGGGCGGCGCAGCCACCGGCGGCGACGGCCAGTCGTTGGTGGTGGTGGTCGACAGCACCGTTCGCCAGCGCGGCCTCGGCACGGCGCTGAAGCGCAGCCAGCCGCTGGACGGCGATTCGATCCGGGTGAATTTCGAGAACGTGGCCTTCGACGCCCTGGTGGAATGGCTGGGCCAGCTGGCGAGCCGGCACGGCATCGAGATCGGCGCCGCCTCCTTCTCCAGTCGTGCCGAGCCGGGACGGGTAGACGCCACGCTGACCCTGGAACGGGCCCTTTAGTGTTCTCCCGCCGACTCCTCATCGCGGCCGCGGCCGCGGCCTTCGTTCTGGGGCTGGTGGTCCTGTTTCCCGCCCGTCTGGCGCTGGCCTGGTTCGCACCGGCCGCCTTCAGTGCCACCGGCGTCGAGGGCACCGTGTGGAGCGGGCGGGCGGCGCGAGCCTCGGCCGCCGGCATCTACCTGGCACCGCTCGGCTGGGAGTTCCGTCCCGGGGCACTCCTCGCCGGCGCGCTCGGCTACCACGTGGATGCGGAGCTGCCCGGCGGCAGCGTGCGCGGCAACGTCGCCGTCACGCTCACCGGCACGCTGCGGGTGTCCGGCCTGGAGGCCTCGGTGCCCCTCGAGAGCGTCTCGCGTATCATGCCGGTGGCCCAGGCCGAAGGCCGTCTGCGCGCCAGCATCGAGCGCGGCCGCTTTGTCGATGGCTGGCCCACCGACCTCGTCGGCACGGTGAGCGTCGAGGACCTCGTCTACCGGCCGGCCGGCAGCAATTCCATCGGCAACTACCGGGTCGAGTTCCTGCCCACCGAGGACGAGGGGCTGCGCGGCGTCCTCGCCGACGGCGGCGGCCCGCTGGAGGTGGCCGGCGAACTCGCCCTCACCGGCAACCGCAACTACGTGCTGCGAGGCCAGGTGAAGGCCCGGCCGGGGGCACCGGCCGCGCTGTCCAGTTCGCTGCGCTTCCTCGGCTCCGCGGATGCGGCCGGACAGCGGGAGTTCAGTCTGGCAGGCCGTCTGTGAGCCGGCGGGCGGCGACGTCGTCCATCGCCACCAGCCGGCCGTGCAGGGGGTAGTAGAGCAGGCTCAGCGGGGTCTCGCCGTATACCGCGGCATACAGCTGCCGATAGCCGGCCATCTGCTCCGCATAGCGCCGCGCCTCCTCGCTCAGGAACCGTTCCAGATCGCCGCCCTCGTGCAGCGAGGTCTTGTAATCCACGATCCAGTGCCCGCCCCCGGCGTCGACCAGGCAGCGGTCGATGACCACCCGCAGCAGCCGGCCGTCGACGAGGCCCTCGATCGGCAATTCGGTCGCCCCGCGCCGGTGCGGACGGGCACCGCCGAACAGGATCCAGCGCCCCGCCGGGTCTTCCAGCGTACCCTGCAGGGCGTCCCCGACACTTTGCACCGCGGCCGGCAGTCCGGCCTCCGAAACACCCGCCGCGCGCAGCAGCGACGCGTGCCGCTCGTCGAGTCCGGCCAGGCGGCGGCGTGCCTCCGCGGCGTCCGGCCAGTCGGCCATGCGCTGCAGCCAGGCGTGGACGACGGTACCCACGTGGCGCAGATCCCGGCCCACCCATTCGTACTCGATCGCCTCGTCCGCGGCCGCCGCCGCAAGACGGACGGGCGGCGGCGCAACCGGTGCGGGCAGCTCGCCGGGACGGTATGGCGAGGCCGTGCGGCGGATCCGCGGCGCCACCAGTTCGGCCCCCTCCCCGCCGCCGGCCGTCTCCTCCGGGCGCCCCGCGCCGTCGGCAGCCGCCCGCTCGAAGTCGGCTTCGAGTGCGGGCCACAGGCGGGCCAGCAGGGTGCCGGCCGGCGGCGCCGTAACCTCGCCATTCCGGCTACGGGTGTGGCCGACCAGGTGCAGTGTGCGGCGCGCCCGGGTGCAGGCCACGTAGAGCAGCCGGTCGAGCTCCAGGCGCTGTTTCTCGCCCTCCACGCCGTGGATGAATTCGTGCAGCGGGTCGTTGTCCCGCTCGCCGCGGGCGCCGATGGGGCTCGGCAGCAGATGCTCGTGCCCCTCCTCGTCGGGCAGCGTCAGCCAGTTCAGCACGGCCCGGCGGCTGCCCCGGGGCCGGCGGCCCAGACCCATCAGGATCACGGTGTCGAACTCGAGCCCCTTCGCCTTGTGGATGGTCATCACCCGGACCCGCGCGCCGTCCGCCTCGCTGGAGACGCGTTCCTCGTCCAGACGGCTCTCTAGCGCGGCCACGTCCGGCAGGGTGCCGCCGGATTCCAGGCTCTCCAGGATGTCGAGATAACGGCAGGCGTTGGCGGCCTCCGCGCCGCCGGCGAGCAGGGTGGGCCCGCCGAGGGCGAACCAGGCGCGCTCCACCCGTTGGCGCAGTGAAAGCAGATCGGGCCGGGCGATGATCTCCGCGAGGCGCTCGCGCAGCCACTCCACCCGGCGCCGTTCGTCGCCGTCCAGCCGTGCGAGCCGGGCCTCCTCGTCCAGCAGGCTCATGACCGGGCTGCGGGCATCGTGCAGTGTCAGCGCATGCAGCCCGGCCAGCGAGAGGCCGCACCAGGGTGCGCGCAACAGTCCCAGCCAGGCCACCCGGTCGAGGGGATGGATCAGCGCCCGGGTGAGTGCGAGCAAATCCTGCACCTCCGGCAGATCGGTGAGGCGGTCGATCTCCAGCGCCTCGTAGGCGATGGCCTCGGCGCGCAGCAGGGGCAGCAGCTCGCGCAGGTGGGTGCGGCTGCGCACCAGTACCGCCACCTCTCCCGCGGCCGGGTCGTCCAGCGACCGGCGCAGCAGGTCGAGCACCTCCTCCGCCTCTTCCCGCGGAGTGGCATCCAGCAGGGCGTGCACCCGGCACTCGCCGCTGCCCTCGTGGCCCGGCGCCGGCAGCGAGGGACTGTGCCGGATGGCGCCGGTCGCCAGGTCGTCCTCCGCCGGCATCACCCGGGCGAAGGCCCGGTTGGCCCAGTCCACCAGGTTGCCGCCGGAACGGAAGTTGGTCTGCAGCACCAGCTCCCGGGGACGCAGCAGGCCGATGCCCTGTGCGCGCAGGGCCAGGAAGAGGCCCACCTCGGCCTCCCGGAACCGGTAGATGGACTGCATGGGGTCGCCCACGCAGAACACGGTGCGGCCGTCCCGTCCGTCCCAGCCGGCGGTGAGGCTCTCCAGCAGGGCGTACTGACCCAGCGAGGTATCCTGCATCTCGTCGATCAGCAGATGGCGGATGCGGTAGTCCAGGGCAAGCGTGAGGTCGGTGGGTTCGTCCGGCGGGCCCAGCGCCTCACGGGCCGCCAGCGCCACCTCCACGTAGTCGGCCAGCCCCCGGGCCGCGAAGCGCGTCTTAAGCTCCGCCGTGGCCCGGGGCAGGACGTGCAGCAGCGACAGCAGGGCCTCCCACTGCTCCGGGCTGTAGCGGGGCGGCGGCAGTGTGAGCGCGTCGGCCAGCAGAGCACGGAGGTCGTCGCGGCCGGCCAGTGCTTCGATCACCGCACCCAGGGCCTCCTTCTCCCGGTCGCTGCCCCGCGGGAACCCCAGGTTCTTGTCGACGCGCTTGCGCCAGCCGCCGCTGCTCGGCGCGATCAGCAGCCAGGCGAGACCTTTCCAGCGCTCCAGGTCCCGGGCGGCGGGCGCCGGCCAGACATCGCAGCGGTGCAGGGCAACAAGCGGCGTCTCTCGGCCGGCCTCCGTCAGGTTGGCCGCGGCGAAGCGGGCGCGCTCCAGCAAGGGTTCGCGCAGCTCTTCCGGCAGGGCGCGGTCCACCGCCCGCAGCCGGTCGGTCACGAGCATGCCGATGGCCTGCTCGAAGTGGCGGCGCAGCCGATCTTCCTGCCCGGCAGGTCCCGCGCCCGTGATCGCCAGCCACTGATCCCGGCGCTGCAGCATCTCCGCGATGGAGCGCTCCCAGACCAGGGCGTCGTTATCGAGGTGGCGGAAGAGATGACGCACCGCGTTTCCCGTCTCTCCGCTCTCGGCGACCCAGTCCAGCACGGCCCGGGCCGCCTCCCGGTAGATGCCCGCCTCGCCGGCCTCCGCCACCATGCGTACCCGGCCGCCGAGGCCGGAGGTCACCGGCAGCGCGGCCGCCAGCCTGGCGTTGAACGCATCCAGGGTCATGATCTGCATACGCTCCGGAAAAGCGGTGAGCTGCCATTCCCGGCCCCGGTCCCGGGCCAGCGCCTCCCGGGCGGCAGCCAGCGTGCGGCGCTCGTGATCGGTGGCGCCCTCCCCGCCCGACCATGCCCGCGCGAGCGCGGCCAGGATCCGGCTCCGCATCTCGGCCGCCGCCTTGCGGGTGAATGTGATCGCCAGAATCTCCTCCGGCCGCTCGACCCGTGCCAGCAGGCAGAGATAGCGCTGGATCAGCAGCTCGGTCTTGCCGGAGCCGGCAGGCGCCTGGACGATGAACGACTGCCCCGTGTCCAGGGCCGCATCGCGCTGCTCCTCGTCCGGTATCGATCCGGCCACCCGACGGTCGGTCCGCTCAGTCATGACCGGCGAGCTCGGCGATCCGGCTCAGCACAGCCAGCGGGCGCTGGTCGTCCACGGCGAGACTGAGATTCACCCGGGCGTCGCCGCCGGCCACCGCCTCCGCCAGCGCGTGGGCCTGCGCCTTCCAGGCGTTCAGCAGGCCCGGCCAGTCCTCCACCGCCCGCACTCCCCGGCCCGGCCAGTCGAGATCCGGATCGCGCACGCCCGCGTAGCCGATGCGGTGCGGATGCACCACGCCGACGGCCAGCGCCCGCACCCGGCCGGGCTGACTGATGGCGTAGACCACGAGCTGCAGCTGGCGGGGGTCGTCGGGATCGTCACCGGTGGTCGCGCCCGTGATGCCGGTCTTGTAGTCGATGATGACCGCGCCGCCGTCTACGGTCTCGATGCGGTCCGGCCGGATCGAGAGCGTGAGCGGTCCGACGGCGGCCTCCCGGGGCTCCTCGCAGTGCACCCCGGTGAACGCCGGACGCGCCAGATCGGACTCCACGAAGCGCATGACGAGTTCCGCGCAGCGCTCGCTCTCCAGGGCGATCAGGCCCGCCAGCCGCGGGTCGGCAGCCGTCCCGTACCGGGCCAGGGCCCTTTCAACGCCCTCCGCTGCCGCCCGGGACCGGTCGCCGGCACCTGCCGCGGCCAGGCGGTCCCGGTCCGGCCAGCGTCGGTACACCGCCTCCAGGGCACGGTGGATGACGGTGCCCCGGTCCCGCGCGGAGAGTCCGGCCACCGGGGTCTCCAGGGGTTCTGCCCGCAGCCGGTAGCGGGCGAAGGCATCAAACGGCTGAGTGCGCTGGGCCGAGAGGACGCCATGGCCACCGGGCAGCGTCTCTCCGGCCGCCAGTGCCGGCGGCGGGTCGGGCTGCACCGGCTCCAGGGCGGCCGCGCCGGCGAGGGTCTCCGCGTACACGGCCACCTCCGCCACGGGTCCACCGTCGGGCAGACCGGCCAGGAGCGGACTCGCCGTCAGCTCAGCATCGCCGTCCCGGCGCGGCCAGCTCACGACCACTTCTCCCGCGGCCGAGAGCCGTCCCGAGAAGATGCGCCGGGCGTACTCCAGCGTGTCCGCCGGCGTGGCGTCCGGCATGCCGTAGTCACGCTGCAGGCCGATCGGCAGCAATGGATCGGGCCGCTGCGACGGCGGCCAGGTGGTGGTATCCAGCCCGGCGATCCACAGCGCGTCGAAGCTCATGCCGGAGGCCTCCAGCATGCCCATGACCTGCACGTTGTCCTCGTCGGATTCCGGCTGGAACAGCGTGTCCCGGGCGATGGCGCCGACCTGCGCCACGGCCGCGTGCCCGGTCACAGGCCCGCTGACCGCACCGGTGGCGGCGAACTGGTTCAGCACGCTGCGCCAGGCATTCACCAGCTGCCAGCTCTCGCTGTCCAGGGCCCCGTCCCCGCCCCATCCCGCCTCGGTCAGCAGGGCGTCGATGCGCTCGGCCCAGGCGGCGGGCAGGTCCCGGCCCCGCCACTCGGCGCGCCGCGCCGAGACCGCGGCCAGGGTCGCCACGAATTCCCCTGCCGCCCCGGGCAGGCCGCCGCCTCGCGCCAGCGCGGCGGGCAGGCGGGCGAGGTCCCAGCGCCGGTCCGGCAGCTCGCGCAGCGCCAGTTCGAGGGCGGCGCGTTCTGCGATCCCGCCGGCGCCCAGGAAGGGACTGTGGAGCAACCGGACGAGGGCCGGGAAATCCGGGTCCTCGCGGATCAGCTCCAGCAACCCGAGCGCCGCGTGCACCAGACCGTAGTCCGCCAGCGGGCGGCCGTAAGAGACGTTGATGCCGGTGCCCGCGCCCCCGCGCAGCTGCCAACCCGGGCTGAAACCCTCGGCGATCAGCCGGCCCGCCCGCTGCGCCCGGTTCGCCAGATCCGGCACGATGATGCCTGCCCGGCAGGCCGGATCCGCCAGCAGACGCTGCCGGGCCCAGGCGCCGGCCGCGCGGAGTTCGGCATCCCGGTCGGGTGCGTCGCGTACCGAGACCGACCCCTTGCGGTCGGCGGCATCGTCCGGCGTCACCGGGATGCCGGCCTCCTGCATAGCCGTCATGAGCTCCTGCTGCACCGGGGTCCGTCTCTCGAAGCCGGCAAAGGTCACCGGCACTTCGCTCGCCGTTGCGCCCGCACGAAAGCGCGCTGCCAGCGCAGCAGGGAGTGTGGCCGGATCCTGCCAGTCGCCCTCGGCACAGGCCGCGGTGTAGTAGCCGACGGCCCGGGCCAGGAAGCTGGCGTCCGGTGAACGGGCCGCGTCGCTTATCGCCTCGGCGGGAACGCCCCAGTCGCAGGCCCGGCGCCAGGATTCCGCGGCCTGGACCGCGAGGCTGCCGGTGCCGGCCGGAGGCGCCTCGCCGAGGGCCCGGGCCGTCGCCCGCTCCCACACGCTGCGGCTCTGGCGGGGCGTGAGCACGGGCCTCGGCAATGGCGCCTGCGGACGGTATCCGGCTGCCTCCCAGGTCTCGACCAGCCAGATCTCCCAGGGGACGTAGCGGGGCGCGACCCAGGCCGACTCCCCCGCCGCGGCACGTGCGGCCGCGTGGCGCAGGCGCAGATGCCGGGCCAGGCGGCGGCTGGCGGTGACGATCACGGCAGTGCCGGCAACCGAATCGTCAACCATACTTTAGCAATTTCAATCGATTGACTAGGTTATCTCGAAACGGGTCAAGCTACGGTCACGCGTCCGCGGACACCATTCTCCAGCACTTCCTCGATGCGCCCGAACACTTCCTGCAGCGTTTCCTGGTCGGGCAGCATGGTGATGCGGAAATGGTTCCGGTAGGGGGTATTGAAGCTCGTGCCGGGCGCGACCAGCACGTGACGGTCCTCCAGCAGGTCGAGCGCGAAGGCCTGGTCGTCGAAGCCCGGGTAACGCCGGGGATCGACGCCGATGAAGGCATACATGGCGCCCATCGGCGCAACGAGCTCCAGATAGCGGCTCGCCTCGACCGCATCCAGCACCGTCTGGCGGGACTGATAGAGCCGTCCGCCGGGAGCCACGAGCTGGCGGATGCTCTGGAACCCGCCGAGCGCGGTCTGGACCGCCCACTGGGAGGGCACGTTACTGCACAGCCTGAGCGCGGCCAGCAGCTCGAGGCCCTCCAGGTAACCGCCGGCGCGCTCCAGCGCACCGCTCAAGACAGCCCACCCCACCCGGTAGCCGCAGGCGCGGTAAACCTTGGAGAGCCCGCTGTAGGTGATGCAGAGCGTGTCGTCGACGAGCGTCGCCAGAGGGACGAATTCCGCCTCGTCGTAGACCATCTGGTCGTAGATCTCGTCGGCCAGCATGATCAGGCGGTGGCGCTCGGCCAGGGCGGCCACACGCTCGAGCAGTTCCCGCGGATACACCGCGCCGGTGGGATTGTTCGGGTTGATGACCACGATGGCCCGGGTGCGCGGCGTGATCAGCGACTCGAGTGCGTCCGGATCGGGCAGGAAGCCGTTCTCCGGCAGACAGGGGTAATGCACCGCCCGGCCGCCGTTCAGCGTCACCGCCGCGGTCCACAGCGGATAGTCCGGGCTGGGCACCAGGATCTCGTCGTCCCGATTCAGCATGGCCCTCAGCGTGAGGTCGATCAGCTCGCTGACGCCGTTGCCGATGAACACTTCCTCGGCGGTGACGCCGCCCACGCCCCGGCTCTGCTGCTGCATCACCACGGCCTCCCGGGCCGGGAAGATGCCCTTCTGGTGGCAGTAGGCTTCGGACTGGGCCAGGTTCTCGATCATGGCGAGGCGCATCGTCTCCGGCGTGCGAAAGCCGAAGCGCCCCGGGTTGCCGATGTTCAGGTGCACGATCTCGTAGCCCATCCTCTCGAGCTCGTGGGCGCGCCGTGCGAGCTGCCCCCGGATCTCGTAGCGGACGTCGTGCAGCGCTGTGCTGGAATCGAATACGGGTCTGGTCATGGTCGTGTTCCCACCGGAGCCGGCTCCATCCTAGGCCGCAGCGCGGCCGGATTCAGTGACCCACGCCACTATCCGAGCCACTCTAACAGCCGCTGAACGGAGATTCTGCCACGGAAACGGCTTCGTCGCCCGCCGCCGCCCGCCACTCCGCCATGCGCAAGCCCGGCACGCGTGCCGGCCCCGCGGACGCTATACTCCGGCCCGGGCCCGCGGGCCGCGAGACAACCGAACGGAGATAGCGATGACCGACATCCACAAGGCGATGCCGTTGCTGGCGGCCAACGAGGGCGTCTGGGACGGCTGGTACAGGCACACGGACGCCGAGGGCAACAAGATCGACGAACACCGCAGCCGGCTGATCTGCCGCTTCCCGGCCGACGGCGAGTACCCCTATCACCAGACCAACCACTATATTTGGGAGGACGGCAGCACCGAGACCCGGGATTTCCCCGCCACCTATCGGGACGGCCGGGTCTGGTTCGACAACGAACTCATCACGGGCTGGGCGGCCGAGGTGCCGCTGGACGACTACAACCGGACGCTGATGCTGAACTGGGTGCGCA
>CAZRSA010000014.1:0-39037 GCA_964602525.1 uncultured Woeseiaceae bacterium
AGGAAGAGGCGCGGATCGGTTTCCGCGAACTCGACACGCACCAGGATGGCTCCATCGCATTCGACGAATTCGTCGACTGGTGGCGCCAGCGCTAGCCCCGGAAGACCAGCGCCGGGAATCAGCAAGGGATAATCGACCAGGGAGAATCAAGGTGACTTTCAATCGTCTCGTCATCGGCCTGGCACTCCTCGTCGCCGGCTTCGCCGCGGGAGTGACCACCTCCGTCGCGCTCGCCGAGCGCGACGACCCGCTCATCTACGTCGTGGACTTCATGCAGGTGAAACCGGCGGACAAGGCCGCCTACGAGCGCCTGGAGCGCGAGACCTGGAAGGCCGTGCACGCCGAGCGCATCGAGCGCGGGCTGATGCGCGGCTGGGGACTGTACCAGGTGCGCTACCCGCTGGGCACGGACAAGCCCTACGACTACGCCACCGTGAACGTCTACGACTCGTTCGAGGACGCCGAACGCGACCCCGCCCTGCTGTTCCCGGAGGTGCATCCGGAGCGCTCCGTGGAGGACGTGCTGGCCGAGACCCGCGCCGCGCGGGAACTCGTGCGCGGCGAGATCTGGTACCGGCTGGATCACCTGGGCGACGCGGAGCTCGCGCCCCGTGCGGCTCAGGGGAACAGGTAGCGCGACTCCCAGCCCTCGGCGACCGGCCGGTACTCCAGCCGGTCGTGCAGCCGGAAGGCGTACTGGCGCCAGAACTCCACCCGCCGGGGCTGCAGCCGGAAGCCCGACCAGTGCGGCGGCCGGGGCACCTCGCCCACGTTGAACTTCGCCGTGTAACGGGCCACCTCCGCCTCCAGCTCGAAGCGGCTCTGGAGCGGCCGCGACTGCCGCGAGGCCCAGGCACCCAGCTGGCTGGTACGCGGCCGGGTGGCGAAGTAGGCATCGGCCTCCTCCCCCGTCACCGGCTCCACCGGCCCCTCGATGCGCACCTGCTTCTCCAGGCTCTTCCAGTGGAAGCACATGGACACCACAGGATTGGCGTCGATGTCTTCGCCCTTGCGGCTCTCCAGGTTGGTGAAGAAGACGAAGCCACGCGCGTCGAAGCCCTTCAGCAGCATCATGCGCACGGACGGCACGCCGTCCCGGTTGGCCGTGGCGAGCGCGAAGGCCTCGGGAAACGCGGGCTCGGATTGCTCCGCCTGCGCGAACCAGTCGCGGAAGTGGGCGTAGGGGTCGGGATGGCGCTTCACTGGCGTGGTTCTTCGGTGCTCCCGGCCTCCTGGCCCTTCGCTTCTGCACTATCGGACCCGCTCTCGTTCCCGCCGCCGTAGCCGATGCGCCGCAGGGTCACCTTATCGTCGTCCCGGTGAGCGAGACGCTCGCGCAGTATCTCCTCGTCCACCAGGCTGCCGGCGCCGTCGCGCAGGTGATCGAACACCTCCTTGTAGCTGTCCGTCAGCTGGTTCACGAGTTCGGCCGTCTTGACGAAGTGATCGGCCACCTCCTCCCGGTAGGCCTCCTCCCGGCGCCGGGCCGTACTCCCCGCCGCCCCGCCGCCGCCGTAACGCAGCCACGCGAACACCCCGGCGCCGCCGAGAACGAGACCGGCGAGCGCGCCGATCAGCAACCAGACCAGTGAAAACTCCTCCATGAAATGCCTCCTGCAAAGCCTGCGCCGACCTTATCATGTCCGGCGGATCCGACCCATTGCGGATCCCGCTCGTCGTGTGTGTATTTTTTACACGGAATACTCAAGTTCCGTGCATTTGCAATCCTCGCTGCACAAGCCTAGGATAGAGACGTGAAGAGTCCGCGCCCCCTATCCGCCCCCGACCCCGCGGCCGTACTCGGCAAGGCGACGCTGCGTGCCGCCGCCCGCATGGGCCTCTCCCGGGAGGAGCTCTCTGCCGTCATCGGCCGGGATCGCTCCAGCATCTCCCGCTCGGGTATCGATCCGGGGTCCAAGCCCGGGGAACTCGCCCGGCTGCTGCTGCGTTGCTACCGCTCGCTGGCGGTGCTGGTGGACGACGACGAGGGCCAGATCCGCGAATGGCTGGGCACCCCGAACAGCCACACCGGCGGTGTCCCCCGCGAGCAGCTGCAGGCCGTGGCGGGTCTGGTCGCCGTCACCGGTTATCTGGATGCCATCCGCGGCAAGCTATGATGAGGCCTTCTGGCGCCGGGTCCTCGCCCGGGCGCCGGAGACGCCGCTCATGGGGACGCTGCTGCGCCTGGTTGAGAACCAGGAGCAGAAGGTCACCGTACCTCTGGTGGACGACCTCGACGAGCACGAAGTGCTCGAGCAGCTGCTGGAGGACTCCAAGCCGCCGCCGGCGCCCGGCACCGCCCGCTTCGACTACCTGCTGCGCGCGCCCTGGCGCTACCTGCTGCTGCCCTGGGGCTCGCGCTTCGGTCGCCGCTTCGAGCCCGGCATTTTCTACGGCTCGCTCACCGGGACTGCGCTGCTGGCCGAGGCCGCCTACTACCGGCTCGTGTTCCTGGAGGGCATGGAGACCCCTTTCGCCGATCGGGTGATCAGCCAGCACACCCGTTTCGAGGCCCGCTACCAGACCGAGAACGGCCGCCGCCTCGACGCCCCGCCCTTCTGCCGCCACGTGGCGGTACTCCGCCACCCGGCGGAGTACGGACCGTGCCAGGCCCTGGGCACGGTGCTCAGGGCGTCGGGTGCCGCCGCCTTCGTCTACCTCTCGGCCCGGGCGCCGGGCCGCGACTGCAATATCGCCCTCCTGGAGCCTGCGGCCCTGCGTTCGCGGCGCCATCGCAACCCGGTGAACGGCCTGTGCGAGGCGCGGCCGGAGGGCGTGCAGTTCCGCTTCGGCCGCGAACTCACGTGGTTTCCCCGGCAGCAGTTTCTGGTGGACGGCAGCCTGCCGCAGCCCGCCTGACGCACGGCGTCCGCGGCGTCAGGGTCGGCCGGGCACTGTAAGCGGGCAGCCGGTCGACCGGACCGCCGGTTGCTATACTGCCCCGCCATGCCAGCGCAACGCCGACCGCCCGCATGAGCGAACAGGACGCCGACATCACCTCCAGCTGGGACGTCTACTGGCAGGGCGCCCGGGACGCGGCCGCCTTCACGGGCGGCGGCAGCAGCCACCCGGCGGTCACCGGGTTCTGGGACGCGTTCTTTCGCGAGGCCGCCACGAGCTGCGAGCAACCCCTGGTGGTGGACATCGCCAGCGGCAACGGCGCCGTCACGGCGAGCGCGCGGGCGGTGTTCGGGGAGACGGCCTCCTACTGCTGCGTGGACGTCTCGGCGGCCGCCGTGCGGGCGATCGGCGAGCGCTACCCGGACGTGCGCGGGCTGGTGGCCGATGCCCGCGCCGTGCCGCTGGCGAGCGGCAGCGCCACACTGGCGGTGAGCCAGTTCGGTCTCGAGTACGCGGGCCTCGACGCCTTCCCCGAACTGCTGCGCCTCGTGGCCGACGGCGGCCGGGCGGCGCTGCTGATACACCGGGAGGGCGGCGGCATCCACCGCCAGTGCGCCGCCAGCCGGGACGCGATGGACGCGGTCATCCAGGCCCGCTTCCTGCCGCTCGCCGCCGGTCTGTTCGAGGCGGGTTTCGCGGCAATGCGCGGCGGCAACCGGGAGCGATACCGCCAACGTTATCGCGAGGCCGGCAGCGCCTTCGCACCGGCGCTGCGGGCCGTGGAGGATCTCCTGCGCCGGCACGGCCAGCACGTGGCGGACGGCACGGTCATCCGCCTGTACCGGGACGTGCGTACGATGCACGAGCGCATGTCCCGCTACGAGCCGGCCGAGGTGCTGGACTGGCTGCGGCGCATGGACGCGGAGGTGGCGGCCTACGCCGGGCGCATGGCCTCCATGTGCGAGGCGGCGGTGAGCGAGCAGGACTTCCGCGGGCTCTGCGCCCGGGCACGGGAGGCGGGCTTCACCCTCCTGCGGGAAGACGAACTGATCGCGCCCGAGACCGGCGTGGCGCTGGCCTGGGCGCTGGTGGCCGTGCGCGGCACGCCCTGAGGAGCACTGCAACCGCCGGCAGCGCTAGAAGCGCAGGTCCGCCAGGTACTTTTCGTAGTTCTTCCAGCGGCCGCTGGATCGGGTCTGCAGCCCCTCGCGCACCTGCCAGACGCTGGCGGTCTTCACCCGGGTGTCGGCCTCCTGGAAGGCGAGCACCCGGTCGTCCCAGTCCAGGCCGACGAACTCCAGCAGCCGGCGCACCACCGGCTCGGGCTCGCTCACCAGCTCGTCGTAGTCCACGGTGAGCATGTCGTCGCCGAACACCCCGTGCCAGTGTTCCATGATGCGCTCGTGCTGGCGGTAGTAGTGGACGATGTCGGCGAGATCCGTCGCATAGCCCAGGTTGCCGCCCAGCTGCTGGAAGTAGATGGACAGGCAGTTGTCCGGCGCATGCCGCCGGGTATGGATGATGCGCGCCCGCGGAAACAGTGCCCGGATGACGCCGAGGTGCAGGAAGTTCTCCGGCCGCTTGTCCGTCACCCGCTCCGCCTGCGGGAAGAGTTCGTCCCGCTTCTCGAGATACTCGGCGGCGACGGCCTCCAGCTCCCCCGGCGTGACGGTCTTCAGCCGGTCCGGATACGGCGCCAGTCTGCGCCCGATCAGCCAGGGCACCAGGTCCAGCTCGCCGCCGGCGCTGACCTCCGGGTGGGCGCCCAGGATCTGCTCGGTCAGCGTCGAGCCCGAGCGGAACAGCCCGACGATGAACACGGGTTCGGCCGCGCTGCCCGTCTGCGAGCGCTCCAGCCAGTCCCGGTCGAACAGGCCGGTGAGATGCTCCACCGCTTCCTCCGCGGCCCGGCGGTCGTAGGGCGGCGTGCGGCGCTTGCCGAGCTCGTTCGCCTCCCGGTAGGCGGCAAACGCCTCGTCATAGCTGCCGGCATCGTCCAGCGCCTTGCCCAGCGCGAACAGCAGGGCCTCGCGGCCGATAGGGTCGCTGCCGCCCGCCTCCAGCGTCCGGCGCAGCCGCTCCACCAGGGGGTCGTCCGCGCTCGCCACCCGCCGGGCATGGGCGATTCGCGCCAGCGACTCGCCGTGGCCCGGCTCGATGCCCAGGATGCGCTCGTACAGCCTGATCGCCTCTTCCCGCTGGCCCGCCTCCTCGTACAGGCCGGCCAGGTTGAACAGCGCCGGCACGTAGGCGGGATCGGCGGCCAGCGCCCGCTCGTACATCTCGCGTGCCTCGTCCGGGCGCCGCATGTCCGAATACAGCACGCCCATGTTCGACCAGACCTCCTGTACCCGGTCGATACCGAGTTCCGCCGCGCGGCGGTAGGCGGCCAGCGCGTCCTCGTAGCGCTTCTGCTTCTTGTACAGGAGCGCCAGATTGAAATGCACGGGCGCGAGATCCGGCTGCTTATCCAGCAGCTGCTCGTAGAGCCGGATGGCGGCATCCGTCTGGCCGGTGGCGTCCAGGACGCCGGCCAGGCGGGCCCGGTAATAGGGGTTGTCGGGCTCGGCGCGCACGAGCTCGTTCATGGTGGCCACGGCCTGTTCGGCCTGGCCGGCGGCCACGTACAGCTCGGTGAGCGCCTCGAGCACCGCGGGGCGCTGCTCGCCCTGCCCGGCCAGCCGCCGATAGGCCTGCTCGGCCTCGGCCACGCGCCCCGCCGCATGCAGCCGGCGCGCTTCCTCGAAGGCTTTGCGGAATTCGGCTGAAGCGTCCATCAGTTCTCCGGTACGACGTCGAAGGCCACAGTCATGCGGGGCGCGTCGGATTCGAACGGCACGGTACCGTGCCACATGTAGGAGGGAAACAGCACCAGCCGGCCCACCTGAGGCTGGATGCGCCGCCGGGCCTCGCCGTGCTCGCCGATATCGATGTCCGGCTCGCCAAACTTGATGCCGCCGCCGTGGGCGTCGGACTCGGAGACCTCCGGCGGCACCTGTACGTAGTAGGCGGAGCTGATCCAGCCCATGGGATGCACGTGCATGGTGTGGAAGCCCTCGCGGGCGAGCCGCACCGACCAGGACGCCGAGAAGTCAAAGCCCTCGCTGCGGCGGGAGAACAGCGGATGTTCCGGGTTGTCCGGGAAGCGGGAGACGTAGTCACCGATGCATTGGCGCAGCGAGGCCACCAGCTCGCGGATCTCGGGTTCGGTACGGGTGAACAGGTCGCCCATGGTCTGGCTGCCGCCCCTGAGCGTCTGCTCCGCGGGATGGCGCTTGCCGATGTGCAGCCGGTTCAGCACCAGGGCGAGGCGTTCGTTGAACTCCTCGAGACCGGCGTAGCCGGGCGGCACCGGCAGCTCGTAGACGCCTACCAGGTTCTCGTAGTCGTTCAGGTAAGCATCGCGCTCGTCGCCCAGCATGCGCCAGCACAGACCGAGATAGGCCAGCGCCCGCTGGTTGAACGGCATCAGGGCTGCACCCTGCTTCGCCTCCTCCAGCGCCTCTTCGGGCCGGCGGCAGGCCAGCAGCGCCCGGGAGTAGCTGATGCGGTGGTTCGGGATCGAGCCGGTGGTGATCACGGCCTCGGCATGCATGGCCAGCGCCTCCTCCCAGCGGTCCTGGCCTTCCAGGCTGTAGGCGAGCAGGCTCTTCAGCTCCGGCGAGTCGGGCGTCTCCGCCAGCCCCTCGCGCAGCACCTGCTCGGCACCGGCGAAGTCCTCCTTCTGGGTCAGCGCCATCGCGTAGGCCTGGCGCAGGGGTTCGGCGGTCGGGTAGTCGGCCAGCACCCGCCGGTACGATCCCAGGTAATCGTCCAGCTCCTCCTGCTGCCAGAGCAGCGTGTTCAGGTTGCGGTGGCTCTCGGTGTCCAGCGGGTTGCGCTCCAGCGCCCGGCGGTAGGCCGCGACGGCGCCCTCCACGTCGTGCAGGTCGATGAGCGCATTGCCCGTATTGTGGTGCAGCTGTGCGCGGTCGAGGCCGAGCTCCGCCGCCTTGCGGTATTGTTCCAGCGCCTCTTCCGGCCGGATCATCATGCGCAGGCACAGACCCTTGTTGTGGTGCGCCTCGGCATAGCCCGGGC
The DNA here is from genome assembly GCA_964602525.1 of uncultured Woeseiaceae bacterium. Lineage (GTDB taxonomy): Bacteria > Pseudomonadota > Gammaproteobacteria > Steroidobacterales > Woeseiaceae > Lentisalinibacter. Next base: position 6,922 of record CAZRSA010000014.1, read on the forward strand.
GCGCGGTCAGCGCCTTGTCGTAGCAGGGGATGGCCGACTCGTAGTCTTCCCGGCGCTGGTACACGTTGCCGAGGCCGAGCCAGCCCGGCGCGTCCCTCGGGTCCAGCTCCACGCAGCGGCGGAAGCTCGCCTCCGCCTCGTCCAGCCGTCCCAGCCGCAGGTAGCAGCGGGCCAGATTCCGGTGGGCGTCCACGTAGCGCGGCTCGAGCCGGATGGCCTCGCCGTAGGCGCCGATCGCCTCTTCCCGCCGGTCGGCCCGCGACAGCGCATTACCCAGGTTGTTCAGCACGTCCGGCTGCTCCGGGAACAGCCGCAGGGATTCCTGCATGAACGCGATCGCCCGCTGGTAGTCCCCCAGCTGGGAGAACATCAGGCCGCACAGCTGCAGCCCCATCGGGTGCTCCGGGTTCGCCTGCAGGAATTCCCGGTACAGGGGGTAGGCCTCCTGCAGCTTCCCGGACTGGTGATGAGCCACGGCCTCGCGCAGCTGCGGCGGCAGCGAGGAGAATTCACCCTGCTGTCTGGTGGCGTTCTCGGTGGACATGGACTACCCGTAATCGCGGAAAGAGCCAACCATTATAGGGATTCCGCCCCTCCCCATGTAGGAAGGGCCTCAGACCCGACCGGGGGTCTGTTGGCGCCGGCATCGATGCCGGGATTCCCGTACCTCCACCGACGCAGCAGTGCTCCCCCCGGCTACGGCCCCAAAAAGAAATGGCGGACCCCCGTCTCCGAGGGCCCGCCATCCGTTACGGCTTCGCTGCCGCGGCGTGATCAGAAGTTCTGGGTCACGCCGAGGAAGAAGTAGCGGCCGAGGTGATCCCAGGTGCCCGGGACCGTGTTGCCGTTACTGAAGACAGCGATGTTGTTGATGAAACCGTTCACCGGCGGTGCGTTGTCGAACACGTTGGAGACACCGGCGTTCAGCACCGTCTCGCCGCCGAACCAGCTCAGCGCGTAGTTGGCCGACAGGTCGAAGTAGTTCTCGGGGTCGACCTTGAAATCGTCGCCGCCGAACTGCTCCACCTCGCCGATGTAGCGCCAGCCGCCGGTCAGCTGCACGTCCCAGGGCGTCATCCACACCGCGTTGAAGGTGTGCTTCCACTCCGGACGCGGACGGCCGCAGTCGCCGCCGATGGTGCCGGCACACTCGTTGATGCCGCCACCCGGAACCGGCTCCTCGTCGAACTTCTCGAGGTAGCTGCCGCGCAGCGACAGATCGACCGTGCCCCAGTCGCCGACATCCACGGTGTAGGAACCGGTGATGTCCCAACCGGACACTTCGAAGAAGCCGATGTTGATGTTGGTCGACTGGACGTTGGCCTGACCGACCCAGAGGTTGCCGTTCGGGCCGCGCTGGATGAGCGAGCAGAAGGTCGGATCACCCGTGGCCGCACACTGGCGGATGGTGAACTCCTCGCCGAGACCCCCGGCGATGGCCTTCTCCACCTCGATGCTCCAGTAATCGATACTCAGGGTAAGGCCGTCGAGCAGGCCGCCGAGAATATCGCTGGTCGGCGTGAAGACCGCACCGAAGGTGAACGAGTCGGACTCCTCCGGCTCGAGCTCCAGGTTGCCGCCGAAGATGGCGTTGTACTGACCGGCCGGGCTGAGCGGCACGTTGCCGTACTGGGCCGCGGAGACGCCGGTGTTGGCGCACTCGGCCTGGGACAGCTCGGGCGTACCGCCGGGCGCGTTGGCGCACGGGTCGGTACCCGCCCAGAGGCCGAAGCTCTGGGGCTCGAACAGCTCGCGGATGTTCGGCGCACGCACCGCCTGGGAGATACCGCCGCGGATCATGAGGCTCTCGATGGGCCGCCACTCGCCGCCGATGTTCCAGGTTTCCGTGGTCTCGTCCGGAATGTCGTAATCGGAGGAGCGGAACCGCAGATCCAGCGCAAGCTCTTCGGCGAAGGGCCTGTCCTGCACCAGAGGCACCCGGGCCTCAGTGAACCACTCCTTCACGAGCACCGCACCGGAGACCGCCGCCGTAGCGCCGCCCTGACCGGCGCCGTCGCCGCTGGTGAAGCCGAAGTCCGGGTTGAAGTCCATGAGCTCGTCCCGGTACTCGATACCGGCGATGACGCTGATGCCCGTCTCGGCGGTCGGCAGCTGGACGCCGTAGTCCGTGAGGTCGCCCTGCACGTAGGCCACGAACTGATCCTGCTCCATGTCCGCCTTGGCAAACAGCGGCAGGGTCAGGTAGTCCACGGCCGCCTGGGTGACTCCTCCCGTCTCGAACAGGTTCCACGGCACGCAGTTCGGATCGCTGCCGTCGACGACCGAGCGGCAGGTCGGCTGACCCGTATTCGGGTCGGTGACGACGTCCAGGGCCCGCTGGATGCGCGTGATGGACAGGTCGTTGTTGTAGACCTGGCTGTAGCGCATGCGCGAGGAGTTCATGAAGACGTCGTAGCTCCACTGGTCGTTGATGTCGCCGCGGACACCGGCCAGCAGGCGCAGGCTGGTGTGGCGGAGATCATCGAAGCGCGGGCCGCCTTCGACGTTCCGACGGCCGATGTACCACGGAGCCGCCACGTCGTTCACGCTGGTGCAGCCCAGGGTGTCGAACTGCTGCTGGGACAGGAGCGGATTCTCGCAGGGAATCTGGCTGGTCACGAAGAACGCGCCGGAAGGAGCGATCTGGGCCAGGCTCCGGTCGTCCATGAACTGGACTTCGGTGTAGACCTCCAGCTCCTCGGCGAACTCGTAGTGGCCGAACAGGCCGCCCGTGTAGCGCTCGTCCGGACGCTGAAAGTGGTTCAGCGGGCCGTAGTTGTAGAAGGTGTAATCCCACGGCACGAACTCGTCACCGGAGACGGTGAAGTAGGTGCCGTCGAAGGGCGTGATCAGGCCGGTCGGGATGGTGGCCGACCCGGCACAGGTCTCGCCGTTGGAGGAACTGAGTGCGCAGGCGCTGTAGTCACGCTCGGAGTGGGTCAGCGCCTCGATGTCGCGGTAGCCGAGGTAGCCCGTGACGTTGCCCTTCCCGTCCGGTGCGTTCACGCCCATGATGATGTTGAGGTTGCGCTGATAGCCGTCGCGCACGTCGTCCTCGGGAATTTCGAAGCCCGAGGCGCGTAGCTGCTCGCGCACCGCACTGTTGTCGTTGTTGTGCGAGTAGCCCGAGAACTGGTAGTCGACCTGCACGCCCTCGAAGTCGTCCTTCATGATGAAGTTGACGACGCCGGCCACGGCATCCGCGCCGTACACGGCGGCGGCACCGCCGGTGAGCAGCTCGACGCGCTCGATCAGGTTGGCGGGGATCTGGTTGACGTCGGGAGCCAGGACGAACGGGTCGCCGAAGCCCATACGGTGGCCATTGGTGAGTACCAGCGTACGCTGGGAGCCCAGACCGCGAAGGTCGAGGGTCGCCGTACCCGTGGCGCCGTTGGCCTCACCGGAGGTGAGTTCCGGCGTGATCTGCGGCATATCGTTCAGAAGGTCCTCGACGCGGGTAATACCGCGGGAGGTGATGTCTTCCGGCCGCACCGTGGTGACCGGGCTGGACGTGACGAGGTTCGCATCGGTCGCGATACGCGAACCCGTGACAACGATCTCTTCGAGAACGCCTTCGGCTTCGTCCTGTGCCTGTGCAGCGATTGGCGCGCCGGCAGCCGCTACGGTAACCGCAGCCGCCCCGTACAGCGCCCGCTGTACAGCACAGGTCAGAGGTTTCTTGGTTAACATTGAGCATCTCCCCAGACCGTTTCATTAATGAAAGCTGGCCGCCTCTCACGTTGTGTTTTCGATACAACCGCGACCATGGCGAGCGAGTATGCCACAGCAAGGAACCATTTCAATAGCCCGGTTGAGAAAAGCTGTGCCTTTTCCGCAACAAAGTCTCGGGCGCGAAACGGCTGTCGTTCCATCGCAACAGCCACGGGACCGGGCCGGCGGGAGGAGAAGCGCTAGCGGGCCAGACGCGCCCAATTATGGAGGAGCCCGCCGAGTTCCGCCTTCAGCGGGTCGAGCCAGGGCTCGTAGTGGCGCCAGTAATCCAGCCCCGAGCGGAAAATCGGCCGGCGCACCTGTTCGGAGCTCGCGGTGCTCACCGCGCGGCGGTTCTCGTGGAAATCGAGGCAGGCCGCCTCGAACGGCAGGCCGCAGTAGTCGAGCAGACGGCGCACCTCGGTCTCGGTATTCTCTACCAGGTCCTCGTAGACGACGCGGTGCACCCGGCCCGGCAGCACGGCGTCGAAATGGGCCATCAGCTCGGCATACAGCCGGTAATAGCGCCCGATGAACTCCAGGCTGTAGCTGAATTCCTGGCCGCCGGCGAAATGCTCCTTGAACAGCGAGATGCCGCAGGCCAGCGGATGGCGGCGCACGTCGATGATGCGGGCATTCGGCAGAATCAGGTGGATCAGCCCGATGTGCGCCCAGTTCTTGGGCATCTTGTCAACGAACCAGGGCCGGTCCAGCTTGCGGAAGGGTCGGGTCTCCTCCACATAGGCGCGCCCGAGCGCCGCCAGGTCGCCCTCGGCCATCCCGGCCAGCACCTCCGGATAGGGTGCGCCGGCGCCCTGCCGACCGCCCTCGTCCAGGCGGTTGGCCAGCGAGGCCAGCGTGTTCAGCTCCCGGGTCCCCTCCACCGCCGAATGACTGGCCAGGATCTGCTCCACCAGCGTGGAACCGGAGCGCGGCAGGCCGAGCACGAAAACCGGCCCGTTATCCGGCGCGCCCCAGCCGGCTCGTTCGGCAAAGAAACCGGCAGTGAACAGCTCGCGGCAGCGGCGGACGTGGTCGGCCATCGGCTCCATGGAGAAACGCGAACCCTCCAGGCGCAGCCGATTGCCCTCGGCGAACTCCCGGAAGGCGTCCTCGTATTGCTCCCGGTCCTCCAGTGCCTTGCCGAGCGCGAATCGCAGGTGCAGCCGGTCCAGGGCCGAGAGTTCCGGCGCGTCGAGCTGCCGGCGCATGGCCGCCACCTCTCCCTCCGCGATTTCGCCGGTCTTGAGGTTGGCGAGGCTCCAGTACGGCTCGCCGAAGCGGGGCTCCAGCGCGATCGCCCGCCGGTAGGCCTCTTTCGCCTCGTCGCGCCGCCCGACGGACTTCAGCATATGGCCCAGGCTGGTCCAGACGGTGGGCTGGGCGTCATCTTCGGCCAGCAGCTCCTCGCAGACGCGGATGGCCTCGTCGTATTCCAGCAGCCGCACCAGCACGGAGGCCTTCAGCTTGCGCGCGTCGGTGTTCCGCGGGTCGGACTCGAGCAGACCCTCCGTCTCCGCCAGCGCGTCCTGCAGCCGGTTCTGGCGCATGAGCACCACCGCGCGGTTGTGGCGGGCGCGGCGGAACGAGGGGGCGAGCTCGATGCAGCGCTCCAGCAGCTCCTGCGCCTCGCCGATGCGCTCCTGGCGCTCGGCCGCGTCCGCCAGCAGGCACAGCGCGACGACGTCGTTGGGATAGGGTTCCAGCTGGGCCCGCAGCAGCGACTCGGCGTCCGCCAGCCGGTTCTCGGCCAGCGCCCGGCCGGCCTCGGCCAGGCGCGGCTTCTGATTGGCGTGCGGAATGTAGCCGGCGAAGGCCTCGTCCGCCTCGTCGGTGCGGCCGAGCGCCGTGAGCAGGTCGGCCAGCGCCAGCCAGGCATCGGCGAAGTCCGGCTTCGCCTCGACCGCGCGGCGGAGTTCGGCCAGCGCCGCCTCGTCGTTGCCGGATTCCCGCAGCGCCAGCCCCAGCTGCAGCCGCGGCGCCGGCGCGCCCGGATGGGCCTCGCACAGCGGCGCGAGGATCTCCGCGGCGGCCGCCGGGTTGCCCGTCAGGCGGCCCGCGATCCCTCGGAACAGCAGCGCCACCGGCTGGCCGGGCACTTTCTCGAGCAGCGCCTTCGCCTCGGCGTCCGCACGCGCGGGATCGCTGCCGAGCAGCTCGTCGATGCGCGCCAGCGCAGCCTCGAGGGCGCGGTCGGCGTCGGCGTTGGCGTTCGGGTTCTGCAAATCGGTCGGCCGGGCTGATGAAGGGCGGTCGCAGCGGCAGGATTGTGGGCAGGCCACCGCGGATTTTCAATGCTATCTTAGCCGCCATGACGAAACCCCACCTCGAGAGAGCTGCAATCTTCTCTGCAATATCGTCTGCAATACGGGCGGCGCGCCGGCGCGCCGCACTGGTCCGTCTGCCGCTCGGCCTGGCCCTCGCGACGGCCGCGGCGACGGCGATGACGGCGGGTATGGCGGCCGCCGTGTCGACTCCGGTGGCCGCCCAGGGCCTGCCCGCCGACCTGCTCGCCTGCCGGGATATCGCCGACGCCGACGAGCGGCTGGCCTGCTACGACCGGGCGGTGGAACGCCGCAAGGAAGCACAAGCGGGCGGGGCGCCGGCAACCCGGTCGGCGGAGCCGGGCACTGCCGCCACCCCTGCCCCGCGCGCCGGCGGCGCCGCGGAGACCGGCACCCTGCCCTCGGCCGAGGAACTCTTCGGCCGCGATCCGGAGGCGATCCAGCGCGAGGTGGACCGGGCCACTGGCCGGGAAGCGCTGCAGCAGATCGCCGGCGAGGTGGTGGAACTGGTCGAGATCGCGCCCGACCGCATCGCGGTGAAACTCGACAACGGCCAGATCTGGCGCCAGACCGTGCCCGGCCGGTTTTTCCTGCGCGAAGGTCACGAGGTGGAAGTCCGCCGGGCGAGCCTCGGCTCCTACATGCTCAGCCGGGCCGGCTCGAACCGCAGCATCCGCGTCGAGCGGGCGGACTGAGCACCGCCCGGCACCGCCCGCGGCGGTCCTGCCATCTCCTCGGTCAGTACTTGAACCGGAGATCCAGGATCAACCGGTCGTAGTCGAGTTCCTCGGCGCCCGGGTCGCCCCGGTCCACGGCGTTCTCGTTGGTGACATCATTGAAATAAGTCAGCCGGAAACCCACGTTGGGCGCCAGCGCGTAGTCCGCCGAGAAAAGGTGGCCCCGCGCGTCGGTACCGCCGCCGCCGAAGTTGGAATCGGTGAGCAGACCCAGGACCGCGTCGGCTTCGAGTTCCTGCCAGACGTAGCGCACGCGCCAGCTGCCGGGTGCGCTCGCCTTGCCCAGCGCGCCGCCGACGGCCCAGCCGGTGTCGTACTCGCCCGCATCGAGGTTGCGCACGTAATCGGCGAACAGGGCGCGCGGCAGATTGCCCAGCCGGGTGTCGTACTCGGCCGCGAATTCCACCAGGCTGAAGTCGTAGAGGTAGGTGCCGTCCGGATTCACGCTGTTGCCGAAGGCGTCGTCGGGATCGAACAGCGGCTCGCGGCCGGCCAGGTCCATGCGGTAGTGGCTGGCGGTCAGCTTCAGGGTGTCGTCGCGGCCGAGCGGCAGGGCATAGCCACCCTGCAGGCCGACGGCCAGCTCGTCGCCGTCCCGGCTGTCGCTCTCCAGCCAGGTGGCCAGCGCCGTGGCGAAGAAGCCGCCGGTGCTGTAGTCAAGGGCGAAACCTTCCGGTCGCCAGTCGTTGTCCCAGACGAGGCCGTGGCCGGCAGGTCGGAAGAGCGGGTTTTTGAATTTGCCGCCGATCAACCGGGTGCCCGGCAGCCCGGTCCACTCGAACCAGGCCTGATCCAGTCCTATGTCCAGCCTGGCGCCGCCGTCGCCGATGGTCTGGTTGCCCGAGACCGGGTTGTCGCCGCCGGTGGCCAGTCCGAAGCCAACCCGCACGGTGTCGTTCACGCGGGCCGTGAGCATGGGCCGGGCGCGGATACGGTGGCGCTCCCGGCTGTCACTGCCCTCCCGGTCGATGGTCTCCCAGCGGTAGCGGAAGTCGCCCTTCAGATCCACCCGGTCGGTCCAGTGATCGCCCCGGTCGGCCACGGCCGGTGGGGGCGCCGGTGCCGGGCCGGATTCAGACCGAGCCGGCGCCCGACCGGGCTCGGACGCAGCCGGCGCCGTTGTCTCCTCCACGCCGGCGCGGGCCTCCAGCTCCGCCAGCCGCGCGCTCAATGCGGCGATCTGCGCGCGAAGTTCACGTATCTCTTCCTGGCTCACGGCGGCCGCCCCGGACAGCGCGGGCACGAGCGCCAGTCCGAGCACCATGCACCCTCGCAGCATAGCTCGCATATCTGATCTCCCCGGAGCAGCGCCTCCCACCTGGTTGCACTGCCAATGTAACGGTGGTGTTTCCATATTATTGCAATTCTATGACAGACAAAGCATGGGCATGCATTGACACCTGCCCTTGCGGCACCCGGTTACGGCGCGGATTCCGAGCGGCTTCTGCTACTATCCCGCCGTCGCGGCCGGCGTCCCGGCCGCGCGCCCCGGAGGGATACGGCATGCGCATCAACACTCTCGTTCTCGCTTTGCTGCTCTGCGTCTCCGCCGTCCGCGCGGACGACAACCTCGCGCTCTACGTGGAGATGACCACGGGCAGCTTCAGCTCGGCGGCCCAGGCGGCCGCGGACGACCGCTACGGCGTGGCGCTCTGGCACATCGCCGAGATCTGGCCCGGCCGGGACGACGGCCGCTGGCTGTACGCGGAGAATTGGTTCGGCGAGGCGGAGGAGCCCTACCGCCAGCGCATCACCCGGCTGACGGTGGCGGAGGACGGCAGCCTTCTGGCCCGGGGCTATCGGCTGCCGGAGACCGCGCCCTACGTCGGCGCCTGGGAAGATCCGTCCCTGCTGGAGGGTCTGTCACCGGCCGACCTGGAACCCGTGGCGGGTTGCGACGTCACGCTGGTGCGCGCCGGCGAGCGCCGTTTCGAGGGCACCACCCACGGCCGGCAGTGCGAGAACAGCTACCGGGGTGCCGCCTACGTGGTCTCGCGCTCGGTGCTGACCGATGAGTACATGATGAACTGGGACCGGGGCATCGCCGCCGACGGCCGGGTGGTGTGGGGCCCGAAGGCCGGCGGCTACCGATTCCGGCCCGTGGCCGGGGACGGCGGCACGGAGGCCTGCAACGAACCGGTGCGTATGGTGGTGTTCGGCGAGATCCACGACCGGGAGGCGTTCGCCGCCTACCCGCGGGCGATCTTCGCCTCCGGCCTGTACGAGGAGGTGCAGGGCTATTACGAGGCGATCACGCCGGCCCTGGAGGTCTTCGAGGGCGATCCGCCGCCGGGCCGGGGCGTCGTCATTTCCCGCTTTCCGTGCCTGCAGGCGGCGCGGGAGTTCTGGTACTCGGACACCTACCAGAATGAGATCCTGCCGCTGCGCGAGGAAGCAGCCGACTTCGAGGTGCTGGTGCTGCCCGGGCTGCCGGTGCCCGACTACATCGAGTAGCGCCAGAGCCGGCGGCGCCGGCAGTCGGCTGCCCGGGACGCCGCGGTCAGCGCAGCTCGCCGAGGAGCTGGTTCAGCTCGATGACGAAGCCGTCCGGATCCGTGAGGATGCTCACGAGCACCGGGATGGTGCCCTCGCCGTCGTAGGACGGATAGCTGATCTCCCGCGGCTCGCTCAGCACCCGCACGCCGATGACGTCCCGGGCCGCCTCGAACTTGCCGGCCAGGTCGTTGGTGTTGAACAGCAACACCATGCTGCCCGGCGTGAAGGGCTCGAGCCCCTGGTTTGCGGGCGGCTTCGCCGGCTTCACGTACTGCAGCAGGCCGATAATGCCGACGTAGTCGTCGTTCGCCCGCAGGAAGACCAGGCGGCGGGCGATGTCGGCCTCCTCGTCGGTGGCCGCATCCCGGGGCGTGCGGATGGCCCGGTCGTAGATCACCTCCATGCCGAGCGCGTCACGGTAGAAGGCGAGCGAGGCGTCGATGTCGCGGACCACCAGGGTGGTGCGACGCAGGTCGATGTCCACCTGCTCGGACTCGGGCACCGGGGCGGCAGGCGCGGCGCCGGCCAGGAGCAGGCCGGCGAGCAGTGCCGTCGTAAGCGTCGCGAGGCTGCGCAACGGCGAGGCGGCAGCCTTGCGGCCTCCGCGGACAGCGGTCGGACGTGCGGGACGGATATGCGGATGGCGGCGGCTCATGGCGGTCACTCCTGTCTCGTTCGGCCTACAAGTTTAGCGCGGAGCGGCGCGGCACGGAGCCTGTGACCCGGGGCGGGGATGCGCTAGGCTTGCCCGGTTTCCACGCGTTGCCGTACGAGCGCAGGGGGTAAGCCACCGATGGCGGGAAATCCGAGGGAGAGACTGGCCGCCGCAATGCGCTTCGCCATCGGCGCGCAGCCGGGGGAACTCTCCGCCTGCCTGGCGGCCTTCGTCTACATCTTCTGCCTGTTCACCGGCTACAGCGTGCTGCGGCCGGTGCGCGACACCATGGGCATCGCCGGCGGCGTGGAGAACCTGCCCTGGATGTTCCTGGCAACCTTCCTCGCCACGCTCGTCGCCGTGCCCTTCTACGGCTGGCTCTGTTCGCGCTATCGGCGCGGCGTGTTCCTGCCCTGGGTGTATCTGTTCTTCATCATCAACCTGGCGCTGTTCTACGCCGCCTTCAGCGCGGAGCCGGACAACCCGGTCGTCGCGCGAGTCTTCTTCGTCTGGCTGAGTGTGTACAACCTGTTCGTCGTCTCGGTGTTCTGGAGCTTCATGGCGGACATCTTCTCCGGCGACCAGGCGAAGCGGCTGTTCGGCTTCGTCACGGCGGGGGCGAGTTCCGGTTTCATCATCGGCCCCACCTTCACGGTGAGTTTCGCGGAGGCCCTCGGCACCGGCAACCTGGTGCTGGTGGCGGCGGCGCTGCTGACGGTCACGCTGTTCTTCATCCGCTACCTGCTGCACTGGTCGCGCACCTCGGCGGCGAGCAGTGCCGTGAAGGCGGACGGCAGCCCGGTGCGGCGCGAGGCCGCCATGGGCGGCAACCCCTTCGCGGGCTTCACGCTGTTGTTCCGCTCGCCCTACCTGCTGACCCTCGCCGCGTTCATCTTCCTGTACACGGCGGTGAGCACGTTCATCTACCTGCAGCAGGCGGAACTGGTGCGCGACGCCTTCGCCTCGTCCGGTGAGCGCACGCGGATCTTCGCCTTCATCGACCTGGCGGTGAACGTCATCTCGCTCGGCACCCAGGTCTTCCTGACCGGGCGCATCGTCAAGCGGGTGGGGATGGTGGTAACGCTCGCCGCGATGCCGGTGTTCATGATCGGCGGCTTCGTCGCGCTGGCGGCCGTACCGACTCTCACCGTACTGATCGTCGTGCAGGTGATCCGGCGCTCGGGCAATTACGCGATCACGCGCCCGGCCCGGGAGATGCTCTACACCGCCGTGGACCGGGAGAGCCGCTACAAAGTGAAGAACGTCATCGACACCGTCGTCTACCGCGGCGGCGACGCGGCAAACGCCGGCCTGTACAAGCTCATGCAGGCCCTCGGCCTCGGCCTCGGCGGCATCGCCGCGGTGGGCGTACTGGTAGCCGCGCTATGGACCCTCTGCGCCATAGCCCTGGGCAAGCTCTACCAGAAGGTGCCGGACCGAACTTATCCAACTTATGAAACTTAATGAACTTATCAAAGTTTCGGTGTCCGGCACCCAAAGCGGGCGAAACGGAACTTTTGCAACATATGGGACTTAATGGTGTCCGGCACCGAGTCCATCGAGTCCGTAATGCGGCACCGGGTCAGCCGGCCTTCGCCTCGGTGACCTGCTCCAGCAGCTGGGAGTCGGACAGCCGGTCGTTCTCGCGGCTGCGCTGCTTGGCCCGGTACATGGCGTGGTCGGCGGCCCGCAGCAGCTCGTTCAGGTGGCGCCCGTGCTCCGGGTACAGCGCGAGCCCCACGCTGGCGGGACAGGCGACGCCGATGTCCCGGATGCTGTAGCGCTCGGCGAGCGCCAGCGTGAGCCGCCGGGCCAGCTGCTCGGCCTCCGGCCTCGAGATGCCCGGCGCCAGGGCCACGAACTCGTCGCCGCCCCAACGGCCGATCACGTCCTGGGGCCGAAGATTCGACCGCAGCCGGTCGGCGAAGCTCTGCAGCAGCGAGTCCCCGAGCCGGTGACCGTGCTCGTCGTTGATGGCCTTGAAGCCATTGATGTCCAGGAAGATCACCGCGCCGTGTTCCGGGCCCGCCTCGCGCGAGAGCAGCGGACGGGCATGCTGCTCGAAGCCGCGCCGGTTGAAGAGCCCCGTCAGCGCGTCGGACAGCGCATAGGTCTCCATCTGGCGCTCGCGCTCCTTGCGCTCGGTGATGTCGATGAACGTGACCGCCACGTCCTCGTCCACCGGCTCGGCGATCACCCGCATCCAGCGCCGGCGCGTGCCCTCGCCCACCTCCATCTCGTCGTCGCAGCGCGCGCCCTCGGCGGCCGAGCGCGCCACCAGCGCCTGCAGCCGCCCGTCGCCGGGCAGCTGGAAGGTATCCACCTCCTGGCCCACGATGCGCCGCGCCGGCAGCCCGATGTAGCGCTCGGCGGCGCGATTGGCGAAGACGCAGCGGAACACGTCCTCCTCGTCGGTATGCCGAAGGCGGAGAATGCCGTTGGAGGAGTTGTCCACCAGCGTACGGAGCAACCGCTCGCTCTTGGCAAGGCGGTCCTGGGCCTTGTGGCGCTCGGTCACGTCCCGGCAGACCACGATCTGACCCCGCTGATCGCGCCTCGCGGTCCGGATGGCCGAGCGCCGCACCTCGTAGTGGCGCCCGTTGTCCGCCGCCAGCTGCTGCATGATGCCGCTCTCGACGCACTCCCGGATCGCCGCCACCACCGGCGTCTCGCCCCGCAGCCGGCGGGCCACCAGCTCCGCCTCCCGCGCGCCCAGCAGCTTCTCGGCAGCCCGGTTCGCCCCCACCACCCGGTCTTCGTTGTCCAGCAGCAACACCGGGTCCTTCAGCTGCTCGAACACCCCCCGGTAGGCGACCACGCTCAGCTTGGTCACACGCATCCCGAGCATCATCCAGGCATACACCGGGATGAACGACGCCAGCGTCAGCGTCGTCACCGGCGCGTCCTGGGGACCGAAGCCGAGCACCGACAGCCCGCTGATCGTCAGCGGCACCATGCCGGAGATCATCATGACCACCGCCGGCAGCCGCTGGGACGGCGGCACCGACGGCAGGTGGAAGCCGAACACCGTGAAGGCGACGAGCACCATGCCGTAGCTGTACGGACCGTGCACGAAGTTGAACCAGGGCCCCCAGTCCAGCGACAGCAGCAGACGCCCGTCCGCCATCGGCGGCGGGTAGTCCCACATGAGGCCGTGCCACGGGTTGGTGGCCGTCATCAGCAGCGTGAGCGTGGGCACGACACACAACCCGGCCAGCAGATTCGCGCGCACCCCCTGCGCCGTGTAACCCATCAGGAAGGCCACGATGGCCACCGGCGTGAAGCAGGCCCCGACGAAGACCAGCACCCGGGCGACGTGGTGCATGGCGAGCGTCGGGAGCGCCGTCTCAAGACCGGCCCCGAAGAGCCAGACCGACAGCAGGGCGAGGAAGGCGACCAGTGAGATGGAGCGTGCGTCCGGCTCGCGACGGCGATAGAGCGCGGCGGCCATGAGCGCGTAGCCCACGGCAGCCGAAAGCTGGATCACCAGGAAATAGGTCGTCGTATGCAATCGCCCGTCCGTCCACCGCCCCCAGCGGCGATGATTGAAGCACTCTAGCGGTGTGACGACCCGGTTTCTGTTAACCGGTGCTCAGTTGCCCGGGCGGCGGGCGGGATTATGTCTCAGTCCGGCGTCTCACTCCGGCGCATCCAGCCCCATGGCCGTCTCTTCGATCAGGTGATCGACCACCTGCTGCAGGGCCCCCTGATGGTCGGCGCCCTCGGACAGCGCATCCCGGTAGGTCTCCAGCTGGCGATGGGCGCTGGTGCCCCGCTCGATGATATTCCGCACAGAGCGAACTTCCGCCACGCAATCCAGCGCTTCGGCATCCTCGGCCACCATCTCCAGCAGTTCCTCCAGCAGCGACTCGAAGGCGATCACCCGGCCCTTGGCCAGGTCGATCATGCCCTCGTCGAAGCCGTAGCGCATCGCCCGCCAGCGGTTCTCGTGGATCAGCATGTTCGGGTAGATGCGCCAGCGCTGGTTGTCCACCCGCAGCCGGAACAGCATGCGCAGGATGCACACCACCAGCGCGGCCAGCGCCATGGTGTCGTCGATGCGGGTGCAGACGTCCATCACCCGGGTCTCGAGCGTGGGGTAGCGCGCGCTCGGCCGCTGGTCCCACCACAGCTTGGTAGCGTCCTCCATGATGCCCGCCGAGACCAGCACGTCCACATGGCGCTGGTACTCGCCGAAGCTCGAGAAGTGCTCGGGCAGGCCGGTGCGCGGCAGCGCGTCGAACACGGTGAGCCGGTAGGACTTCAGTCCGGTGTCCTTGCCCTCCCAGAACGGCGAGGAGCACGACAGCGCCAGCAGGTGCGGCAGGAAGTAGCTCATCTGGGACATCAGATCGATGCGCATGGCGTCATCGTCGATGCCCACGTGCACGTGCATGCCGCAGATCAGCAGCCGCCGGGCGGCGGCCTGCATCTCGGTGGCCAGCGCCTGATAGCGAGTCTTCGGCGTGTGCTTCTGCTCGGTCCAGCGGCTGAACGGGTGGGTGGAGGAGGCGATGGGCGCGAGGCCGTGCTCGTCGGCCACGTCCACGATCACGCGGCGCAGCCGTGCGAGATCCCGCCGGGCCTCGCGGATGTTGCGGCACACCCGGGTACCCACCTCGATCTGGGAGCGCATGAACTCGGGGCTGACCTGGCCCTTGCAGCGCTTCTCGCACTCCTCGAGCATGGCCGTGGGCGGGTCGTCCGCCAGCCCCCGGGTCTCCCGGTCCACCAGCAGATACTCTTCCTCGATGCCGATCGTGAAGGCAGGTTCTCGCATGGGCCGGTGCTCCGCTCGCCAGTCGTCCGCCGCCGCTCGCCTGCCGCCGGCCGGTCAGCCGGGTATGGGATTGTCCCCCGAGCGGCCCGGTGCATCGTGCTCCGGCACCACGGGCAGGCGGCGGTAGAGATTCGGGTTGTCCAGGAGGGGGGCGAGCAGATGCACGAGCCGGTCGGCCCAGAGCTCGAGGCCCTCCTCGCTCATGAGATGGTCCTGGCGGATCTCGAAGGCGGCGTGGGGCAGCCCCGTCCGCTCCGCGTGGTAGTCCACGGTGAAGTCGGCGGGCGCCCGGCCCGAGTAGGGTTCGTTGTCGCCGATCACCAGGCCCGGGATGCGGCGCAGCCCCTCCAGAATGGGGCGCGGCAGGCGCGGGTCCGTGTCCCACAGGATGCCCACGTCCCAGTCCCGGCCCTCGCCGTCCAGCACCGGCGTGAAGCTGTGGATGGAGATGAACGCCGGCACCCGGTCGCCGTCGGTCAGCCGGCGGATCTCCTCCTCGATGGCGCGGTGATAGGGCCAGTACAGCGCGTCGGCGCGGCAGGCCTTCTGCTGGTCGTCCAGTCCCTCGTTGCCCGGGATGATGTGGCCGTCGCCACGGGAGAGAAACGCGGTCGGATCGTCGAGGTGACGGTTGCAGTCCACCACGAGCCGGGAGTAGCGGGCCAGCACGGCGTTGGCCTCCAGCCGCGCCGTCACCCGGCGGGTGAGTTCGCCGGCGCCGATGTCACAGGCCAGATGGGTGGAGAGTCCGCGCTCGTCCATGCCGAGGTCCCCCAACGTCCGGGGGATGCGCCGGCTGGCGTGGTCGCAAACGATCAGCACCGGCGGGTCGGCCCGCCCGTGCACGATGTCGTACGGCGGCGGCTCGTCCGGCGCCAGCAGTGCCCGCTGGGCGTGTTCCATGGCGGCCTGGGCGGGTATGTGTACCGGCTCGGGTGCGTCTTTCATACCTCTCCGAGTGTAACCCATTCCCGGAGGGGTCGGCAGGTGAGGCCCGCGACGGCCGGAATCAGGCCAGCGCCCGGTCCCCGGCGTCCCGCCCGCCCTCGCACCAGGGCGCGAAGCCGCGCACGGAGGCGGGCCGGGCGATGTGGAAGCCCTGGGCGTATTCCACGCCGATGCGGCCGAGGATCGCGAGCACCTGCTCGTTCTCCACCCGCTCGGCGACGGTGGCGATGCCGAGCGCCTTGCCGATACGGCTGATGGCGTCCACCAGGCTCTGGTCCTTCTCGTCCTCCACCACGTTGTGGATGAACGCACCGTCGATCTTCAGGTAGTCCACCGGCAGGTGCTTGAGGTAGGTGAACGAGGACAGGCCGCTGCCGAAGTCGTCCAGCGAGAAGCGGCAGCCCACCTCCTTCAGGTCGTTCATGAAGTGGATGACCCGGTCCAGGTTCGCAATCGCCGCGGTCTCCGTTATCTCGAAGCAGATGGCGCCGTCCGGCAGTGCGCGCCCCCGCATCTCGTGAGTCAGCCAGGCGCGGAAGCGGTCGTCGCTGAGCGAGGTACCGGAGAGGTTCAGCGCCAGGGTCCAGGCGGCCCTGCCGTCGGTGCCCGTCCGGTCGGCCAGGTGATTCAGCGTCTCGTTCACCACCCAGCGGTCCAGCATGGGCATCAGGTTGAAGCGTTCGGCTGCCGGGATGAACACGTTCGGCTGCACCAGCTCCCCGTCCTCGTCGCGCATCCGCAGCAGCAGCTCGTAGTGACTGCAGGTGTCGGCGTAGCCGTCCTGCCCGCTCTCCCCCTTCCTGTCGCCGTCGTCGCCCGAGGCGCCTTCGTTACCAATGGCCACGATGGGCTGGAAGTAGAGCTCCAGCCGGTCCTCTTCCACCGCGCTGGTGATGCGCGAGACCCACTGCATCTCCCGGTGGCGCACGGAGGCGTCGCCGTCCTGGTACAGATGGACCTTGTTGCGGCCGAGGTCCTTGGCCGAGTAGCAGGCCACGTCCGCGGCACTCATGAGCGCGCCGACGCTGACCGTCTCGTGGGTGACCATCACCACACCCACTGAGGCACGCACGCTCTGCACGCTGTCCTGCCAGACGAAGCGGTGGTTCTCCACCGCCGCCCGGATGGTCTCGGCCACGCTCACAGCCCGGTCGCAGTCGCAGTTCTGAAGCAGAATGCCGTACTCGTCGCCGCCGAGGCGGGCCACTACATCGCTGGAGCGGATGCAGCCCTGGATGCGTTCGGCCAGCTGGCGCAGCAGCTCGTCGCCCGCCGTGTGGCCGAAGGTGTCGTTCACCACCTTGAACTGGTCGAGGTCCAGGTACAGCAGGCCGTGGGCGATGCCGGTGTCCAGGCTCGCCTCCTCCAGCGCGGTGGTCAGCCGGTTCTCGAACTCGCGCCGGTTGATGAGACCGGTGAGGCTGTCGTGGGCGGCCTGGTAGGAGAGCTGGCGGGAGAGACGGCTCTCCTTGCTCACGTCGTGGAAGACCATCACGGCACCGATGATGTTGCCCACCCGGTCGCGGATGGGTGCCGCCGAGTCCTGGATGGGGATCTCGTTCGACAGCCGGTTGATCAGCACCGAGTCCTCGGCCAGCGCGATCACGCGGCCCTCGCTCAGGCAGCGCTCCACCGGGTTGTCCACGGCCTGGCGGGTATGGGAATGGACGATGGAGATGATCTCGCCGATGGGCCTGCCGCGGGCGGCGCGGAGCTCCCAGCCGGTCAGGTCCTGGGCCACCGGATTCAGGTAGTCCACGTTGCCTTCGGCATCGGTGGTGATGACCGCGTCGCCGATGGACTTCAGCGTGACCTGGGCCTTCTCCTTCTCCTCGAAAATGCGGGTCTCGGCGATCTTGCGCTCGGTGATGTCGGTGATGGTGCCCTCGTGGGCAATAATATTCCCCTCCGCGTCCAGCACGGCGCGGGAGTTCTCCAGCACCACGATCTCGCTGCCGTCCCGGCGCTTCATGCGTGCCTCGAAGTTGCGCACTACGCCGTCGCGCTCCAGCTTCTCCCGGAAGCGCACGCTGTCCTGGGGGTTCACGTAGGCGGTGGAGGACTTCACCTCGCGCCTCAGCTCCTCCACGTCCTCGTAGCCGAGGATCTGCATCAGCGCCGGGTTGGCCGACTCGATCTGGCCGTCCGGCGTGGCGATGTAGACGCCCTCCACCACATGCTCGAACAGGCCGCGGAAGCGCGCCTCGCTGGAGCGCAGCGCCTCCTCGTCGTAGCGGCGCTTGATGGCGATTCCCGCCAGCCGCGCAAGCCCCGTGATGCGGTCCAGCTCGGCCGTGGACGGCTCCCGGGTCTCCGGGAAATACAGCGCCAGGGTGCCCAGCACGTCGTCGGCGCCGCCCACCAGCGGGAACGCCCAGCAGGCGTGCAGCTCGTGACTCGCCATCAAACCGGCCAGATCCGCCCAGCCGTCGTCTTGCTGGATATCCGAGGTGATCACCGCCACGTTGTGGGTGACCGCCCGGCCGCAGGAAGTGTTGGCCTCGTCCACCAGGAAGCCGTCGACCACGTCCAGGAATTCTTCGGGCAGCCCGCTCGCCGCCGTCACCCGGAAACGCGCCCGCTCGGGGTCCAGCGTGGTCACCAGCACCCGCGCGCCGGGCACGATCTGCTGCGCGGTGCGCGACAGCGCCTTCAGCGTGCCCTTCAGGTTGGCGCCGGAGGCCACCATCTCCAGAACCTTGTGCTCGCCGAAAGCGATGAGTTCGTTGCGCTTGCGCTCGGCGATGCTGGTAATGCTGCCGCGCAGCAGCTTGCGGTTGGCCGAGGGCAGGCGCACGAGGCGTACCTCGCAGGGGATATCCCGGCCGTCGGCATCGACGTGCAGCCACTCGAAGCAGGGCTGCTCGCCGTTCAGCGCGCGCTCGACGTAGCCCCGCACCTTGCCGAAAGACGGCGAACCGTCCAGCTGGTGCTCCGGCGAAATGCCCTCCGGCCCTATCGACAGCAGGCGCTTGCGGGACATGTTGAAGAAGCTGACGGCGTTCTCGTTCACGTCGACGAACTGGCCGCTGTCGACGTCCAGCACCACGATGGCCTCCGTGGCGTGGTCGACCAGCGCGCGGTAGCGCTCCTCGTTCTCCCGCAGTGCCTCCTCGGCCTGCAGGCGGTCGGAGATGTCGCGCAGGCACAGCACGAACGCGCCGCTGGTCTTCTCGGACAGGCGGGTGGTGTTGATCTCGGCGGTAAAGCGGCTGCCGTCGGCGCGGAGTGCTTCGGTCTGGCCGGTCTCCAGTTCCAGGAAGGTCTCGTCCAGGTTGGTGAGGTAGGCCTGCAGGAACATCTTCACCGGGATCCTCCCGGCCTGGGGCAGGACTTCAGGCAGCATCACCCCGGGCAGGCCGCCGGTATCGTAGCCGAACAGCTGGTGGGCCACCCGGTTGGCGTAGCGGATCATGCCGTCCGGATCCACGGTGAGCACCGCGTCGGCGACGCTGTCCAGCACCACCCGAAGGTCGGCGTTACGGTTCGGCTCGTCGCCTGCGTCAGCGGCCAGGTGATCGAGCTCGGCGTAGCGCGCCTCCACCATCTCGAGCAGGCTCGCATAGTCGAGCCGCTCGCCGTCGCCGGTCGCCTGCCTGATCTGTTCTTTGAGGGTCGGGTGCATGGGTGGCCGGTCCATCTCTCCGAGACCCCCTGGACGCGCCCGCGCCGAGCGTCGGACCAGAGCTTCTCCGTAGACGCCGGCAAGACCGGCGCTGATGTCCCGGGACGATAGTTGCGGTCACGCGGGGTGTCTGTGACCCAACTCTCGTTTCCGCCAGAGGGGTGGGAAAATTTTCCCGCTTACGTTCGAGGCCTGCTGAGCGTTTGCGTCCAGTCCTCTGATTGGAATAGCGAATCCCCGCCGTCAGCTACCGTCCGACTCCTTCGCCGGCAGCGAGCGGACCGTCTCCCCCTCGGTGGTTCTCAGCTCGCCGTTGCCCCGCATCGCCGGCGGCTGGTCGCCCACCTGCACGGGGATGGAGACCGCGCGAAGCTGCTCGCCTTCCGGTGTGGCCACGCTGACCAGCACGGAGAGGTAGTAGCGGCCCTCGGCCGGCGGAATCACCACCACCCGCTCGGCGACGGGCCCGGCCGCCGGGTCCGCGGGAGCGATCGTCTCGCGGCGGATCTCGGCTGCCTGGCTCCCGCCCATCTGCAGGCCTTCGCGGGGCTGCAGCGCCACGGTCACCGGCCCCTCGAGGCCGCTGCGCAGCTTCAGCTCGATCTCCACCGGCTCGCCGGGCCGGGGCTCGCCGAGGATCTCGTAGCCGACGTCGATGGGCGCCACCGGCTTGCCGGGCGAATCGCCGCGGCGCCCGGCGATCTCCGCGGCAGTCGCCTTCTTCGGCACTTCCTCCGTCGCAGTCGAGGAAGTCTCTGCAACCTCTTGATCGGCAGAGTCATTACCGGCCTCACCGGTCGACTCGTAGGCCGATTGCTCCATCGATCGGTCGGTCGATTGCCCGGCAGAGTCACCGGAAGAGGCAGGCTCTTCGCTGCCGCAGCCGGCCAGCAGGAACGCAGTCAAAGCCGCCGCCAGGCCGGCGGAGAGGGTGGAGGTTGTGTCAGTCATGGCTGCTCTCTTACGCGATGAGGTCATGGGTGGCGCCTAGAACTGGCTCAGCGAGACGTCGAAGCACATCCGCTCGTTCGCCGGCTCGGTCAGCGGCGCACTCGCGGAGGTGAAACCGTAGGGATTCGGGAACCCAGCCTCGATCAGGTCGACGACGTAGGTACCGCCCGACAGAGACGAAATGTCGAGCTCCTCCGCGTTGCGGGTCCCGGTGGCGCCCAGCCAGCTGCGGTCGCCCGGCGAGAAGCCCTCCCGGAAGACGAGGAAGTCGGGGTCGGAGAACTGATCGTCCTCGGAGGGGACGGTCGTGGTGGTCACCGTTATCCGGTAATTGCCGTCCGCCGCCACCGAGAAACGCAGGTAGCGGGAATTGCCGAGCCGGTTGCCGTCTCCGTCCGGGTCGAATTCCGTCGTCACGCACACGTTCACCGGGCCCGCACCGAGCACGAGTTCGGGGTAAACAGGCAGAAACTCGATGGAACCCGGGTTATTAGTGGTCTCGCCATCGCCCCAGATGTCTCCGATCGGGTCGATCTGCTGCACCTCCACCAGGGCATCGATGTCGCCGGACTGAGCGGGGCTGTTCTGCTTCAGCTCGTGGATGAAACTGAATATCGTGGTAAACGCCGGCGTCTGACGCTGCTCGTTCACCAGCGTCCGGTAGAGCGGGCCGAAGCCGAGGGACACACCATCCTCTGTCTCCGGGTTGGCAGCGTCGAACAGGTCCCAGAGGATCTCCTGCACAGAACCGGCGCTGAACCAGCCCGGCGGCGGATTGCTGCGCCCGTCCACGTCGATCGCGAAGCTCTGGCTCTGCCGGAACGAGAGCGTGTCGAAGTAGACGGGATCGTCCATGATCATGCCGGCCACGGCGTTGCCCCATCCCTCGCCGAACGCGAGCCGCGGGTCCAGCTCGGCCCGGTCCGACCAACGGCCGCCGACGCTGTCCGATCGCGAGAACGTATCCTCGAAGTAGTGACCCCACTCGTGCGCCACGACGTGGGTGTCGAACTCTTCCGTATCCTCGTTCTCAGCGCCGAGCAGGAACAGGGAATCGATGTCGCCCCGGTAGAACGACGTACCGATCTCCCCGATGTCGATATCGCCGTCGACCGGGCGATTGTTGACGCTCCAGAACGCATCGAGCGGCGGGAATTGCGCAGCCGGATCGACGCCGGTCACGAGCTCCATCGCCCGATAGATCGTGTCGAGCACGGCGAAGGGTGCCGCCGCGCGGGCGCCGGTGTAGCTCTCACTGACGGCGTTCCAGCCTGATCCGGCCAGCAGGTTTCGCGTGGAGTCCGCGGTACCGCTGCTGTCGAGCGGGCCATCGAGCACGTAGATCGGACGTGAAGAGAGGGCAACGCCGGTGTTGCTCGTATTGTCCCGCACTTCCACGTCCCAGCCGGGCGCGCCGCTGCGCTTCAGCTCGGCCCGCACCCGAATGCGCACGTCCGTCGCGCCGGGAACCTCGAGGGCATAGTCTCCGGCCGGGTTGGAGGTGGTTTCGGCCAGGACGGTGCCGGCGTCGGAAACCGCCTGCACGGTTGCCCCTCTGATCGGCCGTACCTCGATACTGTCGTAATCCAGCCCGTCCCCGACCGGGCCGCGGGGCACGAACTCGAATTGCACCTTGCCGCTGATGGTCACGGCGGCGGGGGCGTCGGTGATCGTGAGGCTCACGCTGTCGGAATCCGACTCTCCACCGCTGTCGGTCACCGTGAGCTCGAACGTCAGCACCGTGCCTGGCGCGGCGGACGGCAGCGTGACCGTCGCCTGCGCGCCGTTCGCACCGCTGATGCCTGCATCCGGCCCGGCCGTCTGGGTCCAGCTGTAGGTCAGCGCCGAGCCCTCGGGGTCCGTGCCCGACCCGGACAGTACGACGCTCTCGCCGGCGACCACGGACTGGTCCCCCCCGGCATTCGCCGTCGGCGCCTGATTGACCGGTGGCGGAGCGCTGCCGCCGCCTCCACCACCGCCGCCGCCACAGCCGGCCGCAATGAAGACGGCGCAGGCCATTACAATCGTGACTTTCGGTGCTACCATCGTTGACCGTATTGCAGGGTTATCAACCTTTCATCATAGCGCGCGATCAGGACGGCGGCGAGGCTCGCGTGTAACCACCGCCTCATCTTCCGCGCAACGGCTTCGCCGGGCGTGTATCCGGTGACCGGGCACCACCCCCGACGTCGACCGGTTCACATTCTCAACATCCGGTCACTGCTAGACTTTTCGGATTCGGCATCCCTTCGGATGCGGTCCGCGCACGTTTGGTAGACATAATCTGGAAACGACATGATTAAAGCGAACATACTGGTGACCGGCGGTGCCGGTTACATAGGCAGCCACGTGGTGCGCCAGCTGGGCGAAGGCGGCGAGCGCGCGGTCACCCTGGACAACCTGTGCACGGGCTTCGCGGACGCCGTAATGCACGGCGAACTCGTGGTGGGAGACACCGGCGACGAGGTGCTCCTCGATCGGCTCTTTGCCGAGAACGAAATAGAGACGGTGATGCACTTCGCGGCACACACCATCGTGCCGGAATCGGTCGCCGACCCTCTCAAGTACTACAAAAACAATACCGCCTCGAGCCGCACCCTGCTGGAAGCCTGCCAGCGCCACGGCGTGAAGCATTTCGTCTTCTCGTCAACCGCCGCGGTCTACGGCATCCCGCCGGAAGGGCATGCGGCGGAGACGTCGCCGACCGCGCCCATCAACCCTTACGGCACCTCCAAGCTCATGACCGAATGGATGCTGCGCGACCTCGCTGCCGCCGCCGGCCCCGGTTACGTGGCGCTGCGTTACTTCAACGTGGCCGGCTCGGATCCGGAGGCGCGTATCGGCCAGTCCACGGCGAAGGCGACGCTGCTGACCAAAGTGGCCTGCGAGGCGGTCGTCGGCAAGCGCTCCCACGTATCGATTTTCGGCACTGATTACGACACGCCGGATGGTACGGGCGTGCGCGACTACATCCATGTCGAGGATCTGGCCCGGGCCCATCTCGACGCCCTCGCCTATCTGCGCCGCGGCGGCGAGTCCCGGGTGCTGAACTGCGGCTACGGCCACGGATACAGCGTCCGGCAGGTCCTGGATGCGGTGCAACGCGCCGCCGGTCATCCCATCGAGATCCGCGAGGAAGACCGGCGGGCCGGTGATCCGCCGACCCTCGTCGCGGTAGCGGACCGGGTTCGCGAAGTACTGGGATGGGAACCGCACTACGACGATCTCGACACGATCGTCACCCATTCGCTGAACTGGGAGCGCAAGCTCGCGGAACGCGCCGCAGCCGTACCGGCCGACGCGCGGGTCCGACGCTGACGCGCGAAAATGGCGGGCTCCGGGCCAGTGCGTTACGTTAAAATCGTGCGATGAGATTCCCGCGCCCCCGCTCCCTGAACAGCCTGCTCTTCATGGGCTTCGGCCTCGTGACGGTCCCGCTGATGGTCGCTGTCTTGTGGGCGCTGATGCAGCTCGAACGCTATGCCGACCAGAGCGAGAGTCTGGTGCTCGAAAGCGTAACGGCCACTCAGAATTCGCGCCTGCTGCTGGAGCGGCTGCGGGAACTCGAGCGCCTGGCCAAGCTCTACCGGGTGCAGCAGACCGAGGATTATCTGGATCTCATGGTACAAGACCGGGCCCGTTTCGAATCACGCCTGAGCGCGCTCGCGCCGCTGGCCGAACGGGCGGGGGCGGGTGCAGCGGTCGGTCAGCTGGGTCAACGCACAACTAACGCAATCTTCACCATCCGCACCCAGCCGGCAGACTCCGAGCGAGTTGCCGAGGCCACGCGCCAGCTGGAGGAACTCTCCCGCCAGGCCGGCGAGTTCAGCGTCGCCATCAACGACTTCATCGGCCGGGAGCTCGCCGCCCTGCAGCAGGACGCGAGCGACTTCCAGACCACGCTCGCCTGGCAGACGGCGGGACTCGTCCCGATCATGCTGATTCTGGTACTCGTCTTCGCCCTGCTGGTCACCCGGCCCATCCGCCAGATCGACAACGCCATCAACCAGCTCGGCAAGGGCGGCTTCTCCCGGCCCATCCGCGTGGGCGGGCCCACCGACCTGCAGGCGCTCGGCCGCCAGCTGGAGTGGCTCAGAGTGCGCCTGCTGGAGCTTGCCCAGGAGAAGAACCGCTTCCTGCGGCACATGTCCCACGAGCTGAAGACGCCGCTGGCCAACATCCGCGAGGGTACCGACCTGCTGCTGGACGGGGCGGTCGGCCCGCTGGAAGACCCCCAGCGGGAGGTCACCGACATCCTCCGCTCCAACGGCCTCAAGCTGCAGCGACTGATCGAGAACCTGCTCTCCTTCAGCGCCTGGCAGACGAAAAGCGAGATGCTGATGCTGTCGGACTTCTCGCTGAAGCCGCTGATCGTCGGCGTATTGAAGGACTATCGCCTGCCCATCAAGACCCAGGGCATCCGGCTGGCGCTTGACGTCGAGGACATCCGCGTGAACGCGGACGCGGAGAAGCTGCGCACCGCACTCGACAATCTCATCTCCAACGCCATCAAGTACACGCCCCGCGGCGGCCACATCCAGGTTCGCGCCATCGCTACCAACGCGAGCTTCGTCATCGATATCGCGGACTCCGGGCCGGGCATCCCGGCGGAGGAACGCAGCCGCATTTTCCAGGCCTTCTACCAGGGCGCCAACCAGCAGCACGATGGCCCGGTGGCGGGCACCGGCATCGGCCTGTCGGTGGTGCTCGAGTGCGTCGAGGCTCACGGCGGCAGCGTGGAGCTGGTGGACTCGCCCTGGGGCGGTGCGCACTTCCGCCTGCACGTCCCCCAGGAACAGATCAGCGCAAACGACAGGTTGGCGGCCAATGCGTAGCGCAGGACCCGCATGGCTACCGGCGCTGCTTGCTGCCCTTTTCCTTGCCGGGGGGTGCGGCCCCACCGCGGGCTGGCTCGACCGGGACGGCGACGATAGAACTGCCATGCGCGACGTGGATGACGCCGAGATCGCCGGCTACCTTCGGACGATGCGAGACCTCGCCGCCGGCGACCCCGCGACGAAAGCCGAGGTTTTTGCCCGGGTGGACGATGCCGCCATCCAGTCGCCGACCACCACGAACAGTCTGCGGCTGGCGCTGGCCCTGGCCACCCCCGGGCACGCCGGCGCCGATCCGGAGCGCGCCCGGGAGATGCTGACGGAGATCCTCGCGCGCCCGGAACTGTTGCTGCCGTCGGAGGTCACACTGGCCGAACTGCAGCTGGAGGTGGTCGAGCAGCGCCTGCTGCTGATCACGGAAAACAGCCAGCTGCGCGCCCGGTACGAACGCGCGGCGGACGAAGACCGCCAGCGGCTCGAGCAGCAGCTGACGGCAGCCCGCGCGGAAAATCGGGAACTCGCCAGGGCGCTGGAGGAGGCGGAGGAGAAACTCCGCGCCATCACCACCATCGAGAGATCAATCAGAGAACGCCCGGATGCCGACGAACAACCCTGAGCCGAGAGGCCGCATTTTGCTGGTCGACGACGACCCGGGACTGCTGCGCCTGCTGTCGATCCGCCTGCGCGCGGAGAAATACGAGGTCGAGGCGGTCGAGAGCGCCCACCGGGCGCTGGCGGTGCTGAACCGGTTCGAGCCGGACCTGGTCATCACCGATCTGCGCATGGACAAGATGGACGGCATCGGCCTGCTGAAAGAGCTGCAGGAGCGCTCGCCGGGCCTGCGCGTGCTGATCGTCACTGCGCACGGCACCATCCCGGACGCCGTGGCCGCCACCCAGAGCGGCGCCTTCGGCTTCCTCACCAAGCCCGTCGACAAGCAAGAGCTGCTCGACCACGTCGAGCGCGCCCTCAAGGTCTCCACGCCGGCGCCGGCGGAGGAAGACTGGGCCGACGACATCATCACCCGCAATCCCCTCATGCGCGAGCGCCTGAGCCAGGCACGCATGGTGGCCGACAGCGGCACCCGTGTGCTCATCACCGGCGAAAGCGGCACCGGCAAGGAACTCATGGCGCAGGCCATCCACAGAGCCAGCCACCGCCGCGACGGCCCCTTCGTGGCGCTGAACTGCAGCGCCATGGCCGAGCACCTGCTGGAATCCGAACTGTTCGGCCACGAGAAAGGCGCGTTCACCGGCGCCACCCGTGCCCACAAGGGCCTGTTCCAGGCCGCCGAGGGCGGCACGCTGCTGCTGGACGAGATCGGCGACATGCCCATGCGCCTGCAGGTCAAGCTGCTGCGCGTCCTGCAGGAAGACCAGGTGCGCCCGGTAGGCGCCACCGAGTCCATCCCCGTGGACGTGCGGGTGATCTCCGCCACCCACCGCGACCTCCGCGAGATGATGGCCGAGGGCACCTTCCGCGAGGACCTCTACTACCGTCTGAACGTGGTCAACATCCACATGCCGCCGCTCGACGAGCGCCGCGACGACATCCCGTTGCTGGTCTCCCACTTCCTGAAGACCATCGCCGAAGAGAGCGGCGGCGAACGCAAGGTCTACGCCCCCGAAGCCGTGGAGATGCTCGTCACCGCCGAGTGGCCGGGCAATATCCGCCAGCTCTACAACGTGGTGCGCCAGAACGTGGCCCTGTCCCGCGCACCGGTCATCAGCACCGAACTCGTGCGCTCGTCGCTCGGCGAACACGGCGGCAAGCTGCCCTCGTTCTCCGAGGCGCGGGACGAATTCACCCGCAACTACCTCTCCCAGATCCTGCAGATCACCGCGGGCAACGTCAGCCAGGCGGCCAGACTCGCCAAGCGCAACCGCACCGACTTCTACAAGCTGCTGGCGCGGCACGAGCTGAACGCCGACTCTTTCAAGCCCTGACAACCGCCTTGCCTGCGAAGGGCCCGCTCGCCTCCGGCGTTTCTGCAGCAGATACCTGGAATTGAGCCCTGCTCTCCGTGCAAGCGGCGGGCATCCTCGGAGCCATGAAACACCATGACTCCACGGGCCCCATCCCCGACCGGACCGATGAATTCTCCCAAGCATTCTGCCTCGCGACGCTGTACTGCCATCGCGCTCGCACACCGTTCAGCTGCATCTATGCCGGCAGCCTCGTCATCGAAGAGTTCAGACGCTCGGACGAGTACGGTCAGACGCTCACGCTGGCCTGCGCCGTAATGCCGGACAGGGCGTTCTGGCTCTTCCGCTGGCAGCGCTCTTACGGTCTGCGTTCTGCCGTCTGCCAGGCGAAAGGAAGATCGGCGCTCGCCGTTGCACGGGCGCGCTGCCGACCGTCGAGACTCTGGGAGCCGGCCCATCGCATCCGGCTCATCACCGATACCGTTTCATTGCTGGCCGCGCGCCGCTTCGTGACGCTGCTGCCGGTAAGGAAGAAGCTCGTGGCACGACCGGAAGACTATCCATTGGCATGGGCCGCGGTACCGCCGGACGGCGCGGCCAGGCGCGTTCATTGAGCGAACGCCTCAGACACCCTGGTGATTCAGCAATCCTTCCACGGAGACGCAATATTTGTCCATCAGGTCATACAGGGTCGGTCGTGTGATGCCGAGAAGTTCGGACGCCCTGGAGATATTGCCCTTGGCCTGGATCAGTGCCAACCGCATCGCCCGGATTTCCGCCCGACGCCGCACACCCCGCAGATCCAGGGACTGAGGCTCCCACAGATCATGGTCCAGCCCGAGGTCCTTCGCTCCGATCAGCGAAGACTCCGCCATCACCACCGCGCTCTTGATCCGGTTTTCCATTTCGCGGACGTTGCCGGGCCAGTCGTAGGCCTGGATGGCCTCTTCCGCGTCCGAGGTAAAACTCGTCACCTTCTGCCCGAGACCGTCGGCGAACTTCTTCAGGAAATGGCGCGCCAGCACCAGCTGCTCGCCCTCCCGCTCGCGCAGCGGCGGGATGGAGACCGTGATCTCACTGATGCGATAGTAGAGGTCGCCGCGGAATCGGTTCTCGTCGATCAGCTGTGCAAGATCCTGGTTGGTCGCGCAGACCACGCGGACGTCCACGTCGATCTCGCTGCGTCCGCCGACGCGCTCAACCACACGCTCCTGCAGGAAGCGGAGCAGTTTCGCCTGCAGTGAGAGCGGCATGTCCCCGACCTCGTCCAGGAACAGCGTGCCGCGGTCGGCCTGCTCGATGCGTCCCGGCGTCTGCTTTACCGCGCCGGTGAAGGCGCCCTTTTCGTAACCGAAAAGCTCGGATTCCAGCAGGTTTTCCGGTATCGCCGCACAGTTGATGGCGACGAACGGCCCCTCTGTCCGGGGACTCATGGAATGCAACGCACGGGCGAGCAGCTCTTTGCCGGTACCGCTCTCGCCGAGCAGCAGAGTCGTGACGTCGGCCGGCGCCACCTTGCGCACCGTACGGCATACTTTCAGCATCTTCTCGCTCGCGGCGATGATGCCCTCCAGCGACTCGGCCTCGCCGCCCTTCTCGACCAGCCGCACCACCTCCAGCAACCGCAAGCGGAACGCACGTCGTACGGCGGAGGTCAGCTCCTCATCGCGTGCATCCTCGGTGATAACGTCGAACGCACCCGCCTCCAGCACGCGCGCGGCATAGCCATCGAGATCGGGGACGATCCCGACCACTTTGCTGTCGGGCGCCATTCGCAGCAGTTCCTGGAGCTCGGCGAAACCCAGTTCCGGATCACGCCCATTCTCCCGCCTTACGATGACGTCGGGACGGTGGCGGCGAACGGCAGCGACGGCCTCCTGCTGACAGGAGGCGGAGAGTACCGAGATATCGCTTGCGCCCAGAGATTCCGAAGTGATCGACGCGGCCTCACCCTCGTCCACGCCGATCAGAAGCAGTCTTTTCGCTCGCTGGAGCAACAGAGCGGCCCTCGAAATCGTAAAGATGGAATGGCGGCTCCGGTGCGGTCGGACGCATGTCGACGGCAGGGAGCCGAAACCGGAATCCTACCTGAACCACGTCCCCATAACAGTGACCCACATCATGGCGCTGCACAAGAGGCCGGTCCGAGTGCGTCGAAATACGGGGACAGTTAACTCAACCTGCAATTGAGTTAACTGTCCCCGGAACTCAGTATAAATGCGTACGATTTACGGTTGCGAATGATTATCATTTATTTTACTCTCTGAACCGTGACGACAGACGGTCCCGCCGGCCTCCACGGCGGGGCGCTGGGCACCAAGAGAAAGTGCCCACTTCCTGGTTTGGCGCGAGGCGTCCCCTCCCGCATCCGATTCTGCTGCTACCTCACCGGATGCGGGAGGGGGCCACCCTCCCGCAGCACTCCCTGCATCGCCGGGACAATCGGAGCCGTTCCTGACCGGTTTCAGCAGCTCTCCCGATACCCATACGTATAAATGCTTATCATTCGTTGTTGTTAATAATTCTTATTTGGTTTAGCGTACGCCGCCTTCATGTGGTCATCGACCGAAGCCCGAAGGAAACCGGGCACCCGCGGCCGCACAACGACAACCATGAACGGGGACGCACCATGATACGAACCATCCTGCCGATCGAAGGTCACGCAGAACGGGCATCGGCCGCGGCCTGGTCATCGGGCCTGCAAGCGGGCCTGAAAGCCCTCCTTCCCGGATCGCCGCGACCTGTGGGAGCGGCTTTAGCCGCGATCACCGCCGCAGCCCTGATAACCACCCCCGCGGTGGCGCAGGAAACCACCGACGACGGCGAGGTCATCGACGTCGTTACCATCCTCGGCGACCCGAACCGGGTCACCGACATCGCCGGCTCCGCCCAGTACTTCGGCCCCGAAGACCTCGAAGTCTTCGCCAACGCCGACATCATGCGGGTGCTGCGCGCCGCGCCCGGCGTGTACCTGCAGGAGGAGGAAGGCTACGGCCTCCGGCCGAACATCGGCATCCGCGGCTCCGGCCTCGACCGCTCCGGGCGCATCGCGCTGCTCGAGGACGGCGTGCTGATCGCGCCAGCACCCTACGCGGCGCCCTCCGCCTACTACTTCCCGACCCAGCAGCGCATGCACGCGCTCGAGGTCCTGAAGGGCCCCTCCTCGGTCAGCGTGGGCGCCCGCACGGTCGGCGGGGCCATCAACATGATCTCCACTCCCATCCCTTCGGCCACCGGCGGCCGTATCGAGGCACGGGCGGGCGAAGACGCGACGCTGCAGGGCATCGCCCGCTACGGCTACCACAGCGAGCGCTACGGCTGGCTGGTGGAGACCGCCCAGCAGTCCACGGACGGCTTCAAGACCATCGATGCGCCCGCAGACTTCGACGCCGGCTACCGGCTGCAGGACTACATGGCCAAGTTCCGGGTGAACAGCGCCCCCGGCGCGGATCTCTATCAGTCCCTCGACCTGAAACTCGGCTACACCGAACAGGCCTCCGACGAGACCTACCTCGGCCTCACCGACGAAGACTTCGCCGAAGACCCCTACCGGCGCTACGCGGCCTCCCAGAACGACGTCATCGACACCAACCACCGCCAGGTGCAGGTCTCCTGGACCATCGATCCGGACGGCGCCTGGCACGGCGAGGTGACGGCCTACCGCAACGACTTCGAGCGCAACTGGTACAAGCTCTCCAGCGTCAACGGCGTGGGCATCAGCAGCATCCTGTCGGACCCCGACACCTATGCCGCCGAGCTCGCCATCCTGGAAGGTGCCACCAGCGCCGACGACGCGCTGGAGAAGCGCAACAACAACCGCGAGTACTACTCCCAGGGCGTCCAGGCCCGGCTCGGCTACGACTGGGCCGTCGGCGGCGCCGACGTCGGCCTGACCTTCGGCCTGCGCCTGCACGAAGACGAGGAGGACCGCTTCCAGGACGACGACGGCTACCGCATGGAAGACGGCCTGCTGGTGCTCACCACCGACGCCGAGCCCGGCACCGCCACCAACCGCGTGAGCACCGCCGAGGTCCTGGCCGGCTTCGTCGACGCCGACATTTCCTTCGGCGACTGGATGCTGAGCCCGGGCTTCCGCTACGAGACCATCGATCTGCGGCGCGAGGACTATTCCACCGACAACACCGACCGCGGCATCGGCCCCACCCGGGTGCGCGAGAACACCGTGGACGTCTTCATCCCCGGCATGGGCGCGCTCTACCACATCGGCGAAAACTGGCGCCTGCTGGCCGGCGTCCACCGCGGTTTCAACCCGCCCGGCCCGGGCTCCGAGGCCGACGAGGAAGAGAGCTGGAACTACGAGGCCGGCGTGCGCTGGGGCGAGAACGGCCGCAGCTTCGAGGCCATCTGGTTCCTGAACGACTACGAGAACCTGGTGGGCACCGTCACGGCCTCCACCGGCGGCGGCGGCAACATCGGCGACCAGTTCGACGGCGGCGAGGCCACCGTCAGCGGCCTGGAGCTCACCGGCGCCTGGAGCCTGCTCGATCCCTTCGACCGTGGCATCGAGATGCCGCTCTCCCTCGCCTACACCTGGACCGCCACCGCCGAATTCGACAACAGCTTCGAGAGCGGCTACGACCCCTGGGGCGAGGTGGAGGCCGGCGACGAGCTGCCCTACATCCCCGAGCACCAGCTGCGCGCCAGCGCGGGCCTGGCCGCCGCGCGCTGGAGCATCGACGTCGCCGCCAGCTACACCGGCGAGACGCGCACCACCGCCGGCAGCGGCGCCATCGGTCCGCGGGAAGGCGTCGACAGCTTCGTCGTATGGGACCTGGCCGCCGGCTGGCAGCTGCGCCCGGACCTGCGCGCGACCTTCCGGGTCGACAACCTGTTCGACAAGGAATACGCCGTCGCGCGGCGCCCGGCGGGGCTACGCCCGGGGCGGTCGCGCACGGCGTTCCTCGGATTCAGCTGGGACATCTGACCGTCCCCGGATCTGACTTTCGGTAACTACGTAATTGACAATCATTCGCATTCGCGCTTAGTATCGCGTTCAGAGGTGACAAACCATGTACGTCTGCATCTGCCAAGCCATCACCGATCGCCAGATCGAAAGCGCCATCAAGGACGGCGCGCAGACGTTCTATGACCTGAAGGACCAACTCGGCGTGGGCTCGTGCTGCGGCAGCTGCCAGGACGACGCCGAG
>CAZRSA010000015.1:0-37101 GCA_964602525.1 uncultured Woeseiaceae bacterium
CGATCATCAAGTTCATGATCGTCTCCCTGTCCTTCTACGGCATGTCCACCTTCGAGGGGCCGATGATGTCGATCAAGACGGTGAATTCGCTGTCTCACTACACCGACTGGACCATCGGCCACGTGCACTCCGGGGCACTGGGCTGGGTGGCCATGATGACCATCGGCTCGCTCTATCACCTGATACCGCGGCTGTTCAACCGCGAGGCGATGTACTCCACGAAGCTGATCGACGTGCACTTCTGGACCTCCACCATCGGCGTCGTGCTCTACACGGTGTCCATGTGGATCGCCGGCGTGATGCAGGGCCTGATGTGGCGCGCCGTCAACGACGACGGCACGCTCACCTACACCTTCGTGGAGAGCCTGGAGGCCACCTACCCCTACTATGGTCTGCGCCTGCTGGGGGGCCTGGTGTTCTTCAGCGGCATGCTGATCATGGTCTACAACATCTGGAAGACGGTGGCGAGCGAGAAACCCCGCCCGGTGCCCGTCCGCCAGCCCGCCTGAGCCCGGAGGAGATCCGACGTGTCCCACGAGAAAGTCGAGATAAACATCACCCTTATGACGGTGCTGATCGTCGTCGTGATCAGCATCGGCGGGCTGGTCGAGATCGTTCCGCTGATGACGTCACAATCGGCGGGCGAGCCCGCGGAAGGCATCGAGCCCTACCCGGCGCTGGAGCTGGCGGGCCGCGACATCTACGTGCGGGAGGGCTGCTACGTCTGTCACTCCCAGCAGGTGCGCCCCTTCCGCAGCGAGACCGAGCGCTACGGCCACTACTCGCTGGCCGGCGAGAGCGTCTACGACCGGCCGTTCCAGTTCGGCTCCAAGCGCACGGGGCCCGATCTGGCCCGGGTCGGCGGGCGCTACAGCGACGAATGGCACGAGCTGCACCTGATCAATCCGCGCAACCTCGTGCCCGAGTCCAACATGCCGGCCTACCCCTGGCTGGCGGAGCGCATGGTCGACGGCGCCCTGGTGGAGCGCAAGATGCGCATGCTGAAGAACATCGGCGGTGACCCCTACACGGAGGAGCAGATCGCCGGTGCTGCCGCCGCGGTGGAAGGCAAGACCGAGATGGAGGCGATGATCGCCTACCTGCAGGGCCTGGGCACCAATCTGCAGAGACAGCGCTAGACGCAAGTTTGGATAGACCAAGATAGACCATGGATATAAACACTTTCCGGGGGCTCATCACGCTGCTGCTGATGATCCTGTTCCTCGCGCTGGTGGTCTGGGCGTTCAGCTCCAGGCGCCGCCGCGACTTCGAGGAAGCCGCGAAACTACCGCTGGGGGATGACGAGCAACCGCCGGTGGAGAAGAAGGAGTCGAACTGATGTCTGCACCGATGGGTTGGTTTGTCGCCATCACGACCATACTGAGCCTGGCGGCCTGCATCTGGCTGATCGCCTGGACCATGAAACGCCGCCCCGGCGAAGCGGCGGAGACGGAGACCACCCACCATACGTGGGACGGCGATCTCCAGGAGATGAACCGGCCCCTGCCGCGCTGGTGGCTGATGCTGTTCTATCTCACGATCGTCTTCGCCGGCGTGTACCTTGCGCTGTACCCGGGGCTGGTCGTCACCGACGGCATCCTCGGCTGGAGCCAGCACGAGCAGTACGAGCAGGAGGTACAGGCGGCCGAGGCCCGCTACGCGCCTATCTTCGAGTCGTTCGCCGCGCAGCCCATCCCGCAGCTCGCGAAGGACCCGGAGGCACTGCAAATCGGGCGTAATCTGTATGCCAACCACTGCGCGATGTGCCACGGCTCGGCCGCGCGCGGCGCGGCCAGCTTCCCGAACCTCACCGATGCCGACTGGCAGTGGGGCGGCGACCCGCAGAACATCAGGATAAGCATCCTCAACGGCCGTCAGGGTGTGATGCCCGGCTGGGCCTCGAGCTTCACCGAGGAAGAGCTGGACGCCATGGTGGGCCTCATCCGCCAGCTCGGCACCCCTTCGGAGAAGAGCGCGCTGGAGACGGCGGCCGGACAGAAATACCAGATGCTCTGCGCCTCCTGCCACGGGCCGAACGGCCGGGGCAACCAGGCGCTGGGCGCGCCCAACCTGGCTGACGACACCTGGCTCTACGGGGGCAGCCGCGAGGCCATCATGACCTCCATCATGCAGGGGCGCCAGGGAGTGATGCCCGCGCACGGCGACCTGCTGGGCGAGGACCGGGTGCACGTGCTCGCGGCCTACGTCTACAGCCTCTCCGGCACGGGCGGCGGGAACGGCGGCGGAGGTGCCGGCGCGCCATGAGCCTGCACGGCGGTCGCGCAACCGGACCGGACACACACCAGTCGCCGGCCTGGAGCCGCGGACTGCGCAAGATCATGGCGACAGGCTGGGCATCGTTCCTCACGGCCTGCATCGCGAGCGTCCTGTTCTTCGCCGTCTTCGACCCGGCGCGGCTCGCCCGGGCCTCCGACTGGCCGCTGGAACTCTCGCGCATGGGCGGCTACGCGCTGCTCTTCTTTTTCTTCTGGTCGATCGGTATCGGCGCCGCGAGCATGACACTCGTCCTCATGCGCCGTGAGCGCCGTGGCCGCTCGCCGGAGCCGACAACGGACAAGGACTGATGGCAGCAGGAAGCAATGCGGGCGCCGCCGCCGAGACGGCGCTCTACCGCAGTGAGGAGAAGATCCACGCCCGCGAGATCGACGGCACCTTCGCCCGCCTGCGCAAGGCGGCCGTCTTCGTGCTGCTCGGCATCTTCTACGGCCTGCCCTGGATCACCTGGGAGGGCCGCCAGGCCATACTGTTCGACCTGCCGGCACGCAAGTTCCATCTGTTCGACCTCACGCTCTGGCCCCAGGACTTCATCTTCCTCGCCCTGCTGCTGATCATCGCGGCGCTGTCTCTGTTCTTCTTCACGGCGCTGGCGGGGCGGCTCTGGTGCGGCTACGCCTGTCCCCAGACCGTCTGGACGGAGGTATTCGTATGGATGGAGCAGTGGACCGAGGGCAGGTATTCCCAGCGCAAGAAGCTCGACAAGGCCCCCTGGACCGCCGAGAAGTTCCTGCGCAAGGGCTCGAAGCAGTTCCTGTGGATCACGTTCGCGCTGTTCACCGGCCTGACCTTCGTCGGCTACTTCACGCCGATCCGTGAACTGCTGTTGAGCTTCGCCACCTTTTCGCTGGGCCCGTGGGAGACCTTCTGGGTGCTCTTCTACGGCTTCGCCACGTACGGTAACGCCGGCTACATGCGCGAGCAGGTCTGCAAGTACATGTGCCCCTATGCGCGCTTCCAGAGCGCCATGTTCGACCGGGACACGCTGATCATCACCTACGACGCCGACCGGGGCGAGCCCCGCGGCAGCCGCCGCCGTGGCGTCGATCCGAAGGAAGTCGGCCTCGGCGACTGCATCGACTGCACGATGTGCGTGCAGGTCTGCCCCACCGGCATCGACATCCGCGAGGGGCTGCAGTACGAGTGCATCGCCTGCGCCGCCTGCATCGACGCCTGCGACGATGTGATGGAGCGGATGGGCTACCCGAAGAAGCTCATCAAGTACTCCACCCAGCACGCCATCGACGGCGAGGAGACGCGGGTGCTGCGGCCGCGGGTGATCGTCTACGGCCTGCTCCTCGTCATCCTGATGGGCGCCCTGTTCTACGCGCTCTCCCAACGCTCACCGCTCACCGTGGACATCATCCGCGACCGCAACGCGCTGTACCGCGAGGTGGGCGACGGGTTCATCGAGAACTCCTACCAGCTGAAGCTCATCAACAAGACCGACAGCCCCCACAGCTACGACATTGCCATCTCGGGCATCGAAGGTGCCCGGGTGGAGGTACCGACCGGCGATATTCGCATCCCCTCCGGCGAGGTGCTGGGCGTGCCGGTGATCGTGCAGGCGCCGCGGGAAGCCGTCCGCGGCGTCGGCGAGGTGACCTTCACGCTGCAGGCCGAGGACGACGCTACAATCACCCAGTCCCGGGAGACGAAATTCGTCGCCCCGGTCAGCCGCTGACCGGCGGCCGACGAGACGCGAGAGGCAGAGCACAATGGATCAGCGTAATGCCCCCCACAGCGAAACCGCCCACCCCGAGCCCTGGTACCGCCAGTTCTGGCCCTGGTTCGTCATCTCGGTGCCGGCGGCCACCGTTATCGGCTGCATGATCACCATCTTCCTGGCGGTCACCCGGCCTGCGTCGCTGGTGGTGGACGACTACAGCCGCATCGCCGAAACCACCGATCGGCGCTTCCGCATGGCCGATGCCGCCTCCGAGCTGGGTCTGGCCGGCCGCCTGCAGGTCGCGGCGGGCGAAGGGGCGGTGGAAGTGCGGCTGGCGCAGCAGGGCACCGCGGGCGCACGCCGGCTGGACTGGCCCGAGACCCTGCTGCTGGAGCTCTCCCATCCCACCGTGCCGGCCAAGGACGTCGATATCCTCCTCACCCGCGCGCCGAGCGCCGGGGCCGGGACCTACCGGGCCCGCCTCGCGCCGATGGCCGCCGAGCGCTGGTACGCGGCGGTGGAATCGCTGGGAGATGCAAACGCCGGCTGGCGGCTCACGGGGGAGATCTCGCAGCGGGACGGCAGCGGGACGCTGACGCCCGCCGGCCGCCGCGACGATGGCTGAGCGCCGCGCCTGTTTCCACTGCGGCCTGCCAGTCCCTGCAGGTCTGGATCTCACCGCACGCATCGACGGCGAGGACCGCCCGATGTGCTGCCACGGCTGCAAGGCGGTAGCCCAACTCATCGGCGCCTCGGGCTTCGATGCCTACTACCGCTTCCGCGAGGCGCCGCCGGGGGATGCGCCCGCGCCGCCGCCCGGCGACGACGCGCACTGGCACGGCTTCGACGACCCGGAGACGCTGCCCCTGTTCGCCGCCACCCGCGCGGACGGCGCCAGGGAGGCCGTGCTGCACGTGGAGGGCCTGTACTGCAGCGCCTGCAGCTGGCTGCTGGAGAACGTGCTGCGGCGGCTGCCCGGCGTCACCGAGATCACGGTCAATACCGCCTCCTCCCGCCTGCACGTCGTGTGGCAGCCGGAGGAAACCCGCTTCAGCGCCATCCTCGGCACCATCGAGCGGCTGGGCTATCGGCCGCATCCGCAGAGCCTGACCGAAGCCTACTCGCCGCGGCACCATGAACGGCGCCAGGCGCTGAAACGCCTGCTGGTCGCCGGGGTGGGCATGATGCAGGTCATGATGTTCGCCGTGGCCCTCTACGCCGGTGCCTTCCAGGGCATCGATCCGGAGATGCGCCGCTTCCTGGTCTGGGTCAGCGCGCTGGTCACCACACCGGTAGTGTTCTACTCGGGCCGGCCATTCTTCCAGTCGGCCTGGCGGGGCCTGGTCTCGGGGCGGCCCGGCATGGATCTGCCCGTCTCCATCGCCGTCGGCGGCGCCTATGCGGCCTCGCTGTACGCTGCGGTGAGCGGCCACGGCGAGGTGTATTTCGACTCCGCCACCATGTTCGTGTTCTTCCTGTCGCTGGGCCGCTTCCTCGAGATGAGCGCCCGCCACGGCGCCACCGAACGCTCGGCGGCCATCGGCCAGCTGCTGCCGGACACGGTGCGCCGCATTACCGACGAGCGCGGCGACGGCGAGGAGATCATCGCCGTCGCCCGCCTGCGCGCAGGTGACCGCTTCGCCCTGCGCCCGGGTGAGCGGGTGCCGGCCGACGCCCGCATCCTGCACGGCCGGGCATCCCTGGACGAGTCGCTGATCACCGGCGAGTCGGAGCCGGTGTCCCGGGGGCCGGGCGACGAGGTCACCGCCGGCAGCATCAACCTGGACGGCGCCCTCACGCTGAGTGCCGAACGGGTGGGCCAGGACACGATGCTCGCCGCCATCTCCCGGCTGCTGGAGCGGGCTCAGGCGGAACGGCCGGCGGTTGCCGTGCTGGCCGACCGGGTGGCGAGCTGGTTCGTGGTGGGCGTGCTCATACTCGCGGCGACCACGGGCGCGGTCTGGTGGTGGATCGAGCCGGGCATCGCCTTCCCGGCGGCCCTCGCCGTGCTGGTGGTGACCTGCCCCTGTGCCCTGTCGCTGGCCACGCCGGCCGCCCTCGCGGCCTCCAACACGGCGCTGGCCGACCGGGGCATCCTGATCACGCGCTCACGGGCGCTGGAGGGACTGGCGCAGTTCGACCGCATCGTGTTCGACAAGACCGGCACCCTCACCCGCGGCCGACCGGCACTCGAGCGCATCGTGCCGCTGGCGGACGGCGCGGACGCCGACCGCTGCCTTGCCATCGCCGCCCGGCTGGAGAGCGGCTCAGAGCATGCCCTGGCCCGTGCCTTCCCGCGCCGCGGCGATACGCCGACCGACCTGCGCCCGGTTCCGGGTCGCGGCATCGAAGGCAGCGTGGACGGCGTCCTCTACCGCATCGGCTCCGCGGAATTCGTCGGTGAGGCGGCACGGGACGCGGCCGGGCAGATCGAGACCGGCCCCGCCTCCACCCTGGTATTCCTCGGCGACGGAGAGAGCCGGGTACTGGCCGCCTTCGAGCTGCGCGACAGTCTCCGGGACGACGCCGCCGTGGTGGTGGAAGCGCTGCGCGAGGCGGGGATTGCCACGGCCATCGCCAGCGGCGACCGGCCCCGGACCGTGGCCGACATCGCGGGGCGCCTGGGCATCGACGACGCCCGCGGCGACCTGCGCCCCGAGGACAAGCTCGCATGGGTGCGCCGGCTGCAGGCCGCCGGCGAGAAGGTGGCGCTGGTCGGCGATGGCATCAACGACGCACCGGTGCTGGCCGGTGCCGACGTCTCCGTCGCCATGGGCGCCGGCACGACGCTGGCCCAGTCGAGCGCCGACGCAGTGCTGCTCGGCGACTCGCTGGCACCGCTGCTCACCGCCGTGGAACTGTCGCGCCGCACCCACCGCATCATCCGCCAGAACATCGGCTGGGCCATCGGCTACAACGTGCTTGCCGTGCCCCTTGCCGCCTCCGGACTGCTGGCCCCCTGGATGGCGGCCATCGGCATGTCGGCGAGTTCCCTGCTGGTGGTCCTGAATGCGCTGCGCCTGCGCCGGCGCGGCGAGACGGCCCGGCCGGGCCGCGTCTCGGCGGGTGCCGCCGCGGCGCCCGCGGCGGGGGCGCTGGAGGCCTCCTCGTGAACATCCTCTACGTCCTGATACCGCTGGGACTGGTATTGCTGGTCGCGGCGGTCGCCGCCTTCTTCTGGGCCGTGGGCAGCGGCCAGTTCGACGACATGGATACGCCCGCCTGGCGGGTGGTCATGGACGACGACCGGGCGCCGCCGGCCGGCAAGCAGGAAGACGACGATGAACGTTGAGGGGGGCCTGATGGCAGCCGTGATCGCCGGCCTGCTGGGCTCCACCCACTGCCTCGGCATGTGCGGCGGCATCGCCGGCTGGCTCGGCCTCAATACCGCGGTGCGCGGTGCCGCGGGACGCACGGGCTTCGCCCTCGCCTACAACAGCGGGCGCATCGGCGGCTACGTCGTCCTCGGCGCCATCGCCGGCTTTGCCGGGGCGACCAGCGGCGCGGTATTCGGCCTGCGCGAGTGGGGGCCGGTGCTGCGGCTCGCGTTCGGTGTCGTCATCGTACTGATCGGGCTGCAGCTCGCCTTCGGCTGGAACCCGTTGCGGCGGCTGGAAGCCTGGGGTGCGCGCGGCTGGCAGAAACTGGCTCCGCTCACCAGACGGTTACTGCCGGCGCGCACGCCGCTGCATGCGATGGCCCTCGGCGTTCTCTGGGGCTGGCTCCCCTGCGGCCTGGTGTACTCGGTGCTGCTGGCGGCCGCCGTCTCCGGCGGCCCTGCCGAGGGAGCGATGGTGATGGCCGCCTTCGGCGTCGGCACGCTGCCGGCGATGGTACTGGCAACGGCCGGCGCCGCCCGACTCGCCTCGCTCACCCGGCGCACCAGCGTGCGGCGCGTGGCCGGCGCGCTGGTGGTAACGGCAGGGCTATGGACCATGGCCCTGCCGGTCATGCACATGAGCGGGGACCACGGCGGCCACCAGGCCATGGAAGACGGCGCCACGGCGCCCGGGATCCCGGCCGACCACGCCGGTCACTGATTCCCGGCGGCGGCTTCCGCCTGCTCCTCCAGCACCTGTTCGCTCCACTCCTCCTCGTAGGCGTGCGAGGCCGTGCCGGAGGCGCTGAGCGCGTCGTAGAACGCAACCTGCTCGGCCTCCGGGACCTGTGCGTAGCGGTAGGCACGGGTCAGGCTGAACACCGCCAGCGGCAGGTACATCACGGCGATGAACAGGTAGAGCGTCGGCGCGCTGGTCACGGACATCAGCAACGCCGCGAGCACCGGTCCCACCGTCGCGCCCGCGCCGTAGGCGAACAGCAGGCCGGCGGAAACGCTGACGAAGTCGTCCGGGTCGGCGTGGTCGTTGGAATGGGCCACCGAGATGGGATAGATGGTGAACGACGCCATGCCCCAGAGAAAACTGAGCGCGTAGAGCAGCAGATTACCGGCATCGAGTCCCGCCGCCAGCCAGATGGCCAGGCTCACCGCCGCGCCCAGCGCCGCCACCCCGGAGATGACGTGGCGACGGTCGACCCGGTCCGACAGGCCGCCGAACGGAAATTGCCCCGCCGCGCCGCCGATCAGCGCAACGCTCATGAAGGTGGCGGTGCGAGACACGTCCAGTGCCCCGCCTGCCGCCACCAGCGGCGCCAGTGACCAGAAGGCGCCGTTGCCCAGCCCCGAGGCGAGAGTGCCGAAAAGGCCCGAGGGTGACACCCGCCACAGCCCGCGCAGATTGATCACGGCGACCTCGGGCAGCCGCGGTACCGGCGAGCGCGTGAGCGCGACGGGTATCGCCGCCAGCGAAACCAGAGCGGCGACCAGCGCGAACAGCTCGACGCCGGAGGGATCGTAGACCCGGAGCAGCTCCTGACCGGCAGCCATGGCCCCGAAACTGATGAAGATGTAGGTGGAGAACACCGTCCCGCGGTTCTCGTTGCTCGCGCGCTCATTCAGCCAGCTCTCGATGACGATATAGAGCACCGCGAAGCAGAAACCGGTGGCGACGCGGAAGAAGAACCAGGGGACCGGTTCCACCCACAGGGCCTGGAGCAGCGGCACGGCCGAGGCGGCCGCGGTCATCGCCGCGAATGCCCGGACGTGGCCCACCATGCGGACGAGCGCGCCGCCCTGCAGGCAGCCGATGGTGAAGCCGAGGAAGTAGCTTGCGCCGATGAAGCCGATGGACAGCTGACTGAACATCTCGGCCCCGGCACGGAAGGGGACCAGCACGGCCTGCAGCCCGTTGCCCACGAGCATGAGGGCGACGCCCAGCAACAGCGCCGCCAGGGGTGCGAATGTGTGCTTCACGACCCGGCTGCGCGCCGCACGGCCTCGCCGGGGAAGCGGCAGCAGGCCTCGGCGATCAGGGGTGCCACGTCGATGGCGTTGGTCTCGTGGCGGATGGTGTTACAGGAGACGACCCGGCCGGCGCCCGCCTGCCGGAGATCCGCCACGGCACCGTCGGCGAACACCGGGTGGATGGCGATGCACACCGGCGCGGGCCCGCCGTGGCCGTTCACCCGGGCGACCGCCTCGGCCATGGTGCGGCCGCTGGAGATGATGTCGTCGAGCAGCACCGGGAGGCGTCCGTCGTGGGGCAGGAGGTCGGGATCGCTCACGGAGACGTCCCGGTCGCCGCGCCGGATCTTCTCCAGCACGATGAACGGCGCATCGGCCTCCCTGGCGACGGCCTCCACCCACTGACGGCTCTCGCTGTCGGGGCCGACCAGTATCGGTTCCGCCACGTTGTCCCGCACCCAGGCGCCGATGGCGGGTGCCGCATGCACGCACAGGGCGGGGATGGTGTACACGTCCGACAGCGCGGCGTATCGGTGCAGATGGGGGTCCACGGTGACGAGGCCATCGAAATGCGCGGAGACCAGGGCGGCGTAGTAGCGCGACGTGATGCCCTCGCCTTCCCGGAAACGGCTGTCCTGGCGCATGTAGGGCAGATAGGGCGCCGCGAGCAGGATGCGCGCCGCCCCCAGGTCGCGCAGCGTCGCGGCCACCAGCAGCGAGCGTAGCGTCTGCTCGTCCGGCGGCTGCAGGCCGGCGCACAGGATCACGTCGGCGCCGGCGCAGGGCGTCGCCACCCGGACGTAGGCCTCCCCGTCCGGGAAACGGCGCGTGTCCAGCTCGCCCGGCACGGCGCCGGTCGCCGCAACCACTGCGTCGCACAGGGACGGAGGGGCGCCGAGGTTGAATACGAGTGTGTCCATCAGTCAGGCGAC
Source organism: uncultured Woeseiaceae bacterium (assembly GCA_964602525.1). Lineage (GTDB taxonomy): Bacteria > Pseudomonadota > Gammaproteobacteria > Steroidobacterales > Woeseiaceae > Lentisalinibacter. Next base: position 10,199 of record CAZRSA010000015.1, read on the forward strand.
AGCGTAATCACATCCGGATGCGCGCGGAAGTACTCCAGCGCATATTCGAGCTCGCCGGGACTCTCCGCATGCACGGTCATGAGCACGTCGCCCGGCCGCACCCGCTCACCCGCCCTCACGGCCAGCTCGAGGCCGGCCGCCTTGTCCGCGGGCGCACCGGCGAGCTTTGCCAGCCGGGCGGCCTTGCGGTTGTCGATGGTGTCGACCTCGCCCCCGTCTTCGCTGAATACGTCATAGCGGTAGGCGGCCCGCGGCGGCTCGCGCAGGCCGCCCTGGGCCTCGCAGATACGCTGGAAGCGCTGCCAGGCACGGCCGCTGTCGAGCACAGCCGTCGCCCGCGCGACCGCATCCTCCGGGCGGGCACGGCCGGACAGCCGCAGCACGCCGGCGGCGAGCTGCAGAGCGCGGCGGCGCAGATCGGTGGGCGCCTCCGGCTCACCGCGCAGCACCGCCAGCACGTCGCGGGCCTCGAGCGCAGGGCCGATGCCACGGCCGACCGGCTGACTGCCGTCGCCCACGTCGATGTGCAGGGCGATGCCCAGGGCCTCGGCCACCGCATTGAAATGGCCGGACAGCCGCTCGGCGGCGGCGAGGCTGCGCACCTTCGCGGTGGGCCCCACCGGCATGTCGATGACCACGTGGGTGGAGCCGGCGGCCACCTTCTTCGACAGCACGGAGGCCACCAGCTGCCCTTCGCTGTCGAGGTCCAGCGCGCGCTCCACCCGGATGAGGATGTCGTCGGCCGGGCTCAGGCTGGCCGAACCGCCCCAGGCAAGACAGCCGCCCTCCCGTTCCACCACGCGGCGCATCTCGTCCAGGTCGAGATTCACCCGGGTCAGTGTCTCCATCGTATCCGCGGTGCCGGCGGGGGAGGTGATGGCCCGGGAGGAGGTCTTCGGCATGGTGAGCCCCTCCTCGGCCGCGATCGCCACCACGATGGGCGTGGTCCGGTTGCCGGGCAGCCCGCCGACGCTGTGCTTGTCCATGATCGGCGAACCCGGCCAGCTGAGGCGCTCGCCCGCCCCCACCATCGCCCGCGTGAGGTGGACGATCTCCTGCCGGGTGAGGCGTTCGCCGGAACAGGCCGCAACGAAGGCGGCCAGCTGCACGTCCATGTAACGCCCGGCCACCACGTCGTCGATGATGCTCTCGAACTGGCTGCCGTCGAGTTCCGCGCCGTAGACCTTGGCCCGCATGTGCGCGAGCGAATCGACGGGCAACGGGTGATGCAGTATCAGCGTCTCGCCCTCCGCCAGACCGAGGCGCCGCCATGCAGCTTCCGACAGCCCGGCCTGACCGGCACTCAGCAGGCCCGCCTCCACGATCATCAGCGTGGCGATGATGGACTGCGAGTCCGTGTCGACGCGCACCTGGGACATCGCCTCGAAACCCTCGGAGCGGGCCACCTCCGAATCCCGGCGCAGGAACAGGACGGGCTCGTGGCGGGTATCCACGCCGAGGCGCACGGCCCGGAGCCGGATGGCGTGATTCCCGCCGCCGCTCATGCGTGGCCTCCCAGGTGAATCTTCTGGCCGCGCTGCACCCGGGTCACGTCGGCACCGAAGCGCGACTCCAGCAGCCCGGCCAGGGCGTCCATGGCGTCGGGTTCACCGTGCACCAGGGCCACCGGCGGGCGGTCACGGAAGGCGCCGTACCAGTCCGCGAGGCCCTGCTGGCCGGCGTGGGCCGACAGGCCTCCCACCGTGTGCACCTCGGCACCCACCCGCACCATCTGGCCCAGCAGCTTCACGCGGCGGGCGCCGTCCACCAGCAGGCGCCCGGTGGTGCCTGCCGCCTGGAAACCGACGATGACGACGTGGCATTCCTCGCGCCAGAGGTGGTGCAGCAGGTGGTGGCGGATGCGTCCGCCGGTGCACATGCCGCTGCCGGCGATGATGATCGCGCCGGAACGCCGCGAGTTCAGCGCCCGGGAATCGTCCGCCGTGCGCGAGAACACCAGGTTCGGCAGGATGGACTGCTGTTCCCGGCCGCTCCAGAAGCGGGCGGCTTGCGCGTCGTAGAGTTCCGGATAGCGCCCGTAGACCGCGGTGGCGCGGATGGCGAGCGGGCTGTCCAGGTAGACCTGCCAGCGGTCGAGTTTGGCCTCCTCGTAATGACGCGCCAGCCAATAGAGGATGAGCTGGCTGCGGCCCACCGCGAAGGCCGGTATCAGGATGTTGCCCTCCCGCTCGCGGGCGCTGGCCACGATGTCGATGATCTCGTCCCGGGTCTCGTCCCAGCCGCGGTGACGGCGGTCGCCGTAGGTGGACTCCAGGATCACCAGGTCGGCCCGCTCCAGCCGTTCCGGGTCGCGCAGGATCGGGGCGTCCCGGTGCCCGAGGTCGCCGCTGAACACCACCCGCCTGTGCTCGCCGCCCTCCTCCAGGTCCAGGGCCACGATGGCGGAACCCACGATGTGGCCGGCGTCGTGCAGCGTCAGCCGCATGCCCGCGCAGATCTCCACGGGCTGCCCGTAGGCGACGTCGCGGAACTGCTCCATGACCGCCTCCGCGTCGTCCCGGGTGTACAGCGGCTCCAGGAGCGGCAACCCGTTACGCTCGCGCCGGCGGTTCTCCCACTCCGTGTCCTTCTCCGTAATGTAGGCGCTGTCGCGGAGCATGATCCGACACAGATCCCGGGTCGCCCGGTGGGTATACACGGGGCCGTCGTAGCCGAGGCGCGCGAGCAGCGGCAGCCTCCCGGAATGATCGATGTGGGCGTGGCTGAGAACGACCGCGTCGATGGCGGCCGGGTCGAAGGGGAACGCCTCCCGGTTGCGCCGCTCGTCCGCGCGTCTGCCCTGGATCAGTCCACAGTCGAGCAGGACCCTGCGGCCGCCCACGTGCAGCAGATGACAGGAGCCGGTCACCTCGCGAGCTGCGCCGCAGAACTCGATGTGCATGCAGGAGCCTTGCCAAACGCTGGCCGAACCGCGCCGGAACCACCCGGTCCCGGCTCACCGCCTATTACAGGCCATCCAGGCCGCCGGCCGCATCGGGGATTGCCGCAGCGCGGCCGCCGGCGGCCGGCACGCCATAGCCGATTTCCACTATTTACGAAGCTGATTGTCCGTATTTCAATGAGTTACGAAAGCACGAGATGCCGGAATCGTGACCCATGCGGCGACATGCGCCCCGCGGGCGCGGTATGATGGTTGTTCTACGAGACTGACGGAAGGTAGGGGAACATGGCAGCCAGCCGCCGACTACTCGAACGCGCGATGGACGAGGCGAACAGCTACGCCGACTGGCGCGAGGCCGCGATCAGCCACGACAAGCTTACCGGCATGAACCAGTGGCGTGCCGTCGAGCGCTCCAGCCTGTACGACTACCACTCCATCCGTCAGCGGCTGGACACGCTGCGCGAGCTGCGTGCCAGCAAGGACGATCATGGCCTGCTGTTCACTCTGAACGAAGGCATCCACGGCAACATGGCCGGAATGGGCAAGACCGCGCTGTACAAGCGGGCGAAGTTCGGCACCAAACACCTCATCGAGGAATACGTCGACGAGATCGTCGATGCGCTGCATTACCTCTCCAAGCTGCGCTCCAACAAGATCAGCTTCGAGGAGCGACTGGATTTCTTCCGCCGGGCGGACCATTGCTTCGGCCGCAGCGCCCTGATGCTCTCGGGCGGCGCCGTACTCGGACACTTCCACGTTGGCGTGGTCAAGGCCATGCTGGAGGAGGACGTGCTGCCCTCTGTGATCTCCGGCTCCAGCGCGGGCTCGCTGATCGCGGGCGTCCTCGGCACCCACTCCACGGCCGAGCTGCACGAGATGTTCGACCCGCGCAACCTGCTGATGGAGGCACGCCAGGAGGTGACCTGGCTCGGCCGGCTGCTCTCGCCGAGCACGCCGAACATGGACGTGCACGACGTCGAGGACACCGTCGACCGCCTGATCCCGGATCTCACCTTCCAGGAGGCGTACGAGCTCACCGGCCGCAAGATCAACATCTCGGTGGCGCCGTCGGAGGTCCACCAGACATCGCGTCTGCTGAATGCGATCACGTCTCCGAACGTCTACATCCGCAAGGCCGTGATGGCCTCCTGCGCCGTGCCGGGCATCTACCCGCCGGTGATCCTGGAGGCGAAGAACAAGAACGGCCGCCGCCAGCCCTACCTGCCCCAGCGCCGCTGGGTGGACGGCTCGGTGAGCGAGGACCTGCCGGCCAAGCGGCTGGCCCGGCTCTATGGCGTGAACCACTACGTTGCCAGCCAGACGAATCCGGTCGTGCTCTGGTTCATCCAGGACCCGAAGGAGGAGCCGGGCCTGTTGTCCACGGGCCTGCACCTCGGCTTCCGGACCTACCAGGAGTGGCTGCGCTCCACCCACTGGATCACCCAGCGCGTGACCAAGCCTGTGCCGCGGCTGCAGCTGCTGGCCAACATGTTCTACTCGGTGGCCACGCAGACCTATACGGGCGATATCAACCTCATGCCCCGCTACCGGCTGTTCAACCCCACCAAGCTGCTGACGCCGCCCAGCGAGAAGGAACTCATGTTCTTCATCAAGGAGGGCGAGCGGGCCACTTTCCCGAAGATCGAGCGGCTGCGTATCGCCTCGAAGATCAGCCGGGCACTCGATCAGATCCTGAAGCGCTACGAGCGGCGCGCGCTGCGCGATGCCCACCGCATCAGCAGCAACACCGCCTCCACGCCTTTCGGCGAGCGGCGCATCAGCGCGGCCTGACCGCGGCCTGCCCGCGCCGGGGAATCAGGCAACGTACAGCCAGGTGCAGTAGGCGGCGTAGCCCGCGAGCAGCAACCCGCCCTCGGCGCGGGTCAGGCGGGAACCGGTGTACATGAAGCCGAGTGCCGCCGCAGAGACCGCCAGCATGATACTGAGATCGACGGCGCCGACGCCGCCCCGGTCCAGTGGCGCCAGCAGCGCCGCGATGCCCGGTATGGCCAGCGCGTTGAAGATGTTCGAACCGATGAGGTTGCCCGTGGCCATGGCGCCGTGACCGCGCACGGCACCCACCACCGACGTGGCCAGCTCGGGCATGCTGGTCCCGGCGGCCATCACCGTCAGACCGACCACCGCCGGTGCGACTCCCAGCGCCAGCGCCAGCGCCGCCCCGCCTTGCACGAACAGCGAGCCGCCGGCCACGAGCATCGCCAGACCGAGCACGAACAGCGCCACCGCGGCGGCCGCGGACCCGACGGCCCGGGGTGTCTCGCCCGCGAGCCGGGCGGCCATATCGCGAGAGCGCAGTGCCGTGAAGGTATAGATCACGATTCCGGCGAGGAGCAGCAGCCCGTCCAGGCGTGACAGCCGGCCGTTCGCGAGCAGCACCACCAGACCGACGGTGGCCACGATCATCGCCGGAGCGGCACCGCGGATCAGGGCACCGTCGACACCGGCTGGCCGCACGAGTGCCACCGCGCCGAGGATCAGCGCCAGATTGCAGGTATTGGAGCCGACCACGTTGCCGATGGCGATGCCGCCGTACCCGGTGAGCGCCGCATCCACGGACACCACGAGTTCCGGCGTGCTGGTCCCGAAGGCCACCACGGTGAGGCCGACGACGAGGGGCGAGAGCCCGAGGCGAGTGCCGATGGACACTGCGCCCTTGATCAGCATCTCCGCGCCGGCGAACAGCAGCGCCAGACCGCCGCCGAGCTGCAGCAGCATCATGGGTGGAACCTCGCTGGTCAGCGGAAAGGCATTACGATAGCGCATCTCCCGGATATCCGCCGCGGGCAGTTTCGCCTCCGCCCGCCGACGGGCTAAGCTGTGGCACATACGCGGGCCAGGCAGATGAGGAACGACCGATGACCAGCACGACGCCGGAGCTGATCAGCCGCAGCAGGCTGTTCGGCGGCTACACGCACACCTATCGCCATCATTCCGATGCGTGCGGCTGCCCCATGCAATTCGCGCTCTACCTGCCGCCGCAGACGGAGTCCGGTCCGGTACCCGTTCTGTACTGGCTGTCGGGGCTGACCTGCACCGAGGAGAATTTCACCATAAAGTCCGGCGCCCAGCGTTACGCGGCCGAACTCGGCATCGCGCTGGTGGCGCCGGACACCAGCCCCCGCGGGCTCGGACTACCCGGCGAGGACGCCGACTGGGATCTCGGCACCGGCGCGGGCTTCTACGTGAACGCCACCGAACCGCCGTGGGCGGGCCACTACAACATGTACGACTACGTGGCCTGCGAGCTGCCGGCGCTGGTCGAATCCGCTTTTCCGGTCATAGCCGACCGGCGCTCGGTCAGCGGCCACTCCATGGGCGGCCACGGGGCGCTGATCGTCGCGCTGAAGAACCCGGGCATGTTCCGGTCAGTGTCCGCGTTCGCACCCATCTGCGCACCGATGGACTGTCCGTGGGGGCAGAAGGCGTTCACCCATTACCTCGGCGAGGACCGCAGCGCCTGGGAGGCCTGGGATGCCACGCGGCTGGTCCGCCGGGGCGGCAACGACATCGCGCTCATGGTCGATCAGGGCGATGCGGACGAGTGGCTGGAGGAGCAGCTGAAGCCGGGGCTGCTGCGCGAGGCCTGCGAGCAAGCGGACCAGACGCTCACGCTGCGCATGCAGCCGGGCTACGACCACGGCTACTTTTTCGTGTCCACCTTCATCGGCGAGCACCTGGCCTGGCACGGGGCTTACCTGATGGCCGAATGAGCCGTCCTTGCCGGAATCAAGGTGCCGGTTGCGCCCGTTTGCGGACCTTCCCCAGCCGGCAGCTTACTGACTGCTCGGCACCGATATTGGCCGTTTTGTCGTCGGTGAAGGCTCAGGCCCGCAAGGCCAGACCGCCCGGATGCCCGCCTTCCCGATCCTCGACCGAGTTGAGGCGGTTCTTGATCTTGGTAGCGTGATGCCGTGCCCGCTTCATGGAAACCATCAACAGGTCAGTAAGCAGAGAGTCGTTATTCAGCGCCCATCTCGCATATGCCCAGAAATAGTCGACATACGCCCTGTCATACTCGTGAACCAGGCGCTGGCCGTACGAATCTCCATCCAATAAGCTGAGTCTTTCCGCCCCCAGGACGCTGCCAACCGCAAGTCTGAAGTTTGCATGCTCCCGGAGGACGGCATCCGAATAATCTTGTGGTCCATAGAACAAGCTGAACAGCCGCCTCCTTTGATCACCGGTAATACGATTTTCCCGGATGGTGGAAATAAGCCCTCTCTGATATACCAGGCCGATAGCGGCTTTCCTGAGCGCGAACATTCGCGGACGTACTTTCCGGCACTGAGCCGCAGGCGCGATAAGACGAGCGTGCGCAGCTTCCCAAACCTGGTACTGCTTGCAGTCGAAGGCGATTTCGCCCGCGAGACGGCTCCAAGGGTGTTCTCGCACGACCGCCGTCTCATGCAGCGCACGCTCGGATTCCTCCATCAATCTCCGGTGGCTTTGGGTCTGATACACCAGCATATAACTCGTCCTTGTGCTGATTCGGTTTCCCAGCTTGTTTTAGTGTTTTGACAATAACCTCCTCCAGTTGAACGCCGAAATCAAGTTGATGTCCGAGCAGATCGGTCTTCTGCTCCGAACGGCCCATCGGCCAATCCTCCGGGTCCGTTGAAGAACCTGTCATACCTCGCTGAAAATCCGACATCCGTGCCCGCACGCACAAGGCATCATCACCGTCGGGGTTGCATCCGAAGAGGAGAGGCGACGCCCCGCATCGCCAGACGGCGGTTATGTAATCTGCGCGAAATTGTCAGCGTACTCCGGATGAGAGTCTCCGGCGACGGCCGCTACGGTCACCAGCGACCTGAAATCTCGGACAGCTAGGACGCGTCCACGGGAGCATCCGTGGTTCCCGGAAAATCGTCGGCACAGTGCCCGTACTCGATCTCGATGGTGGAATGGTCGATGCCGTATTCCTGATGCAGCCGGCGCTTGATGACCCGGATGACGGCGGCCGGGTCGCCGTTGTCCTCGTCCAGCGTGACGTGCATGGTCAGCATCAGACGCGCCGGCGTCAGGCTCCAGACGTGCACGTGATGGACGTCGCGGACGCCGGGCACGGAGTCGGTGAGTTCGCGGCGCATGCCGGCAACATCGAGCCACTCCGGCGTGCCCTCCAGCAGGATGTGCGCCGAGCGCTTCACCAGGCTCCAGGCACTGCGCAGTATCAGCGCCGCCACGACCAGCGAGAGCAGCGGATCGATCGGCATCCAGCCGGTGCCGAGGATGACGACACCCGCGGCGATGGCGGCCACGGAGCCCAGCAGGTCACCGAGCACGTGCAGCAGCGCACCCTGGAGGTTCAGGTTCTCGCGGCTGCCGCCGTGCAATACGAAGAACACCACCACGTTGACCAGGAGACCGATGACGGCGATGGTCAGCATGAGGTTCGCCGTGACATCCACCGGCGTGAACAGCCGTTCGACCGCCTCCACAACGATCCAGCCCACGATGCCGATGAGGGTCAGGCCGTTGATGAGAGCAGCGACGATCTGGAAACGGTGATAGCCGAAGCTGCGCTTGGCGTCCGCCGGCCGTGCCGCGACGCGCGCGGCCATCCAGGCCAGCGCCAGCGCCATGGCGTCCGTGATCATGTGGCCGGCGTCCGCGATCAGCGCCAGCGAGCCGGCGGCGATGCCGCCGACGAGTTCCACCACCGCGAAGCCTGCGGTCAACGCGAGCGCGAGCGCCAGGCGCTTCGAGTCGGATCTCTCTTCTCCGTGGGTTCCGGCCGGCTGTTCGTGGTCGTGCGGGTGCATGGATTCCCTGTCGCTCCGCGGCGCAGGGTGACACAGAGCGCGCCCGGACGTGTAGGACGTTATAGCATCCGGCCCGGGTCAGGCCAGCTTGCGGGCCGGCACGCGGCCCGGACGCTCCAGCCGGACGTGGTCGGCAGCGGCGAGGGCCTCTATCTCCTCCTGCAGTCCCTCCAGCAGTGACTCGGCGGTGCCTTGCCAGTGCTCGCCGTGGATGCCGACCCAGGCGTTGCGCTCCTCCTTGGCACGGTACATGGCCATGTCGGCGATACCGAGCACCTGCTCCCAGCTCACCAGATCCGGCCGGGTGCCGAGGAAGGGGTAGCTCGCGAAGCCCACCGAGCAGGTGGTGTGCGCCACCACGCCGCTACCCAGCTCGAACACGTGGCTCTCGACGTGCGCACGGATACGCTCCGCAAGGGAGGACACCTCCGTGCCGGTCGCCTCGCGACCGATCACCAGGAATTCGTCGCCGCCCCAGCGGATCACGACGTCGGACGATCGGCAGGCCCCGAGGAGCACGTCGCGCACCTCGAGCAGCATGCGGTCGCCCGCCACGTGGCCGTGGGCGTCGTTGACGGGTTTGAAGTGGTCGAGGTCGACCATCATGAAAACGATGTCGTTGTTCCGGTCCAGGCCGCCGCCGCGGCTGCCGCCGTCGTGCTGGCGCTGCACCTGGTCGATGTCGCCGGAGATCTGCTCGAACAGATAGCGGCGGTTCCTGAGGCCGGTGAGCGCATCGGTATGGCTCGCCTCGTGCAGTTTCGCGTTCGCAAGCTGCAGCTCGGCGTTGCGGTCGGCCAGATCCCGGGTGCGCTGGCGTACCTGGGACTCGAGCCGGCGGCAGTATTCCGTCTCCTGGCGCAGCTCACGCTCCCGCGCGCGATGGAACCAGACGCCCGCGCCGACCAGGCCTGCCAGCCAGGCCGCTCGCAGCTCCCAGGCGAACCAGGGCGCCCCGGCGAGCAGGAGCGGCAGAGCCGCGCCCAGCCCCAGCAGAGTCATCGCGGCGGCGCGGCGCACGCCGCTCAGCCGGTGTGACGCAGCGCAAAGCGGCTGCGGATGGTGGCGAGGTCTACCACGTCCCCGTCCGGCGTCCGGCCGAGATGAGCCGCGAGGAAGGGCGGCACATCCTCCACGCGCAGGGGCTCGGCGAAGAAGAACCCCTGCAGCGCGTGACAGCCGCGTTCGCGCAGAAAGTCGATCTGCTCCACGGTCTCCACGCCCTCCGCGATGACGGCGAGGCCGAGCTCCCGGGACATCGCGATGATGGCGGAGCAGACCGAGCGCTGAGCCGTATCGGCCTGGCACTGCTCGACGAAGGAGCGGTCTATCTTGATGGCCTTGATGGGGTACTGGATCAGTCGGCCGAGGGAGGAATGGCCGACACCGAAGTCGTCGATCACGATGCCGACGCCGAGAGCCTTGAGCTTTTGCAGCATCACCGCGGCCTGCCTGTCGCGCATCAGCATCGGCTCGGTGAGCTCCAGCTCCAGCTGCGCCGCTGCCAGGCCGGAGGCCTCCAGCGCACCGTAGACCACCCGCGGCAGGTCTTCGCGGCAAAACTCCTGCTCGGAGAGATTCACCGACACCGGCGGCATTATCTCCCAGGTCTCGGCCCAGTAGGCGGCATGGGCACACGCGGCGTGCAGCACCCATTTGCCGATGGGCCGCATGAGTCCGGTGGCTTCGGCCAGCGGTATGAGTTCCTGCAGCGAGATGGCGCCCCGCACCGGATGCTGCCAGCGCAGCAGCGCCTCGAGCCCGGCCACCCGGCCCGTCTCCAGATCGATGCGCGGCAGATAGCGGAGCTCCAGCTGATCCCGTTCGATGGCCGAACGCAGCTCGTCCTTCAGGTCCAGCCGGTGCAGCACGCGCTGGCGCATGGTGTCGGAATAGAACTCCTGACCGGCCTCGCCGCCCATGCGGGCCTCGTCCAGCGCGGCCCTGGCGCTGTCCAGCAGAGCCTGCGCGTCGCTGCCATCCGCCGGATAGAGGGCGATGCCGATGCTCGGCGTGACCTCGAGCTGGTGCCCCTGGTAGCTGACCGGGTCGGCGAAAGCGGCGCGGATGCGGCCGGCGACCTGGGTGACGGTGCCGCGCTCCTCGATGTCGCGCAGCACCACCACGAACTCGTCGCCCCCGATGCGGGCCAGCTCGCTGCTCTCGCCGGGGCTCGGCCGCGGTCGCTGGACCGCGTCGGCATCGCGCAGGCAACGCTCAAGGCGACTGCCGACCACCCGCAGGATGGCGTCGCCGACTGCCCGGCCGAGGGTTTCGTTGATGCGGGTGAAGCGATCGAGGTCGATGCACATGACGGCCAGGCCGTGATGCAGGCGCCGCGCGTCCTCGAGCATAGCGTCCAGCCGGCCGAGGAACGCGGTGCGCCCGGGCAGCCCGGTCAGGGTATCCGGCCCGCCGCCGGCAGCGCGGCTGGCCACCGCCATGTCGCTGACGTTGCGGGCGATGGCCATCACCCGATCCCTGCCCTGCACCATCAACCGCATCTCGTAGCGCTGCTTCTCGCCCGCCTCGCCCAGCTCGAACTCGAAGCTGCAGGGCTGGCGCCGGGACAGCGTGCGCCGGATGTTGCGCACGATCAGCGAGGCCACGTCCCGGGGCAGCACCTCGGACAAGCGGCGCCGGGCCAGCCGCTCGGGCCGGAGCAGCGGGTCCTGCTCGCCGCCGCCCAGATACTCCCGCACCATGCCGTCCTCGCCCAGCACGAAGAAGGTGTCCGGCACGGCGTGCAGAATGCGGGCGTCGGACATCAGCGCCGGCTGCATGCCGGTCAGAGTCCGGCCCGTGTCGCCATGGGAACGGAAGCGCTCGCGCAGGAAGCCGTGATCGACCGGCTTGATGAACACCGCCGTGGCGCCGGCGGCGTAGACGCGGTGCAGGGCGTCTCGGCCGTCGCCGTCGGTGAGCGCGATCAGGGGCACGTGCTCCAGGCGCACGCGGCTGCGTACGCGCCGGCACCAGTCCTCCGTGCGCTCGCCCGCGTCCACGACCACGAGCGCCGGCGGCTCCTCTGGGAAACGGCCGCCCCGGGCCGAACCGACGGGGATCTCGACCACGTGGAAACCCTCGTCGCCGAGGGCCGCCATGACGATATCCCGGGTCTCGCCCTTCGCGGCGATCACGAGGGCGCGGGAGTCGTCGCCCGCCGCCGTGTGTCCGTTTTCCCGATCCCAGGAATGCATTATGTTAAGCCCCTGCGGCTCCCGCGTATTGAGAGTGCCCGTGCGACAGAGACTAGCGGCTCGGGAGGTCCGCATTGTTGAGCCAGTTCACGATTGCGCGAAGCGGTGCGGGAGTCGTGGAATCCCCCGATATCCACGCAGCCCGGCGACCCGTATCTAGGTAGACGGGGGAGGCGATTTCTCCCGGTTCGAGCCGCAGAAATCTCCGATGAACGAGAACACCCGCGACCTGACCCGCCCGGCCGACCTGCGCCACGACGCGCTGACCGGTCCCGAGCGAGAGCGCCGGCCGGTCTACGTGGACCTGCTGCCGCCCTGCAATGCCGCCTGCCCGGCCGGGGAGAACATCCAGGCCTGGCTGGGCGCCGCCCAGGCCGGCGACTACGAGACCGCCTGGCAGACGCTGGTGGCGGACAACCCGCTGCCGGCTGTGCACGGCCGGGTCTGCTACCACCCCTGCGAGGATCACTGCAACCGCACCCCCATCGACCAGGCGGTGAGCATCCACGCCGTCGAGCGCTATCTCGGCGACCGGGCGCTCGCCGAGGGCTGGCAGGTTCCGCCGCCGGCCCCGGAGAGCGGCAGACGCGTGCTGGTGGTCGGTGCCGGGCCCAGCGGGCTTGCGGCCGCGTGGCACCTGCGCCGGACCGGTCATGCGGTCGAGATCCGCGACGCGGGTCCGGTGGCCGGCGGCATGATGCACGTGGGTATCCCGGTCTACCGCCTTCCCCGCGACGTGCTGGAGGCCGAGATCGCGCGTATCGAGGCGGCCGGCGTCACCATCACCCTGAACCACAAGGTGGAGGACCTGGAGCGCGAGCGGGCGGACGGCGGCTTCGACGCCGTCTTCGTCGCCGTCGGCGCCCATCTCAGCAAGCGCATCGACATCCCGGCCCGGGACGCGGGCCGGGTCATGGACGCGGTGACCTTCCTGCGCGACGTCGAAACCGGCCACGCGCCCCGGCTGGGCCGGCGCATCGCGATCTACGGCGGCGGCAACACGGCCATGGACGCGGCCCGGGTGGCCCGCCGCCTCGGCGCGGACGACGCCCTCATCGTCTACCGGCGCGACCGCGAGCACATGCCCGCCCACGCCTTCGAGGCGGCGGACGCCGAAGAGGAGGGCATCCGCATCAACTGGCTGCGCTCCATCCGCGAGCTGGACTCCACCCGCATGACGGTGGAGGTGATGGAACTCGACGAGAACGGGCGCCCGCATCCCACGGGCGAGACGGAGACGCTGGAGGCCGACAGTCTCATCCTGGCCCTCGGCCAGGACACGGACACGGGCTTCCTGCGCTCGGTGGAGGGCATCGAATTCCGGCGGGACGGCACGGTGGAGGTCGACGAACGCATGATGACGGGACGCGAGGGCGTATTCGCCGGCGGCGACATGGTGCCCTGTGAGCGCACCGTCACGGTGGGCGTGGGCCACGGCAAGAAGGCCGCCCGCCACATCGACGCCTGGCTGCGCGGTGAGCGCTACGAGCCCACCCCGAAACACCCCGTGGTGACCCGGGACATGCTCCGCCTGAGCCTCTATCAGGGCACTTTCGCCCAGCCGGAGCCGAAGCGTGCTGCGGCGGCGCGGGCGGAGGACTTCGGCGAGGTCGTAGCCACCATTACCGAGGCGGAGGCGCGCCACGAGGCGGCGCGCTGTCTGTCCTGCGGCAACTGCTACGAATGCGACGGCTGCCTCGCCGCCTGCCCGGAGGACGCCGTCATCAAGCTCGGTCCCGGCAAGCGCTACCGCTTCGACTACACGCTTTGCACCGGCTGCGCCACCTGCTACGAGCAATGCCCGTGCCACGCCATCGACATGATCCCGGAGCCCGGCCGTGACCGCTGAGCGCGAACGAACCGTGACGATCCTGGACGGCAACGAGGCCTGCGCCCGCATCGCCTACCGTCTGAGCGAGATTTGCGTGATCTACCCCATCACGCCCTCCTCTCCCATGGGCGAGCTGGCCGACCAGTGGTCCAATGCCGGCGTGAAGAACCTCTGGGGCGACGTGCCGTCGGTGGTGGAGATGCAGAGCGAGGCCGGCGCCGCCGGCGCCGTGCACGGGGTGCTGCAGACCGGTGCCCTGGCCACCACGTTCACCGCCTCCCAGGGCCTGCTGCTGATGATCCCCAACATGTACAAGATTGCAGGCGAGCTGACCCCGACGGTCTTCCACGTGGCGGCGCGCTCCCTCGCCGGTCAGGCCCTGTCCATCTTCGGCGACCACCAGGACGTGATGGCGACCCGCGCCACCGGCTTCGCCCAGCTCGCCTCCGCATCCGTGCAGGAGGCCCAGGACCTGGCCCTGATCGCCCACGCGGCGACGCTCGAGACCCGGGTGCCGTTCCTGCACTTCTTCGACGGCTTCCGCACCTCCCACGAGCTGAACACGCTGGAGCTCGTGCCGGACACGGTGCTCGCGGAGATGGTGCGCGAGGAACGGGTGATCGCCCATCGCCGGCGCGCCCTGGACCCGGATCAGCCGGTTCTGCGGGGCACGGCCCAGAACCCGGACGTCTATTTCCAGGCCCGGGAGGCCGCAAATCCCTGGTACGGCGCGGTGCCCGCCGCCGTGGCCGGCGCCATGGACCGGTTCGCGGCGCTGACCGGCCGGCGCTACCGGCTGTTCGACTACACCGGCGACCGCGCGGCCGAACGGGTCATCGTCCTCATGGGCTCGGGCGCGGGCACGGCGGCCGAGACCGTCGAGCACCTGAATGCCCGGGGCGAGAAGGTGGGGCTGCTGCAGGTGCGGCTGTTCCGGCCCTTCGACGCCGCCGCCCTCCGTGCCGTCCTGCCCGACACGGTCCGCCGGATCGCGGTGCTGGACCGCACCAAGGAGCCCGGCTCCCTGGCCGAGCCCCTGTGCCTGGACGTCACCGCCGCTTTGGCCGCTGCTAACGACGGTCATGAGGGCCGCGATCGCCCGGGCGGCGCACCGCTGGTGATCGGCGGCCGCTACGGCCTGTCGTCGAAGGAGTTCACGCCGGCGATGGTGCGGGCCGTATTCGACAACCTGGCCGCCGACCGGCCGAAGCGGGGCTTCACGGTCGGCATCGACGACGACGTGAGCGGCACCAGCCTCGCTATACCCCGGGACTTCCGGCTGGACCGGGGCGAGACCTTCAGCGCCGTCTTCCACGGCCTCGGCGCCGACGGCACCGTGAGTGCGAACAAGAACACCATCAGGATCATCGGCAGCCGGCCCGGCACCTGCGCCCAGGGGTATTTCGTCTACGACTCCAAGAAGGCCGGCTCGCGCACGGTGTCGCATCTGCGCTTCGGCCCGAGGCCCATCGGCTCCACCTGCCTCATCGAGGAGGCCGACTTCATCGCCTGCCACCAGTTCGATTTCCTGCATACCGGCGACGTACTCGGACTGGCAAGACGCCGGGCGAGGGTGCTGCTGAACGCCCCGGGGCCCGCGGACGACGTCTGGGGCCGGCTGCCCCGCTCGGTACAGCGGGAGATCCTGGACAAGGACCTGGACGTCTGGGCCATCGACGCCTACCGGGTGGCACGGGAGGCCGGTTTGGGGCGCCGCATCAACACCATCATGCAGACCTGTTTCTTCCAGCTCATGGGCATCATGTCGGCGGACGAGGCGATCGCGCAGATCAAGGAGGCCATCGGGCGGAGTTACCGGCGCAAGGGGCCGGAGGTGGTGGAGCGGAACTACGCCGCCGTGGACGAGGCCGTCGCCAACCTGGCGCCTGTGCCGCCCGGCAGGGTCGACGCCACCACGGACCGGCGCCCGCCGGTGCCGGACGACGCCCCCGACTTCGTGCGCCGGGTCACCGGGCCGCTGCTGGCCGGCCGCGGCGACGCGCTGCCGGTGAGCGCGCTGCCCGCGGACGGCACCTGGCCCACCGGCACCGCCGCCTGGGAGAAGCGCAATATCGCGGATTTCGTGCCGGAGTGGGACCCGGAGCTCTGCATCCAGTGCGGCCAGTGCGGCGCCGTCTGTCCCCACGGCGTGATCCGGGCGAAGTTCTTCGACGACATCGCACTCGCGGACGCGCCGGCGGGCTTCGCCAGTGCGCCCGTCTCGGCGCGGGGCTTCCCGGATACCCGCTACACGCTGCAGATCTACGCCGAGGACTGCACCGGCTGTGCCCTTTGCGTGGATGCATGCCCCGCCAGGAAAATCGAGCATCCGGCCGAGCGCGCCATCAACATGCGACCGAAGCCCGACGACCTGGCGCCGGTGCGCGAGCAGCTCGCCTGGTTCGAGGCACTGCCGGACGTGGACCGCGGCCACGTGGACTTCTCCAACATCCGGGGCGTGCAGTACCTGCCGCCCCTGTTCGAGTTCTCCGGCGCGTGCGCGGGCTGCGGCGAGACGCCCTACCTGAAGCTCCTGTCCCAGCTGTTCGGCGACCGTGCGGTGATCGCCAACGCCACCGGCTGCTCCTCCATCTACGGCGGCAATCTGCCGACCACGCCCTGGGCGAAGAACCACGAGGGCCGGGGCCCCGCCTGGTCCAACTCGCTGTTCGAGGACAACGCGGAGTTCGGCCTGGGCTTCCGCCTGAGCGCGGATCAGCATCGCCAACACGCGGAGCAGCTGCTGCGCGAGCTCGCCCCCCGGCTAGAGCCGAACCTGGCCGAAGGCCTGCTCGGCGCGGTGCAGGACGAGGAGTCGGAGATCCGCGCCCAACGCCGCCGGGTGGCCGCGCTGCGCGAGGCGCTGGACCGGCTGGACGACCCGCGGGCCACGCGGCTGGCCTCTCTGGCGCGGCACCTGGTGCGCCGCAGTATCTGGCTGGTCGGCGGCGACGGCTGGGCCTACGACATCGGCTACGGCGGCCTCGATCACGTGCTGTCCCTCGAGCGCGACGTCAACATCCTCGTTCTGGACACGGAGGTCTATTCCAACACCGGCGGGCAGATGTCGAAATCCACGCCGATCGGGGCGGTGGCGAAGTTCGCGGCCGGCGGCAAGAGCGTGGCAAAGAAGGACCTGGCGCTGCAGGCCATCGCCTATGGCCACGTGTACGTCGCCCGGGTGGCCCTCGGCGCCAACCCCCAGCAGACGCTGCTCGCCTTCCGCGAGGCGGAACGCTATCCGGGGCCGTCGCTGATACTCGCCTACAGCCATTGCATCGCCCACGGCATCAACATGGAGCACGGCCTCCGGCAGCAGAAGCTGGCGGTCAGCTGCGGCCACTGGCCGCTCATGCGCTACAACCCGCTGCTGGCAGATCAGGGCGAGGTGCCGTTCCTGCTCGACTCGCCGCGGCCCACGAAGCGCTTCCGCGACTATGCCGGCCGGGAGATGCGCTACCGGGTGCTGGAAGCCAGCGACCCGGACCGCGCCGAGCGGCTGATGGCGCAGGCCCAGGACCACATCGACCGGCACTGGCGCATCTACGAGGAGATGGCCGGCCGCGGCACCGAGGCCAATCCCTATCGGCATCTCGCGGCAGGCGACAGCTCCGGAGGAGAACCGGCATGAAACTCGCAACACGTTACCTGGGCCTGGAACTGGAGCATCCCGTGGTCGCCTCGGCCTCGCCTCTGTCGCAGACGCTCGACGGGGTGCGCAGCCTGGAGGACGCCGGGGCCGCCGCCGTGGTGATTCACTCCCTGTTCGAGGAGCAGATCCGCCACGAGGCGGCGGCCCAGGCCCACCTGATGGATGCCGGCAGCGAGAGCTTCGGCGAAGCTCTCAGCTATTTCCCCGACCTGGAGGGCGCC
The DNA here is from genome assembly GCA_964602525.1 of uncultured Woeseiaceae bacterium. Taxonomy (GTDB): domain Bacteria; phylum Pseudomonadota; class Gammaproteobacteria; order Steroidobacterales; family Woeseiaceae; genus Lentisalinibacter. Next base: position 27,791 of record CAZRSA010000015.1, read on the forward strand.
GAGATCGGGCCCCAGCAGTACCTGGAGCACATACGGCGGTGCCGCGAGGCCACGGCCATCCCGATCATTGCCAGCCTGAACGGCGCGAGCCCGGAGGGCTGGACCGACTACGCCCGGCTCATCGAGGAGGCCGGCGCACACGCGCTGGAACTCAACCTCTACTATCTGCCCGCCGACCTGAAGGAGTCGGGCGCGGACGTGGAACGGCGCTACCTGCAGACAGTGCACCGGGTGCGCGAGGCGGTGTGCATACCGCTGGCGATCAAGATCGGTCCCTGGTTCAGCGCCTTCGGGCACATGGCGCTGCAGCTGGAGACCGCCGGCGCCGACGGCCTGGTGCTGTTCAACCGGTTCTACCAGCCGGACTTCGACATCGAGAAGCTGGAGGTGGCGCCGACCCTGGAGCTGAGCCGCGCCGGCGAGATTCGCCAGGGCCTGTTCTGGCTGGCGCTGCTGCACGGCCGGGTCCAGGCCTCCCTGGCAGCCACCAGCGGCGTGACCAGCGCGGCCGAGGTGGCGAAATACCTGCTCGCGGGCGCCCACGTGGTGATGACCGCCTCTGCCCTGCTTCGCCTCGGTCCGCCCTATCTGGCGAGCCTCCGCGACGGCCTGGCGGACTGGATGGAGGCCCGGGGCTACGAGGACGTCGAGCAGGTGCGCGGCGCCATGAGCCACGGCCGCGTGGCGGAACCGGCCGCCTTCGAGCGGGCCAACTACCTACGCGTTCTGGACAGCTACCAGAACCGCTGGGGCTGAGCCGCCGGCGGGTTCATCCCGCTGCAACATCGGGACGGCATGCTCCTTCCGGGCCGGCTGCGGTACCCTCCGCCGCTGACGATGTACTGGAGAAGGACCCGCACCGTGAGACTACCCGCCCTCATTGCCGCAATGCTGCTTGCGCTCGCCGCCGGCTGTGCCACGAACCCGGAACCGACGACGGATACCCGTCCCCTAGCCGACGAGACGCCGCCGCAGCTGGTGATCCTCGTGGTGCTGGATCAGGTCGGCGACTGGGTGCTGACCGAGCACCTGGCGCTGCTGCCTCCGGACAGCCTCATGCGGCGTGCCTGGCAGGAGGGCGCCCGGCACACGGCGACCCTGCCCTACGCAAATACGGCCACGGCGGCCGGCCATGCGACGCTGGTCACCGGCGTATCGCCGGCCGAGCACGGCGCGTTCGCCAACGCGATCCACGATGCCGTGCGTGGACGACTGCCCATCGTCGACGACGGGGCTCACTCCGTGATCGGCAACCCGGACAGCCACGTCAGCCCGCTCGCGCTCCGGGTCTCGACGGTCGGCGACCGGCTGCATGCTGCCACCGGCGGGAAGGCGGTGATCGCCGGGGTATCCATGAAGGCCAGGGCCGCCGTGCTGGCGACGGGCCGCTCGGCCGATATCGCCGTCTTCTACGACGACGACATCCCGGCTCTCACCACCTCCGCCTGGTACCGGCCGGACGGACGCCTGCCGGACTGGCTGGCGGCGTTCAACGACGACTGGCCCGTGGAGCGCACTTTCGCGACCTGGCAGAGGGAGGCCGCCAGCCCCTGCGCCGTGGACGACTTGCCGGGCGAGGGTCCGTTTCTCGGCTGGAACAACGTCTTCCCCTACGATCCCGCGGATTCGCACAAGCCCGACAAGGCCTTCGGCTATTCCGCGGCCTCGACGCCCTATCTGTTTGCCGCCGGCCGCGCCGTGGTCGAGGCCGAGGCCATGGGCCGCGACGAGGTTCCGGACCTGCTGGTGCTCGGCGTCTCCAGCACCGACCGCATCGGTCACGTCTGGGGCGCGACATCCTGCGAGTACGTCGACAACCTGCTGCGCACGGACCGTGAACTGACGGCCCTGGCCCGCTCACTGCCGGCGGACGCGCGGGTGACCTGGGTTATCACCGCAGACCACGGTGTGGCCCGGCTGCCGGAGCAGAGCGGCATGCCTGGGGGCCGCCTGTCCGGCGCGCAGATCCTGGAAACCGCCCGCTCCGCCGCCCGGGCAGCCCTGGGAGAGGGCGACTGGATCGCCGGGTATCAGTCCTCCGGGCTGTATTTCACCGCCGCGGGCGACGCGCGGGGTGAGGAGCTGGGCGCGGCGGTGGGCGCGGCGCTGATGGTCCTCCCGGGCATCGAGCGCGCCTATGCGTTCCGTGAGCGGGCGGCACTGGCCGCGAGCGCGAGCGCCATCGACCGCCTCGCGGCGGCCTCGATGCCGGCGGACGTCGACGCCGATCTGCTGGTGGTCCCGGCGGCCGGCTGGTTCAACGAGGTCTACGACGTCCCGGGCGGGGGCACGAATCACGGCACGCCCTGGGATTACGATCGACGGGTACCCCTACTCATGTGGGGCCACGGCATCGAACGCGTCGTCTCGGAGGAGGCGGCGGACGCGCGCCGGGTAGCCGCGACGCTCGCTGCCATCCTCGGCGTACCGGCCCCCGAGGACGCGATGCAGCCGCCGCTCGCCGGCGTGGAGACGGCCAGGTAGCCGATAGAACGGGCTGCAGCGACGGCGCCGCCCATCCGGCCGCGTAGCGCTGTGTCGGAATTGACTATCCCGCCGGCCGGCGCGCGTCAAGCATGTAGTTGACCGCGGTGTTTCGCTGCAGGGACATGCGGCGGGTGAACGGATTGACGCGCACACCGGTCAGGGAGCCGATCTCCAGGCCGCCCCGCTGCAGCAACGCACCGATCTCGTCGGGCCTGCGGAACAGTCCCCACCGGTGCGTCCCCTTCGGCAGCCAGCCGAGCACGTATTCCGCCCCGACGATCGCGAACAGCCAGGACAGCGGCGTGCGGTTGATCGTGGACACGAACATGACCCCCTCGTCGCCGACCAGCCGGCTGCAGGCGGCCATGAATCCCTCCAGGTCGGCCACGTGCTCGACGACTTCCATGTTGAGCACGACGTCATAACGGGCGCCGGAGTCCGCGAGAGCCTCGGCGGTGGTCTGCTCGTAGCGGACGTCGGCCCCGGTCTCCTTGGCATGGGCGCGGGCGATGCCGATGTTCTTCTCCACCACGTCGATGCCGTGGACGCTGGCTCCGAGCCCGGCGATCGACTCGGACAGGATGCCCCCGCCGCAGCCGACGTCGAGTACCGACAAGCCCCGCAGTGGCCGTGAACCGGCCGGGTCACGGCCGGGGAAATGCCGGCAGAGCCGGTCGCGGATCCAGCCGGTGCGCAGGCCGTTAAGGATGTGCAATGGCCAGAACGGACCGTCGCGGTCCCACCAGGTCTCGGCCAGCTCCGTGTAGTAGCGAACTTCCCGCTCGTCGATACTGGAAACCGTTTGCGTCATGGTTTTGTCGACATTTTGCTTAGAGTTCATGACTTCAGGATACGCCAATTGTCGATATAGTGACGACATTAGTAGTTAACAGGATATAGACATATGACGGGACTCCCGCCGAAACTGTTGCCCGCTTTCGACACACTCGCGCTCGACGACGACCTGATGCGTGACCTCCGCTCGGATCACGCCGGCGAAACCGGTGCCGTGTGGATCTACAAGGGGATTCTCGCCGTAACGGGCGACGACGGCGTGCGCGAGTTCGCCCGCGCGCACCTGGCCACGGAGCGTCAGCACCTCGACTTCTTCGAACGCTGGTTACCCCGGCATGCCCGCAGCCGTCTCACGCCGCTGTGGTGTGCGGCCGGCTGGGCACTCGGTGCGCTCCCTGCATTCTTTGGGCCGGCAGCGATATACCGCACCATAGAAGCAGTCGAGACTTTCGTGGAGGATCATTACCAGCAGCAGATAGACAAGCTGGCGCAGCGGCCGGAGTGGGCTCCGCTGCACACCCAGCTGCAGCACTTCTGCGCCGATGAGGTCCACCACCGGGACGAGGCCGGCGCGAGCCTCACCTCCCCGCCCGGCCGTGCGGGGCGGCTCTGGATGCGGATTGTCGAAGCGGGCTCGGCGGCAGGCGTGCGAGCCGCCCGGTCCTTCTGAACGGAGGAGCAGCGCATCAGACGCTGGAGATTCAACGTGGACCGGGTGCCGCCCCGGCCGGAAGGATGCGCAGCAGCGAGCCGTTCCCGTCATGACCGGGATCGGGCAGAGGAACGCGGGAAACGCGACCCCATACCCGCGCTCCGTCGGGCCGACGCCGTCTACGAAGACGTGATGTAGACCGGAATGGGGCCGCTCAGCCGCCTTTCTTCAGTCGCCCGCGGAACAGATCGCGTCTGCTGACAGCGTGACCGGGCGCCGCTTCCTCACTGCCCGGCTTTGCCAGCAGACTCTGCAGCACTTGTGCCGCAATGTTCTTCGCCGCCTCGTGATCAGGCACGCCGATGACATTGGTGAACACGGGCGCGGCCAGGAAGACATCCTCGTCGTCTTCGGAGCGATTCGCCGTGAAGCGCACCGTCTCCGAAGGCAGGTGCCAGTCGCTCTGGTCGCCCTGCTCCACCGCCGACCAGTCGTCGCGCTCCCCCGGCAGCAGGATCAGGTTGATGAACCAGGGCGTGATGAGGATGCCGAGCCGGTGGCCTTCCCATTCGCGAAACCCCACGGGCTCGATGGAGAGCGAGTCGTTATAGAACGGCAGGTCCCGCATGCGCGGCTCCGCCTCCCGATAGCGCGCCACAAGGCGTTCGACCGCCGGTTCACTCATGGCGCAGACGCCTCATTCGCTCAAGGGCAGGAACTTGTCCGGCTCGGCATCGCACTGGGGACAGCGCCAGTGTTCGGGCAAGGCCGAGAATGGCGTCCCGGGTGGCACCTGTTCGACGTCGTCTCCCTCCGCGGGATCGTACACGTGCCAGCAGATACGGCACTCCATGCGAGTGTCGTCGCTGATCCGGTCGTGCATCGCCTCTTCCATATCACTCCCGGCGACAGCGCCGCACTCAGTCCTCGGTCCAGTAGGCCTCGAGCAACTGTGCCAGACGCTTGCCCGAATCGCGTACGTCTTCCGGCGCCGCCTCGACGACGTGGGGCAGATCCGTAATCTCGATGGAGTTCAGGATCAGTTTGGCCATGGAATTGGCGTAGCGCACCCACCACACATCGGGGACGCGTGTCGCCGAGATGATGCAGCGTCCGTAGCCGCGGGCCAGTATGTCGACCGGACCCTTGCCCAGAGTCTCGTCCAGGAACAACAGGTCCTCATCGGACACCGGCAGCAGCGTCAGATTGATGACGTGGGTCTCGTCACCCGGTTCCCGATTGGCGACCCGGTCGGCGATCTCGGTCAGGATGGCCGGAGCATTCGGCGCTCCCGGTGGCGCTTTGCGGCCGCTGACGTCTGCGGGCTTCCGGTCGCGCCCCAGATCGCCCAGACGGGCGATGAACGGCGCCTCGGCCACTTCCAGCAGATCGTGTGTGACCTTGCCATCATCGTTGAAATAGAACGTACGCCAGACACCGGTCAGTACCGACTCCTGGGTCTGGGCCACGAAGTCGCCGGTGAATTTGACCGCCACTTCGCCTTCGCCGAGGACCTGGTTGACCAGTTCGCGATTCTCCTCATCGAGCCCGGAGATATCGGCCAGGGCGGGTTTGCCCGGCTGCCACTCGTCGAGTGTCTGCTGCAGCCAGTCCGTCGCTGCGCGCGCTCCCGTCAGATTCTCCACGGACTCCGGGTCCGGGATGGAGGGCGGCTCGTACATGGACATGCCACGGGGCATGTCGATGTACTGCAGCTCGGAACCATCGCTCTCGCTCGGCTGGCTGCCCGGACCTATCGCGACAACGGGTATGTCTCTGATGTTCATCTTTGCTTCCCCCGATCGATCGTTGGGCGGTTCAGGCAGTCACTACCGGAATCTTGAATCCCGGCGGACGCCGCGGTTCGGAGCGCATTATCTCGTTGATCTCGTCGAGGTACTCCTGCCAGTTCCGGATTCGCGAGATGACCCCGAGATAGCCGCCCTCGCGGACGAATACCAGTGAGGGCCACTCCCGGAAACCGTACTTCTTCTGCAGCTCCTTCTCCGCCTCCCTCGTCACCACGGCCGGCCTCAGCCGGCCGTCGAATGCGGAAACGATCTCCGGAAGCACGACGGCCACGTCCACGGTCTCACCGAACTTCTTCGGCTCACCAGCGAAGAACAGTACGTTCACCGCGGGATCGGCCACGAATTCGTCATGCTCCTCCAGCCCGACGGCAGGATAGGCGTATTCGTCGATCAGCCGCTGGATCAGCGGATGGTTCAGGGTCTCTCCCAATGGACTATCTCCAGGTCTCTTTCGTATCCGGCCGCCCGGACTCGTACTCGTCCATGTTGATGGCGTCGGGACCAGTCAGATCCGTGTGCTCGAGCGGCTTGTCGCGCTTCCGGTAATCAATACCCCAGTCACTCAGGATGCCGAGGGCAGCTGCCACCGCTTCCGGCAGGCGGGCCTTCACCGAATCGCGCAGGCTGCCGCCGTAGTCGTTCAGGAACTCGGGCTGTACGCCGACCAGTGCCAGCTTCTCCGGCGCCTGGCCGAACATCTCGGCCGACATCAGCACCTCCTGGAAGCCGGTCTGATGCATGCTCATCTTCTTCACGCCCATGAATTTCGGGACGTCGTCGCCGACAATGACCTTCATTTCAGCGGGCTCGAGGCCGAAGTCGATGGCATCCAGGATCAGCAGGTTCTTCGCGGAACGCACGTAGGGCAGCAGCATCAGACCGAGGGTCCCGCCGTCCATCACACGGACTTCCGGCGGGAATTCGTACTGCGCGTTCAGTTGCTCGGCGGCGCGCACGCCGAAACCCTCATCGGCCCAGAGCGGATTCCCGATTCCGAGGATGAGGGTCTCGAACCCGACGGGGTCCCCGTCCGGCGCTACTTCCGCTATGTCGTCCGTCACCGCGGTTCGTCGCCAGGGTAATCGTCCTTGTAGAACCGCCAGCCGGACATGATCGTGCTCACGCTGGACTGACGACCCATGAGATCGGCGCGTATCGCCATGTAGGTATGGATGATCGCGAAAACGATGATCAGCCACATGCCGAAATTGTGCCAGGTCTTCACACCCATCGAGTTCGGGAAGAGGACGAATACCCAGCCGAACAGTACGTCTGCCCAGCTGCCGTCACCCAGTCCTTCCGAATAAAGCGCGAAGCCCGTGATCACCAGGAACAGGCCCAGGATGAAATTGAAGAACCACATCGCGCTCTGTGCCAGCGGGTTGTGCGCCTTCGTCTTGTACGTCTTCCGGGTCAGGAAGCTGTAGTACTTGATCTCGTGGAACAGCTCTTTCCACCAGCTTCCTTTCCAGACGGGAAGGTAGAGCAATTCCCGCGAGTACTTGTTGCCGACGAAGCCCCAGTAGATCCGCACCAGCAGTCCGATCGTGAATACGTAACCCGCGATGAAATGGATCATCCGGATGTTGCCCATCAGGAAGGACTCACTCGCCTCCCCCGGCACACTCGGCAGCGGATTCCCGATCAGATAGCCGGTGACGCACAGCACCACGATGCTGATGGCATGGACCCAGTGCCAGATGCGGACCGGCGCCTCGTAGATATACTCGGGCTTCAGGTTCGCAGGACTGCGCCCACCCATCGCCTCTGTGCTCGTTGCCATGATCGTCTCCTAGTCGATTCCTCGGTTAGCCAGAACCCCTAGCGGACCTTCACCGACGTGAGTTCCTCGCCGTCGGGCGAGATCACGTGCGTGGCGCAGGCGAGGCAGGGATCGAAGCTGTGGATCGTACGCAGGATCTCCAGTGGCTGTTCCGGGTCCGCCATGGGCGTGCCGAGCAGCGCGGCCTCGTAGGCGCCGATGTTGCCCTGGTGATCGCGCGGCGAGGCGTTCCAGGTGGACGGGACCACGCACTGGTAGTTCTCGATCTTGGCGTCCTTGATGTGGATCCAGTGGCCCAGCGAGCCGCGCGGCGCCTCGCCGTAACCGACCCCCTTGGCATCCTCCGGCCAGGTCTCCGGCTCCCATTTGGTCATGTTGGCCGTCGCGCTGTCGCCCGCCTTGATGTTGGCCATCATCTCGTCGAAGACAGTGCGCATCTTGTGGGCCGCCCAGGAGGTTTCGAGCCCGCGTGCCGCAGTACGCCCGAGCGTCGAGAACAAAGCGGTGATCGGCAGGTCCAGGTCGCTCAGCAGGCCGTCAACCTGTGCCTTGATCTCTTCGTTGCCGCGTGCATAAGCCACGATGTAGCGGGCCAGCGGGCCGACCTCCATCGCGTTGCCGCGCCAGCGCGGCGCCTTCAGCCAGGAGTACTTGGCGTTCTCGTCGTGAGCCTCGATCTTCGTCTTCGTACCCTTGGCATTCGGACCGAGCTCGAACTTCGGCTCGGTGATACCGTCCCAGGGATGGAGCCCTGCGTTGGGGTCGCCCGGGTAGTCGTACCAGGAGTGGGTGACGAATTCCTGCACCTGCTCCGGATCCCTCGGGTCGACGTCGTATACCGTCGACAGGTCGCCATTCAGGATCGCGCCCTGCGGGAGCATGAAGCTGTCGTTGTCGAACTGGTTCGCGAAGCGGGGGAAGTCCCCGTAGGACATCACGTTCTTGCTAGACAGGCCCCCGCCGAAACCCCAGTCCTTGTAGAAGGAGGCGATCGCCTTCAGGTCGGGGATGTAGACCTGATCCACGAACTGGATGGACTGGGTGATGATGTCGGACACCAGGTTCATCCAGTACATGTTGAGCGCACCGACGCCACCCGTATCGTTCATGTTGATCGAGCAGGGAGCACCGCCAACCAGCCAGTTCGGATGCGGGTTACGGCCGCCGAAGACCGTGTGGATCTTCACGATCTCTTTCTGGAAGTCCAGTGCCTCCAGATAGTGCGTCACCGCCATCAGGTTCGCCTCCGGCGGCAGCTTGTAGGCGGGGCTGCCCCAGTAGGCGTTCGAGAAGATGCCCAGCTGACCGGATTCCACGAAGCGCTTCAGCTTGTTCTGCACGTCGCTGAAGTAGCCCGGCGAGGACTTCGGCCAGTTGCTGATGGACTGCTGCAGCTGGGAGGTGGCCTTCGGATCGGCGCTGAGCGCGCTGACCACGTCCACCCAGTCCAGGGCATGCAGGTGATAGAAGTGCACGAGATGGTCCTGGGTGTACTGCGCCAGCATCATCAGGTTCCTGATGTGGTTGGCGTTGGCAGGGATCTCGATGCCCAGGGCGTCCTCGACCGTGCGCACGGACTGGATGGCGTGCACACCGGTGCAGACGCCACAGATGCGCTCGACGAAGGCCCAGGCGTCGCGGGGATCGCGGCCCTTGAGGATCACTTCCAGACCACGCCACATGTTGCCGGTGGACACGGCGTTCTGGATGACATTGTTCTCGTCGACGTTGACTTCGATGCGCAGGTGGCCCTCGATCCGGGTGACCGGGTCCACGACCACGC
>CAZRSA010000016.1:0-32792 GCA_964602525.1 uncultured Woeseiaceae bacterium
AGCTGGTTGAAGCTGGTGGCGCTCCAGATATCGGCGGGGATGGAGTAGTCGTCCTCCAGCAGCTCGGCCGCACCGATCACCTCGCCGAGGATCGTACCCGAGCCCATCAGCTGCACCCGGACCTTGCCGCGGCCGCCGATCTTCAGGAGATACAGGCCCTTCAGGATGCCGTCCTCCACGCCCTTGGGCATGGCCGGATGGACGTAGTTTTCGTTCATGCAGGTGATGTAGTAGAAGACGTTCTCCTGCTCGTGCAGCATCCGCCGCATGCCGTCCTGGATGATGACCGCCAGCTCGTAGGCATAGGTGGGGTCGTAGGACCGGCAGTTCGGCACTGTGGAGGCCAGCACGTGGCTGTGACCGTCCTGGTGCTGCAGACCCTCGCCGGCCAGCGTCGTGCGCCCGGCGGTGCCCCCGATCAAAAAGCCCCGGGACTGCATGTCGCCGCCGGCCCAGATGAAGTCGCCGATGCGCTGGAACCCGAACATCGAGTAGAAGATGTAGAACGGGATCATGGGCTGGTCGTGATTGCTGTAGGAAGTGCCGGCGGCCAGCCAGGAGCAGAACGAGCCCGCCTCGTTGATGCCTTCCTCGAGAATCTGGCCCTTCTTGTCCTCCTTGTAGTACATGAGCTGATCGGCGTCCTGGGGCGTGTAGAGCTGCCCCTTTGACGAGTAGATGCCCACCTGGCGGAACATGCCTTCCATGCCAAACGTGCGTGCCTCGTCGGGCACGATGGGCACCACGTACTTGCCGATGTTCTTGTCCCGGGTAAGCGCCGTCAGCAGCCGGATGAAGGCCATGGTGGTCGACGCCTCCCGCTCGCCCGTGCCCTCGAGCTGGCTGGAGAAGGTCTCGAGCTGGGGGACCTGCAGCGAGGCCGACCGGGTACGCCGCTGCGGCAGATAACCGCCCAGCTTGCGCCGGCGCTCGTGCAGGTACTCGATCTCGTCGCCGTCTTCCGGCGGCCGACAGAATGGCACCCTGGGGATGTCCTCGTCGGAGACCGGGATGTTGAAGCGGTCGCGAAACTCCTTCAGCGCCTCGTCGTCCAGCTTCTTCTGCTGGTGGGCGGGGTTCGCGCTCTCGCCGCCGGACTCGCCCATGCCGTAGCCCTTCACGGTCTTGGCCAGGATCACGGTGGGCCGGCCCTCGCTGCGCACCGCCTTCTCGTAGGCCGCGTAAACCTTGATGGGATCGTGGCCGCCCCGGTTCAGCCGCCACACCTCCTCGTCGGACATGTTGGCCACCATCTCCTTCAGCTCCGGATACTTGCCGAAGAAGTGCTCACGGGTGTAGGCACCGCCCTTGTTCTTGCAGGCCTGGTACTCACCGTCCACGGTTTCATCCATGACGCGACGCAGCAGGCCGTCGGTGTCCTTGGCCAGCAGCGGATCCCAGCGCGAGCCCCAGATCACCTTGATGACGTCCCAGCCGGCGCCGCCGAAAGCCGCCTCGAGTTCCTGGATGATCTTGCCGTTGCCGCGCACCGGCCCGTCCAGGCGCTGCAGGTTGCAGTTGATGACGAAGATCAGATTGTCGAGGCCCTCGCGCACGGCCATGGTGATGGCGCCCATCGCCTCGGGCTCGTCCATCTCGCCGTCGCCGAGGAAGCACCAGACCTTGCGGTCGCTCTCGGGGATCAGGCCGCGATGCTCCAGGTAACGCATGAAGCGCGCCTGGTACAGCGCCATCATCGGGCCCAGGCCCATGGACACGGTGGGGAACTGCCAGAATTCCGGCATGAGCCAGGGATGCGGGTAGGACGACAGCCCGCCGCCGCCCACTTCCATGCGGAAATGCTGCAACTGGTCGCCGGTCAGGCGCCCCTCCAGATAGGCGCGCGCATAGATGCCCGGCGCCGAATGGCCCTGGATGAAGACCAGGTCGCCGCCGTTTCGCTCCGACGGTGCGCGCCAGAAATGGTTGAAGCCCACCTCGTAGAGCGTAGCCGACGACGCGTAGGAGGCGATGTGACCCCCGTACTCGCTGCTCGCCCGGTTGGCGAGCACCACCATCGCCATCGCATTCCAGCGGATATAGGCCTCGATGCGCCGTTCCAGCGAGCGGTCGCCCGGGTACTCGGGCTGCTGCCCCGGCGAGATCGAGTTCAGATAGGCGGTGTTCGGGCTGTAGGGAAGATAGGCCCCGGAGCGCCGCGCGAAGTCGATCATGCGGTTGAGCAGGAAATGGGCGCGCTCGGGTCCGTGAACCTTCAGCACGGAGTCGATGGACTCCAGCCATTCCCGGGTTTCCGTCGGGTCGGTATCGTCGAAGGGACTGTTTGAGCTCATGCGCGAAGCCGTGTGGCGGCCGCCGCGGCAGCCGTGATGAATTAGCGGGGGGCACCTGCTAGGATGACGACTCTTCGTCGCCCCGCTCCGCCCGCCGCAGGCTGGAGCGTATGTTCGGCCTTTGCCATAGACAGGTCAAGGCGCCCCGGAGGACCCCTTCATGGCCACAGTGCTGCCACCGGACACGTCGGTACGCGTCGTCCAGTCGACGAAGAAGCCGCTGCTGAAGGACTACGAGAATCTGGATCAGCTGCTGGTGCTGCTGCCGCGGCGGGCCGGCGAGGACGCCTGGTCGGCGGTACCGAAGGGCAGACGCCTCAGAAAACTCGCCCGCCGCCGTGACGCGGGCGACGTGCCGCTGGTGACCAGCCGGCTGGACAACAAGGCCCAGACCACGATGCTGGTGGCGACGGTGCCGGCGGAGGCAAGCGCCTTCGAGCGGGGCACCGTGGCGCGGCGCCTGGCGGCGGCCGCACTGGCGGAGGATCCGCGGCAGCTTGGCGTACTGGCAGCGGGTTTCCCGGACGACGGCACGCCGGCGATCGTGCGCGACCAACTGCTCGCGCTGCTGCTGGCCGCCTTCCGTCTGCCCGCCTTCCGCCGCAAGACGGCGAAGCCGCCGCGGCTCGCCACCATCCGGCTGCTCGGCCTGGCCGGGCGTATCGATGCCGAGCGGGTGGAGGCCGAGGCCGCCGGCAACAATCTCGCCCGCTGGCTCACGGCCCTGCCGCCGAACGTCGGCGATGCGCGGGCGCTGAGGGCCGCCGGCGAGCAACTCGCCGCGCGTCACGGCTGGCAGTCGGAGTTCCTGGACACCGGACAGCTGGAGGAGCGCGGCGCCGGCGCCTTCCTGGCCGTGGCCCGCGGCAACGACCACGACGACGCCGGCATCCTCCGCCTCTCCTACCGTCCCGGGGAGGCCACTGCGGCGCCCCGGGTCGCGCTGGTCGGCAAAGGCATCGTGTTCGACACGGGCGGGACGAACCTGAAACCCGCCTCCGGCATGCTGGACATGCACGGCGACATGCAGGGCAGCGCCGTCGCCCTCGGCACGCTGCTCGCGCTGACGCTGCTCGAGGTCCCGTTCGCCGTGGACTGCTGGCTGGCGCTCACGGAGAACCGCACAGGCCCGCACGCCTACAAGCAGCAGGATGTCGTGGGCACCGTCGCCGGCAAGACCATACAGGTGGTCCATACGGACGCCGAGGGCCGGATGGTGCTCGCCGATGCTCTGGCGCTGGCGGGCGAGCACGGCCCGGAGACCATCATCGACTATGCGACGCTCACCGGCACCTGCGTGAGCGCCTTGACCACCCGCTACAGCGGCGTCTTCACCAACCGGCGCGAGCTGCATCCGCTGCTGCAGCACGCCGGCGAGGAGAGCGGCGAGCGGGTCTGGCCGTTCCCGGTCACCGACGAGTTCCGGGACGAACTGAAGAGCGAGGTGGCGGACCTGAAGCAGTGTCTCGTGCCGGGCGCCGGCGACCACATCATGGCCGCCGCACTGCTGCGCGAGTTCGTGCCCGGGCAGAGCACCTGGATACACCTCGACCTCAGCGCCTCCAGCCACGAGGGCGGCCTGGCACACACGCCGAGCAAGGTCACCGGCTTCGGCGTGCGCTATACCCTCAGCCTGCTCCTCGACCTGGCGCAGTCTCCCGGACGGCCGACCCCCTGAACCGGATGGGGACGGCCGAACAGGACGAGACGGCGCCGGTCGCCAGCCGCTTCCGCGGCTTCCTGCCGGTGGTCGTCGACGTGGAGACCGGCGGTTTCAATGCCGATACCGATGCGCTGCTGGAGATCGCGGCGGTGCTGCTGGAGATGGACGCCGCCGGACGCCTGGTGCGGGGCGAGACCCATCGCTATCACGTACGGCCGTTCGACGGTGCCAACATGGAGGCGGCCTCCCTGGCGGTGAACGGCATCGACCCCTGGCATCCGCTGCGCCCCGCCATCGACGAGCGGGATGCCCTGCAGCGGGTGTTCCGGGAGGTGCGCCGCGCCATCCGGGAGACCGGCTGCACACGCGCGGTGCTGGTGGGCCACAACGCCTTCTTCGACCTGAGTTTCCTGAACGCGGCGGTGCAGCGCACGGGACTGAAGCGTAACCCCTTCCATCCGTTCTCCAGCTTCGATACGGCCACGCTGGGCGGCGTGGTCTTCGGCCAGACGGTGCTGGCGCGCGCGGTCGCGGCCGCGGGGCTCGAATGGGACGAATCCCGGGCCCACTCCGCTGCCTACGACGCGGAGCGGACGGCGGATCTCTTCTGCGAGATCGTCAACCGGGTCCAGGGCGTGTATCGGCAGGCGCTCACCGAAGCCGGCGGCTGAACGCCGCCGCGCTCAGGCGGCGACGTCGTCGAGCATCTGCTTCAGCTCACCGGAGTGGTACATCTCCACGGCGATGTCGGAGCCGCCGATCAGCTCGCCCCGCACGTAGAGCTGGGGATAGGTGGGCCAGTTCGAGTAGCTCTTCAGCGCCTCGCGCAGCTCCGGGTCCTCCAGGATGTTCACGTAGGCGAATTCCTTGCCGCAGGCCTTCAGCGCCGCCACGGACTGGGCGGAGAAGCCGCACTGCGGGAAGTCCGGTGTGCCTTTCATGTACAGCAGGACCGGATTCTCGCTGATCTGCTGCTTGATCCTCTCGATTACGTCCATTTCCCCTCTACCTCCTTCGTTCTGATACGAATACTCACTGGCCTCCCCCGACCGCCAGACGGTTCTCCACGCTCACGACTCCGGGCACCGAGGCCGCCAGCCGGCCGGCCCTGTCGCGCTCGCCGAAACTCGTTACGACTCCGCTGAGCGTCACGCGCCCGCCCGCCGTCGCCACCTCGATGCCGCCCGCCTCCACCGACGTATCCGACCGCAGGCGCGAGCGAACCGCTGCGGTAATCTCGCCGTCCCCGACGGAGCGGGACGCCGCCGGCCGCTCGCCCGTCCTGCTCCCCTGACCGTCGCCGACCAGCATGGCCGTGCAGCCGCCCAGCGCGGGAGCGGCGAGCAGGACCGCCAGCAGGATCCTCGGAGTGACACCAGCGTTCATGGGAGCTCACGGGCCTGCACTGCGCGCCGTCGCACGGTCGGGCAGTGCCGCCACGATGCGCCACTGTTCCTCGGCGCTTAGCGTGCCCCAGGCACCGATCTCGTCCAGAGTGCGCAGACAGCCGGTGCAGACGTCGTGTTCGTCCAGCGTGCAGATATTCACGCAGGGCGAGGCAGGGCGGCTCGTGGGCATCTTCCCCGTCACGGTGTCGTCGGCTCCTGGCTGGCGGCGTTGGCGATGCATGCATAGTGGATTATACGTATGTTGACGCTTGTGGCCAGAGACGCCCTGACGTATCGTCCGGGCGCAGCGCGGAGGCAGCGGACATGCAGGAAGACAGTCTCTCGGCACACATCAGGGCGAGCGTGGAAGCGGCTCTCGCCGAGGACGTGGGCGGCGGCGACGTGACGGCGGGACTGATCGGCGCCGACGCGCGGACGCAGGCCTCCGTGGTCTGCCGGGAAGACGCCGTGCTCTGCGGCCGGGCCTGGTTCGAGCGGGTCTTCGCCGCGCTGGACGAGCGCATCCGCATCGCCTGGCAGACCGGCGACGGCGACCGGCTCGCCCCCGGCGCCACCGTCTGCACCCTGCGGGGGCCCGCCCGGCCAATCCTGACCGGCGAGCGTACCGCGCTGAATTTCCTGCAGACGCTGTCCGGCACCGCCACCGCCGCGGCGCGCTACGCCGCCGCGGTCGCCCATACCCCCTGCCGCATACTCGATACGCGCAAGACCCTCCCGGGCCTGCGCCTGGCCCAGAAATATGCCGTGCGCTGCGGCGGCGCGAAGAACCACCGCATCGGCCTGTTCGACGCCATCCTGATCAAGGAGAACCACCTGATCGCCTGCGGCGGCATCATGGCCGCGGTCGCCCGGGCGAGAGCCGACAATCCGTCCCTGCCGGTGGAGGTCGAAGTGGAGAAGCCGGACGAGGTGCGCCAGGCGCTCGAAGCCGGCGCGGACCGCCTGCTGCTGGACAACTTCCCGCTCGATGCCCTGCGCGAGGCGGTGCGCCTCACCCGGGAGTCCGGCACCGGCGCCACCCTGGAGGCCTCGGGCGGGCTGGAGATGGACGACATCGTCGCCGTGGCGGAGACCGGGGTGGACTTCATCTCGGTGGGCGCGCTCACCAAGCACCTGCGCGCGGTGGACTTCTCGATGCGCTTCCGCGCGGACGCCGACGGCTAGAGGGACCTAGAGGGACTCGGCGGCGAAGTTCTGCTGCACGCGCTTCGGCTCGGAGACGCCGTAGCCTTGGGCATAGTCGATGCCCATGCCCCGCAGCATGGTAATGATCTCCTCGTTCTCTGCGAACTCGGCGATGGTCTGCTTGCCCGTGAGATGGCCGATCTCGTTGATCGAGCGCACCATCTCCCGGTCGATGGGATCGTGCAGGATCTCCTTCACGAAGCTGCCGTCGATCTTCAGGAAGTCCACCGGGAAGTGCTTCAGGTAGCCGAACGACGACAGACCGGTGCCGAAGTCGTCCAGGGCGAACTTGCAGCCGAGTTCCTTCAGCGCGTTGATGAAGCGGTTCGCCTGGGAATAGCTGGCAATCGCCGCCGTCTCGGTGATCTCGAAGCAGATCTTGGTGGCATCGAGGCCGCTCACCTGGAACTGCTCGATCACGAACGGCAGGAACTTCTCGTCGCCGAGGCTCTGCCCCGACAGGTTGATGGAGCACAGATCCAGCCGCTCTCGCTCGTCGGCCTCGGAAACCAGCCAGCGGAAGGCATTGGAGATCACCCAGCGATCGATATTGGGCGTGATGCCGTAGCGCTCGGCCGCGTTGATGAACAGCTCCGGCGACACCATGGCGCCGGCCTCGTCGCGCATGCGCAGCAGGAGTTCGTAGTGGGCGCCCCGGTCCTCGCCCTGCAGCGGCAGGATGGTCTGGCGGAACAGTTCGAAGCGGGACTCCTCGAGCGCATTGTTGATGCGTGCGGCCCACTGCATCTCGCGCCGGCGGCGCATGAGGTCGATGTCGTTCTCATGATAGCTGTGGATGCGGTTGCGGCCCGCCTCCTTGGCCGCCGCGCAGGCGCTGTCCGCGGCGGACAGCAAAGCCGCCACGTCGTCGTTGTCGGAGGTGATGGGGACGACGCCCACGCTCGCGCCGAGGCGGAAGCTGCGCTCGTCCCACACGAACTTGTAGTCGGCCACTACCTGGCGCAGCTCCTCCGCCGTGCGCATGGCCTCGTCCAGCGTGCAGCTCTCCAGCAGCACGCCGAACTCGTCGCCGCCGAGGCGCGCCAACGTATCGCGCCAGCGGATCTTGGACTTCAGCAGCGCGCCCAGCTGGGCCAGTAGCGCGTCGCCCGCGCTGTGGCCGCAGCTGTCGTTGACGATCTTGAACTGGTCGAGGTCCATGTAGCAGAGCGCGTAGGACGTCTCCCGGGCCTTTGCGCTCTTCAGCGCCCGTTCCAGCCGGCTCTCGAACTCGCGCCGGTTCACCAGCTGGGTCAGCATGTCGTGGCTGGCGTGGTAGGCGAGCTTGCGGTTGAGTTCCCGGGCCTCGCTCACGTCGTGGAAGATCAGCACGCCGCCGGTCACGTTGCCGGAGCCGTCGCGGATGGGCGAGGCCGTCGACTCCACGTACAGCTCGTTGCCGTCCCGGGTGATCAGCAGAGCCGGGCGCACCGACTTGATGGAGCGGTTGCGGCGGATGGCCACCGCCACGGGGTTCTCCAGCGGCTCGCAGGTCTCCTCGTGGTAGGCCCGGAAGATCTCGTCCACCGCCCGGCCGGTGGCGCTGTCCACCTTCCAGCCGGTGAGTTCCTCCGCCACCGGGTTGACGTATTCCACGTTGCAGTCCGCATCGGTCGTAACGACGCCGTCGCCGATGGACTGCAGGGTGATCTGCGCGCTCTCCTTCTCGCGGAACAGCGCCTCTTCGTAAAGCTTGCGCTCGGTGATGTCCACCTCGACGCCCACCAGGCGGCGCAGCCGGCCGTTGCCGTCCTGCAGCGCCTTTGCCCGGCTGATCATCCAGCGCCAGTCGCCGCTGGAGTGGCGCATGCGGTGGACGCTCTCGAAATAATCCGCCCCGCCCTCCAGGTGCTCGCGCATCTTGGCCTGGACCCGGGACATGTCATCGGGGTGAACCAGGCGATACCAGTCGGGGGCGAGATCCTCCTCGTCCTCGTCGTAGCCGAGCATGGTCTTCCAGCGGCGGGAGAACCACACTGCCTTCTGCCGGCCGTCGAAGTCCCAGATGCCGTCGTTCGCCGTCTCGGACAGCAGTTCGTCGCGCTCGCGGATGTGGGCGAGTTCGGCGCGGGTGCGTACCCGCTCGACGCCGGCGCCGAAGCTCGACCCGAGCAGCTTCAGCAGCAGCTTCAGGTTGGCGTCCCAGCCGTCCACGGGCGCCTCGTTGGCCAGCGCGATGAAGCCCGCCGGTCCCTCCGTGGTGCCGACGCCGATCAGC
Organism: uncultured Woeseiaceae bacterium; assembly: GCA_964602525.1. Taxonomy (GTDB): domain Bacteria; phylum Pseudomonadota; class Gammaproteobacteria; order Steroidobacterales; family Woeseiaceae; genus Lentisalinibacter. Next base: position 8,770 of record CAZRSA010000016.1, read on the forward strand.
AGACAGGCGCCCAGGCCGATCTCGGCGAGGCGGGCGGCCTCCGCCTCCGCGCCCGCGGGCGGCTGCGCGCAATCGCCGATCTCCAGCAGCCGCTGCCCGGTCATGCCGCGGGCGAGCCAGCGCCATTCGGTCAGATCCTGGTCCTGGAGTACCTGGGGCCGGCAGATGCTGAAGGGAGAACTCGCCGCGATGACGGTCTCCACGCGCTCGGCGTGCTCGTCGGCCAGACAGACGAAGGCGACGTCGACGGCCGCCGCATCGCGAAGATCGTCGACCACGGACTCGATGACGGCGTCCGCCGTGTCCTTCTCGAGGGTGAGCAGATTGATCGCGAGCTTTGTGTAGACGGCGTCCACGGCAATCGCGGGGTACTGCCCGGATCCGCGCCGTGAGGCCAGTGTGTCGCCGGCGATGCCGGCCCGCAGGTCCTTCTCGCTGATCATTTCGAGGTCATGCCACCGTCGGCCGTCCGTCGGGACATTCTAGAAAGCCCGCGCGGACCGTTGGATTGACAGTGTTCTCACTTCCGGTATCCCCCGCTCCCCACGCGTTAGCCACGCATTCTGACATGATATTCGAAGAATACAAGCTAAGTTGCCGAAATAACTTGCTTTATACCTACCGGCAAGGCTCGAGCGCCGTTTTCCGTTCAGATCGCGGTATCAGCCGTGTCAACCGCGCGCCTCCCCGCCCGTTGATGGCCACGAATGCAACGTTCCCCACACAGGAGAGGATCATGACAAGGACACAGTCATTCATCGACGGGACCCGGCGGCTCGCCCTGCTCGCCCCGTTCCTGCTGGCGCTCGCCGCCTGCGGCGGTTCGGGCGGCGGCTCCGCTTCCACCGCTGATCCGGCCGCCGGCTGCGTGCCGGGGGATCCCGCCACTGCCGCGGAGTGCGGCATCGTCTACGTCGCCATGACCGACGCCGACGGCGACTTCGTCAGCTACACGGTCGACGTGGTCTCGCTCTCTCTCGAGAAGGCCGGCGGCGCGGTCGTCGAGACGCTGCCGAACGCGGCGCGGCTGGATTTCGCCGACTATGTCGAGCTGACCGAGCTGGTCAGTGCCGCCAACGTGCCGCCGGGCACCTACGTCGCCGGCACCATCACCATCGACTACGGCGACGCGGAGATCTTCGTGGAATCCGCGGGCGAGGCGGTGGCCGCCACCGCCGTGGACGCCGACGGCAACCCGCTCGCGCGAAGCGAGCTGCGTATCGAGCTCGCCGAGCGGGACCGGCTGGTCGTACGCCGCGGCGTGCCGTCGATGCTGACCGTGGACTTCGACCTCGAGGCCTCGCACACGGTGGATCTGCTGCCGACGCCGGCCGAGGTCACCGTGGAACCGTTCATCGTGGCCGAGGTCGAGCTGGTGGACGAGAAAGAGATCCGGGTGCGCGGTCCCCTCGCGTCCGTGGACGTCGACGCGGGTCGCTACACCATCGACCTGCGGCCGTTTCATCGCCGTGAAGGCGACTTCGGCGAGGTCCCCGTGCTCGTGACGGACGGGACGGAGTACGAAGTGGGCGGCGAAGCCTACTCCGGCGAGGAGGGACTCCTTGCGCTGGCGGCCGCAGGCGCCGGCACGGCGACGGCGGCCTTCGGCACTCTGGACACCTCAGCCCGGGAGTTCACGGCGGCCCGCATGCTGGCCGGCTCCAGTGTGCCGGGGATCGACTACGACGCGGTACAGGGCCACGTGATCGCGCGCAGCGGCGAGCAGTTCACCGTGCTCGGCGCGAGCGTGATCCCCGCCGCCCGGGAGGCCTACTTCCGCGACCGCGTGCTGGTCACGGTCGGGCCGGACACCAGCGTGTTCAGGAACGGAGCGCCGGACGAGACACTGAGCATCGGCGACATCTCGGTCGGCCAGAAGGTCACCGTCCGCGGTACCGTCACCGCGGACGCCGCGGGCGCCAGCCTCGCGATGGACGCCACCGAAGGCGCCGTGCGCCTCGCCGTCACGCGCCTCGCCGGCACCGTCAACGAGGCCGTCAGCGGCCAGGTCGACCTCGACCTCGCCACCATCGGCGGCCGGCCGGCACGACTGTTCGACTTCGCCGGCACCGGCGCCCGACCGGACAGCGACGCCGATCCGGCCGACTACGAGATTGCCACCGGCGCCCTCCCGATCGATGCCGACCTGCTGCCGGGCACTGCCGCGCGGGCCTTCGGCTTCCCCGCCGCCTTCGGCTTCGCACCGCCTGACTTCGAGGCGCGTACCATCATCGACCTCGGCGGAATGCGCGCGAAGCTCGCCATCGGCTGGGGCGCGGAGGGCGCGACGGCGCCGTTCACGGTGATCGGTCCGGATACGCTGGTGCCCGATACCTCCATCCTCGGCGAGGACCAGCGCCACTACATCCGCATCGGTCCGAGCTTCGTCGACATCCTGAACATCGAGGGCGGCATCAGCATCCTGCCGGCCGGGGAAGGCCGGACGCTGTACTCGATACGCACGGGCGACGGCATCGCCCTGTACCGGGATTTCGCCGACTGCGCCGACGCCCTCGCCCGGGCGCTGGACGGTGCGAGCGTAGCCCGCGGGCTGCATGCGCACGGGCGCTTCGACAGCGCCGCCGGTGAGTTCGTCGCGAGGAAGATCGGCCTCGTCGTGACTGCCGACGAGTAGGCAGGGACCAGACAGGTGCCAGGCGGATTCCCCGCCCGCCCCCGTGCCAGGGAAGGCGCGGGGGCGTTTTTTTTGCCACCGCCCCCGATCCGCAGGCATGCCGAAGACTGGTGCCGAAGGTCAGACTCGAACTGACGACCTACGCATTACGAATGCGTTGCTCTACCGACTGAGCTACTTCGGCCCCGGCTGGGGCGGCGAGTATAGATAAAGCGGCAGGGGCAGGCAATTGCGCCCGCGCGGGACCGCGTCTCAGTGCTTGTCCCGCTTGTCGCGGATGCGGATGATGAGCTCGACACTCTCCTGCTCGGTGCCGGCCGGCAGCTCCGGCATCTCCATGATGGCAATCTGCCCCGACGGGATGTCCGACAGCTGCCCCGTGTCCACGTTGTAGAAATGGTGGTGGGGATGGGTGGTCGAGTCGTAGAACAGCCGGCTCGGGTCCACGTTGACCTCACGGGCGAGCCCCTTGTCGCTGAACAGCTTCAGCGTGTTGTAGATGGTCGCCTTCGACACGCGGCTGCCCCGCTCGCGCAGACGCTCCAGGATCTGCTCCGCAGACAGATGCTGCGGACGCTCCAGGAGGATGCTGGCCACATCCACGCGCTGGGGCGTCGGCATGACGCCGTGGGCTTCGAGCCGCTTTTCGACTTCCTGTCTGTTCACCGGGATACCAGCCGTTCGCGTCTGGACCAGGTACGGACCTGGTCCGGGTCCAAATGTCGGAGAAAGGATGTTAATGATTCTCAAAATGCCGCACAAGTCGGATTTCGGCCCCTCGGGCGCGGTAATTCCGCTCGCTGCCGCGTCCCCGTCGACCCACCATACACCCTGCGGCCAACGGCACCGGAGGGAACTGGGCCATGACCGGAAAGCGCGGTTATTCGCTGTACGAATTGCTGGTCACCCTGAGCGTGGCCACCATCCTTATCGTGATCGGCGCGCCGCCGCTGGGCAACCTGATCGCACGCAATCGTCTGACGACCGAGGTGAACGCCCTGCACCACACCCTGCACCTCGGCCGCCAGGAAGCCATCAAGCGGCGACTGCACCTGGTGCTGTGCCAGTCCGCCGACGGCCTGCAGTGCACGGGCGGTGCCCGCTGGGACGCCGGCTGGATACTGTTCGTGGACGACGACGACGACGGCCGGGCCGATCCCGGCGAGGCGGTGCTCCGCCGCCACCGGCCCGCGGCGTCGGTTCACATAATCACCAACCGGAAGCGCTACACGCTGCGCGGCGTCAGGCGGCGAAACACCAACGGCACCTTCCTCGTCTGTGACGGCGCCGGCCGGGCCGACTCCCGGGCCCTTATCGTCAGCTATACCGGGCGCCCGCGCACCGCGCCGGGGAGCTCGGCACCGGCCAGCCTGAGCTGCCCGGATGCGTGAAGCATGGCGCCCGCGCTACCGCTCGTCCGCGCGCCACGACCGTTCGTCGGGTTTATTTCCCCCGCTCGGGCCCGCGGAGGTACTGTCCGGCCCATGGAAAGAACCGCACAACACGGATTCACGCTGTACGAGCTGCTGGTCACCGTGGTGGTCATGGGCATCATCCTGTCGCTGGGCGTGCCCAACTTCCTCGAGTTCACCCGCAACAACCGCATGGCGGCAACCTCCAACGATCTGCTGGCGGCCTTCACCCTCGCCCGCACCGAGGCGGTGAAGAGGAAGTCACCGGTCACGGTCTGCTCGAGCCTGAACCCGCTGGCCGACCCGCCCGCCTGCGGCGGCACCTTCGCCGACGGCTGGGTGGTGTTCGCGGACGACGACGGCGACATCGCCATCGACGCCGGCGAGGAGGTGATCCGCAGCGTGGACGCCGTCCCGGACGGTATCACGCTGCAGACCAACGGCGGCGCCAATTACTTCTCCTATGCGGGCACGGGCTTCAGCCGCGGCGACGTGGGCGGTGCCCCGGCGCTGCGCGGGGCGCTGCTGTGCGACGCCCGTGGCAACGTCCCGGCAGCCGGCGGGCTCTCGGCGGCGCGCGCGCTGCGCATGGACGGCCCCGGCCGGCCCCAGGTCGTGCGCGAGGTCGCCCTGGTCCAGAACGTCGCCGACATACTGGTCGGCGCCGGCTGTCCCTGAAACCGGAACGAAAACGGACAACGAGAGGATGGACGCGAAACTGATGCAGAGGATAAGGGGCTTCACCCTGATCGAGGCACTGATCGCCATGGTGGTGATGTCGGTGGGCATGCTCGGCATCGCCGGGCTGTACCTGCAGACGCTGCAGGCGGGCCGCACCTCGCAGTTCCGCACCCAGGCCGTCACGCTGGCCGGCGACGTGGCCGACCGCATCCGTGCCAACCGCACGGCGGGCGTCACCTACACCGGCGGCGGCGCCGACAACAACTGCGATACCGGACTGGTGGACTGCGACGCCGACCAGATGGCCCAGCACGACATCTTCCTGTGGAGCCAGCAGGCCCAGCAGACGCTGCCGGACGGCGACGTCCAGGTGGCCCTGGATCAGACCACGGTGCCGTGGACCTACACGGTGACGGTCGACTGGGACGAGGCGGGCCAGCCCACCGCGCCCTCCTACACCATCCAGGTACAGGCGATGAACTGATGGATGCCATGAACGCAAATCACTATCGTCGCAATGATGGCGGCCCGGGCGGGCGCCAGCGAGGCGTCACGCTGATCGAACTGATGGTGGCGCTGGTCATCGGCTCGTTCCTGATCATCGGGGCGGTGCAGGTCTACATGCAGAGCCGCAGTGCCTACGTCGTCAACGAGAACATCGCGCGGGTGCAGGAGAACGGCGAGTTCGCCTTCGACATCATCGAGCCCGATCTGCGCATGGCCAGCTACTGGGGGCTGCTGAGCCGTCCCGACCTCATCGAGGGCCGCGCCACCGGCGGAGACCCGGACCCGCTCAACATCAATCCACCCGTGGACTGCGGCGCCGATTTCGTGACCGATCTGCTGCGTCCCATCGAGGGCGCCAACAACACCACCAACTGGGCCTGTGTCGGCGCCGGCGATTTCATGCCGAATTCCGACAGCTTCGTCGTCCGGCATGCGCGGATCACGCCGAGCGCCCCCACCGCCGGAGTGATCCAGGTGGAGACCACCCGGCTGCAGGGCGAACTCTACTCCGACGGCGTCGCGCCGGGCGGCTTCGTCGGCGGCGGCACCCAGACCAACAACCTGGTGGTCAACGGCTACTACGTATCGCCGAGCTCGGACATCTTCCCGAACGTGCCCTCGCTTCGCCGGCGCTCGCTGGCCAGCGTCGGCGGTGCGCCGGTGATCCGGGACGAGGAAGTGGTCCCGGGCGTCGAGAACATGCAGGTGCAGTTCGGCCTGGATATGGACGGCAACGCCACGGTGGACCGCTACGTCAATCCGGACAGCCCGATCATCGATCCGGCCTCCGGGGCATTCGACCCGGAGGTCCAGGTGATCGCCGTACGGCTCTGGCTGCTGGTCCGCTCGGTGGAGCGCGAGCCCGGCATTCCCGACAACACCAACTACCAGCTCGCCGACGTCGACCTGGGCACCTTCAACGACGACTTCCGCCGCATGGTCAAGACCAAAACGATACTGCTGAGGAACGTGCGCACATGAGGCAGACGAGCGACAGATTCAACACGATGCGGGCACGCCAGGGCGGCGCAGCCCTCGTGGTCGGCCTGGTTCTTTTGATGGTCCTGACACTGCTGGCCATCTCCGGCATGAACACGGCAACGACGGAACTCACCATGGCGGGTAACAACCAGTACCTGGAGAGCGCCTTCCAGGCCGCAGAGTCGGGTGTGGACGAAGCACTGGCCCAAGGCACGTTCCAGACCGCCGCACCGAACGTGATCGCGCCTCGCGCCATCAACGCCACGGACACGGTCGAGTCCACCACCACCTACCAGTGCAGCACGCTGGTGCCCGACGCCGCCTTCAGCATCGGCGCCGGCAAGGGCATCGCCGCTTTCCATTTCCAGGCAATCGCCACCGCGGAGTCAACCCGGGGAGCGACCGCCGAACACACCCAGAATTTCTACATCGTCGGGCCGAAGGGCATAACCGACGTCTGCCCGTAACGGCAAGGGATTACCGAGGGAGAACGGAACATGAAATTGACGAAGACCCATACGCTCCTCGCCGTGGTAGCCATCGCGGTGCTCCAGTCCATAGGGCAGACGGTGGTGGCCGCTCCGCCGGCAGCCGTGGAGCAGGCGTACGAACTGTCTGCCGGGGATTTGACGCTTCCCACCAACGAATTCGGCAGCGTAATCCTCAAACCCTGCCCCACGTGTGATTCGGTCACGTTGCGCGTAGACGGCAACACGAGCTACGTCTACAACGGCGCGAGGCTACCCCTCAGGGAATTCCGCAGCGCGGTACTCAATCTACGGGAACCCTCGGGCGCAGCAACGACGGTGATCTACCGCCTGGAAGACAACAAGGTGCGCCGTATCGAGGTCACGAAACCGGACCTTCGGTCCAGCACAGACACATACGCGCGAGGTTAAGGACATGACTCGTTTGACAAACAAGTACTCCATGCTGGCGGCCGGAGCGCTGCTGGCCGTGATGGCTGCGCCGCCGAGCGCCGCGGACGACACCGAGTTGCTGGTCCTCAACCCGACGACCCTGCCGGAGGACCGTCCGAATATTCTCTTCGTAATCGATACCTCCGGCAGCATGGGCAGCTGGGAGCTCGTTCAGGAAGACTACGATCCGGACGAGGATTACAGCGGAAGCTGCGACGAAGACATGCTCTACTGGACCACGAATACGGGCGCGGAGCCGGATTGCTCCCTGTCGATCGCACGGATCGACAAGGACGATTTCTATTGCGATCGTGCCACGCCGGAGCTCCGCGCCACCGGCTCCTACATCGATAAGCTCGTGCAGTATCGGGAATACCCGGATGACGACGAGCAGTGGGCGCGACTCGACCCTTCGGAGGAGTCCAAATCCGTTGAATGTGCGCGGGACGCCGGCATCCACGGCGCATCGGATTCGGATCCGGACGTGTTTGCACAGCGGGGACTGGAGAACTCCCTCTGGACGTCCGACCCCGACCAGGCATTGGTATGGGGTGCGGGCCTTGCCGATACCACCTACAAGGTCGTGGACGGCAATTACATGAACTGGGCCGCGAATCCGCCGACCACGTTCAAGCGGCGCATCGACATCGTCCGGGACGTCACGAAAGACGTACTCGGCAGCGTGGAAGACGTCAACGTGGCTCTGATGCGATTCAACCCCAATCTCTACTGGGACGACAGGGACGGGGGCGGGACCGTCATCAAGGCCATGGACAATATCGCGGACAGCCGCCAGGACCTGTTCGACACACTGGACGGCCTCAGCCCCAGCGGTAACACGCCACTGGCGGAGAGCCTCTACGAGGCGGCGCGCTACTACCTCGGCATGTCACCGGACTACGCCGACCGCCCCCTGACCTACAGCTCCGACCCGGCTGCGATCGATACGAGCACGTCGCCGGACACATACCGGGACCCGGTCAGCTATTCCTGCTCCCGCAACTTCATCGTGCTCCTCACGGACGGATTGCCCGTGCGTGACACGGGGGTCCAGTCGGGGAACCGTACCGCCAATCTTCCGGATTACTCCGTGGTGACGGGTCGCAACGGCTGCACGGGTTCCGGTCATGGGGCCTGTCTGGACGACATCGCGGAATACCTCTTCAAGGGCGACATCAACGGCTCCGAATTGGGCACACCCCACGTCAACACCTATACCATCGGGTTCCGCACCGACTTTCCGTTGCTGCTGGAGACCGCAGAGGTCGGCGGCGGCCAGTACTACACGGCCGACAACACCCAGGGGTTGACCGACGCGCTCACCCAGATCATCAATACCATCAGCCAGCAGGAGGTCACCTTCACGGCACCGGCCGTGCCGGTGAACGCCTTCAACCGGGCGCAGAACCTGAATGAGCTGTATGTGACGGTGTTCCGCGCGGACCGGAAACTGCGCTGGCCGGGCAACCTGAAGAAGTACAAACTCGTGGGGGGCAAGATCGTCGATGCCAACGGCATCGAGGCGGTCGATCCCGCCACCGGTTTCTTCAAACAGGCGGATCCCAACACCGGGCAGACCGAGACGGCTCGCAGCTTCTGGTCCGACGTGGACGACGGCCGCGTGGTGCAGCTGGGCGGCGCCGCCAACGAGTTGCCGACTCCCGGTTCCCGCAACCTCTACACCAACCTGACCGGCAACAGCGGTGTCGACCTGACCGCCGGCGCCAATGCCGTGTCGCTTGGCAACGCCGGCAACTTCTCGCTGGCCGACCTGGGCCTGACCGGTGCCAGCGGCGAACCGTCGAAGGCCGACCTGATCGCCTGGGCACTGGGCGAGGACGTCCAGGACGAGGACGGCGACCCGACCACGACCCAGCGCAACCAGATGGGAGACCCCCTGCACTCGCGGCCTGCGGTCGTCGTCTACGGCACCTCCGAGGCAACGGTGCGCAGCATCGTCTTCGTGGGCACGAACGAGGGCTACGTACACGCCGTAGACGCGGAGGACGGTGAGGAGCTGTGGGCCTTCATCCCCCGGGAGAAACTGGCCGATCTAAGCCGCCTTTACACGAACCCGAAGTCCCAGGACAAACACTACGGCGTCGACGGCAACATGCAGACCGTGATCATCGACAAGAACAACAACGGCCTGATCGATACCGGCACCGACAACGTCTACCTGGTGTTCGGCATGCGCCGTGGCGGCGGCAGCTATTACGCCATCGACATCACTAATCCCGAATCGCCGGAACTCGCGTGGAAGTTCTCGCATCCGGCCGTCGGGCAGAGCTGGTCGACGCCGATTGCGGCGAGGGTCGAAGTCGACGGCGCCAACCAGGCGGACCACAAGACCGTGCTTATCTTCGCCGGCGGCTACGACGTCGCCCACGACGTGCCCGGCGCATTCTCGAGCGCCGAGGACTCCTTCGGCAACGCCATATTCATGGTGGATGTCGACGACGGGGACCTGCTCTGGTCCGCCGGCAACGACGCGTCCCACGATCTCGTGCTGCCGAAGATGACCCGCGCCATCCCGTCGGACGTCACGGTGGCCGACATGAACGGCAACGGCCGCGCCGACCGCATGTACGTGGGCGACATGGGCGGTCAGCTGTGGCGCTTCGACATCTTCGACGGTCAGCCGGCCGCCGACCTCGTGGCAGGCGGCGTCATCGGCACCTTTGGCGCAGAGAGCGGCCTCTCGGGTCTCGCCAACGAGCGCCGCTTCTTCGTGGCGCCGGACATCGCGATCTTCCGCGACCCGGTCCAGGACGAGCGCTTTCTTTCCATCAGCCTCGGCACGGGTTACCGCTCGCATCCGCTGGACACCGATACGGACGAGCGTTTCTACTCCATCCGCGACCCGTATGTGTTCCAGCAGCAACCACAGGCCTGGTACGACGGTCTGGGCGCCGGGCAGATCGTCACCGAGGCCACGCTGGTGGACGTGACCAACGAGCCGACGGGCACCGTGATCGGCCCCACCGACGACGGCTGGATGCTGACCCTGCGTGACGGCGAGAAGATTCTTTCCGAGTCCCGCACCTTCAACGACAAGCTGTTCGTGGTGAGTTTCCAGCCGAAGATCGCCGACCTTGCGGCTTGCAACCCGGGCGGCGGCATCAACCGGCTGTACGAGGTGAGCGTCGTCAATGGCGACCCGCCGCCGCCGGAGGACGGAGCGATCTCGGATCCGGATCCGCGCTCGGAGGAACTCAAGCAGGAGGGCATCGCCCCCGAGACGGTGTTCCTGTTCCCGAGCCCCGACGATCCGCAGAACTGCGTGGGCAAGGAATGCTCGCCGGATCCGGTAGGCTGCGTCGGCGTCGAGTGCTTCGACCCGGGCTTCGAGAATGTGCCCGTGAGGACCTTCTGGACGGAGGACGGCGTCGAGTAATCGGCGCCGACCCTCCCCGTCCCGCAGGAGAGACACCATGCGAAAGCACATGCAAGGCATCACGCTGCTGGAGCTGATGATCGTTATCGTCATCATCGGCACGCTGGCGGTACTGGCGTACCCGAATTACCGGGAGTACGCCTCGCGGGCGCAGCGTACCGAGGCCCGCTCGATGCTGCTCCGGATCGCCGCGGACCAGGAGAAGTTCTATCTGCAGAACTCCACCTACGCGAACACGATGACGGCTTTCGGCTACGGCAGTAACGCGGTGCCCACGGACACCGGCAAGTACGAGATCTCGGTTACGGCCGGAGATGCAGCGGGCTTCACGGTGCGGGCGGACTATCAGAACGCCGACGCCGAGGCCGGCAAATGCAGCTGGTTCGAGCTGGACGAGCGCGGCACGCGGACTTCGGGGCCCATGGCGCCCGAGGAGTGCTGGGCCCGGTAGTTTACGCCGGCGCGGGCCGCCGCCCGCGCCGGCACCAGTCCGTCGACCGGTCAGCTCTCGCCGCGGCCGTCCGACTCCTCGCCGCCGGCGCGCCCGGAGAAGAACAGCGCGTCGATGATCAGGCAGATCGCCCCCACGGTGATGGCCGAATCGGCCACGTTGAAGGCCGGGAAGTAGGCATCCTCGTAATGCACGTGGATGAAGTCGATCACGTAGCCGTAGTGCACCCGGTCGATGACGTTGCCCAGCGCACCGCCCATCACCAGCGACAGGCCGATGGCCAGCCACGACTGCCCCCGCGACGGCAGACGCCGCAGCCAGAACAGGATGACCACGCTGACGACGATGCCCAGCGCGATGAAGAACCAGCGCTGCCAGCCGCCGGCATCGGCCAGAAAGCTGAAGGCCGCGCCGGTGTTGTGCAGCAGGGTGAGGTCCAGATAAGGGTTCACCTCAACCGACTCGTATAGCTCGAACTGGCGCGTCACCAGCCACTTCGTCGCCTGGTCGGCGGCCAGCACCGCCAGCGACAGCCACAACCAGGCCGTCGCCGTGCCGCCGCCCGCGGCACCGGCGCCGTCCTTCCCGGGCTCCGTCCCGGCCTGCCTCGCTCCGGCTTCTCCCGTCATACTGCCAGTATCTCCCGTGCCTGGGCCGCGTCCAGGTGCATCTGCTCGGTCAGGGCGTCGAGGTCCGGGAACCGGGCCTCGTCGCGCAGCTTGGCGATGAACTCCACGCTGATATAGCGGCCGTAGATCTCCTCGTCGAAATCGAACAGGTGGACCTCCAGCAGCGGCTTCGTCCCGTCCACCGTCGGCCGCGTCCCCACGCTGGCAACGCCGTCCAGCGTCTCTTCACCGAGACCGGCGACGCGGACTGCGAAGATGCCCATCACCGGACTCTGGCGCCGGCAGAGATCGACGTTGGCGGTGGGATAGCCCAGGGAACGCCCCAGGCGCCTGCCGCGAATCACGCGGCCGCACATCCGATAGTAGCGTCCCAGGAACCGCCGCGCCTGCTCCATATCGCCGGCGGCGAGCGCCTCGCGCACGGCACTGCTGCTCACGCGGACGCCGTCCACCACCACACTGGGCACCTGCTCCACATTGAAACCGGCCCGCTCCCCCGCCCGGATCAGATCTTCCACACCGCCGCTGCGGCGTTTCGCGAAGCGAAAGTCGTCGCCCACCACCAGGTGGCGGACCCGCAGGCCCTCGACGAGCAGGCCGTCCACGAACTCGCTGACGCCGATCCCTGCCATGCGCCGATCGAAGCGCGGGCAGAAGAAGCCCCGGATTCCGTAATCGCGCAGGGCCCGGAATTTCTCCCGGAAGCGCATGAGCCGGGCCGGCGGCCGCTCGCCCGAAAAGAACTCCTTCGGCGTCGGCTCGAAGCTCATCACCACCGGGTCGGCCCCCAGGGCAGACGCCTCTGCCATCACCCGGTCCAGTATCCGCCGGTGGCCGAGATGCAGACCGTCGTAGGCTCCGATGGTGAGCACGCTGCCCGCGGGACCCGCGAGACGGGGCAGTGAATCTCTCGTCCTGCTGAGCTTCATGGGATCCTCTGGTCAAACGCAGGGCGTCCGCCGGCAGGCCGCCGCCCTGCTGCAGGCGGAAGGGTAGCACGACGCCACACCCGTCGCGGCGCCCGCCCTCGTGGTCAGGAGGAGGCCCGGCCGGCGGCCTCCAGGCGCAGGTGCCGCGGCCGCAGCCCGCTCGCCAGCAGGGCCAGGACGTACGCCCCGACGCCGCTCCCTACCACCAGGGTCAGCCAGCCCACCCGCGTGCCGGTCTCCGCGGCCAGCCACCAGTCTGCCGGGCGGTCCAGCCAGAGGACGACGGCGACCATGGCCGCGCAGCCCAGGGCAATGCGGGCGAGCAGCACGGGCCAGCCCGCACCGTGGGTCAGGATGCCCCTCGCACGGAGCCCGCGATAGAGCAGTCCCGCGTTGACGAAGGCAGCGATGGACGTGGCGAGGGCCAGACCGGCGTGGGTGCCCTCGGCGCCGAGCCGGACCAGCGTCACGACGAACACGAGGTTCAGCACCAGGTTGCTGGCGAGCGCCACCACCGCGATGCGCACCGGCGTCTTCGTGTCCTGGCGGGAGAAATAGGCCGGCGCCAGCACCTTCACGAGGATGAAGCCGAGCAGCCCGAACGAGAAGGCGATCAGGCTCAGGCGCGCCATGCGCACGTCGAAGGCGGTGAACTCGCCGCCAAAGAAGATGGTGACGATCAGCGGCCCCGCCAGCACGGCCAGGCCCAGCGCCGCAGGCAGGCCGATGAGCAGCACCAGCCTGAGGGCCCAGTCCACCGTGGCCGAGAAGGCGCCGGTCTCGTTCCGGGCGTGATGCGTCGACAGACCGGGCAGGATGACCGTGGCGAGCGCGATACCGAATACACCCAGCGGGAACTCCATCAGCCGGTCGGAGTAATACAGCCAGCTGATCCTGCCCTCGCCCAGGAACGAGGCGATCTGGTTGTCGATGAGGATGTTGATCTGTGCCACGGAGGAGCCGAACAGCGCCGGCAGCATCAGCCGGCCCACCCGACGGACGCCCTCGTCGCGCCGCCCCCAGCGGGGCCGCGGCAGGGCCCGGATGCGGGCGAGGAAGGGCAGCTGGAAGACGAGCTGGACGAGTCCGGCGACGAACACCCCGGCCGCCAGCGCCATGCCCGGCTCGGCCACGCGCGGCGCCACGAGCACGGCAAATCCGATCAGGGTGACGTTCAGGAGCACCGGCGTGAACGCGGGCACGCCGAAGCGGCCGAAGGTATTCAGGATGCCGCCGGCCAGCGCGGTCAGCGAGATGAACAGCAGGTATGGGAAGGTGAGACGCAGCATGGCGGCCGTGAGGTCGAAACGCCCGTCGTCGCCGATGAAGCCGGGGGCGAAGACCACTACCAGCACGGGCGAGGCCACGACACCGACGGCGGTGATCACGAACAGCAGTGCGCCCAGGGTGCCCGTGACACGGTCCACCAGCGCCTGCACCTCCTCGTGGCTGCGGGTGGAGCGGTACTCCGAGATCACCGGCACAAAGGCCTGCGAGAACGCCCCTTCCGCAAAGAAGCGCCGGAGCATGTTCGGGATCTTGTTGGCGACGAAGAAGGCGTCCATCGTCATGCCCGCGCCGAAGAAGCGGGCGAAGACGATGTCGCGCACCAGGCCGAGGATGCGCGAAAGCAGAGTCATCGCGCTGACGGTGGACGTGGAACGGAGCAGTGCGCCCGCTCCGCCGTGCCCGGCGCCGCCGTCGCCGGCTTCCTCCCGCGAATTGCCCGTCTGACCCAAGCTGCCTCCCCGTCCTGGCGCCGCCCGCCCGCTGGCGGTGCGCACGGCTGTACCCCGGCCTCGCCGGATCGGTCGCCGGCAATCTCCCCGGGATGAGCCGGCGACCGCGGCCAAGTGTAGCCGGAAGCCGGGCCGGTTTCCGCGCATCCGGCCGCCGCCGCGCTAAGCCGCTGTCAGGCTTGACAATAGCGCCACGCGTGCGAGAATACCCGGCTTTCCGGCACACTCCGCAGAGAGACATACGAGTGGCGAACATCAAATCGGCAGAGAAGCGGGCCCGCCAGGGCGAAGAGCGGCGCAAGCACAACATGGCGCTGCGCTCGCGTATGCGCACGCGGATCAAGCAGGTCATCAAGGCGATCGAGTCCGGCGACAAGGAAGCGGCCCAGGCCAGCTACCGGCAGGCCGTCCCCGTAATCGACTCCATGACCAACAAGGGCATCATCCACCGCAACAAGGCGGCGCGGCACAAGAGCCGTCTGAACAAGCGGATCAACGCCCTCGGCTGACGCGCCGTCGCAGCCCGTGAAAAAACCGGCCGTCGGCCGGTTTTTTTATGTCGGCGCGCCGCCGTCGGGCCTCTCGGCCTCGCGCTCGAGGTGGGCCATCACGGCCCGGGCGAGCGCCTCCGTACCCGCCCCCGTCGCGGCGCTGACCGCGAACACGGGCCCCTCCCACCCGATCGCCGCGAGCAGCGTGCCGCGTACCCGGGCCAGTTCCGCCTCGTCGAGCAGGTCGATCTTGTTCAGCACCAGCCAGCGGGTGCGTCCGGCGAGCCCGGCACCGAATTTCTGCACCTCCGCCTCGATCGCCGCGAAGGCCGCGGCCACGTCGTGGCCGTCCACCGGCGCCACGTCGATCACGTGCAGCAGCAGCCGGGTCCGCTCCAGGTGACGCAGGAAACGGATGCCCAGGCCGGCACCCTCCGCCGCCCCCTCGATCAGCCCCGGGATGTCGGCCATAACGAAGCTCTGAGCCGGCCCCACGCGCACGACGCCGAGGTTCGGGTGCAGGGTCGTGAACGGATAATCGGCCACCTTCGGTTTCGCCGCGCTCATGGCGCGTATCAGCGTGGACTTGCCGGCGTTCGGCAGGCCGAGCAGCCCCACGTCGGCCAGCAGCTTCAGCTCCAGCTTCAGATGCCGCGCCTCGCCGGGCGTCCCGTTCGTGGTCTGCCGGGGTGCCCGGTTCGTGGAACTCTTGAAACGGGTGTTGCCGAGGCCGCCGCGCCCGCCCGCCGCCACCTTCAACCGGGTGCCGTCCGCGGCCAGGTCGCCCATGGTCTCGCCGGTATCGACGTCGGTGACGATCGTCCCGACGGGCACGCGTACCGTCAGATCGTTGCCCGAACGGCCGGTCTTGTTGCGGCCGGCACCGGACTCACCGCTCTCGGCACGGAATTTCCGCTGCACGCGAAAGTCGGCCAGCGTGTTCACGCCCTGATCTGCCTGCAGCCAGACGCTGCCGCCATGGCCGCCGTCACCGCCGTCCGGTCCCCCGCGGGGGATGTACTTTTCCCGGCGGAAACTGAGACAGCCGTGGCCGCCGTTGCCGGCCTGCACCCGGATGTTAGCTTCGTCGACGAATTTCATGGCAACGAGGGAAACGAAAAAACCCCGCCGCGGCGGGGTTTTCTCACGTGAACCGGCAACCGCGCCCGTTCAGGGCCCGGCCCGCGGATCAGGCGTCGACCACGCTCACGTACTTGCGGCCCTGCGGTCCCTTCTTCTCGAACAGGACCCTGCCGTCCGCCTTGGCGAACAGGGTGTGGTCGCGGCCGATGCCCACGTTGGTGCCGGGGTGGAAGCGCGTGCCGCGCTGGCGCACCAGGATGTTGCCCGCCACCACGGACTGACCGCCGAAGAGCTTCACGCCCAGTCGTTTGGATTCGGAATCGCGGCCGTTCTTGCTGCTGCCGCCTGCTTTCTTGTGTGCCATAGTCGTCTACCTGCTGGTACCTGCTGGTCCGGGGCGCCGCAGGGCGCCTCACATCAATCCTCGTCGCTGCCGGCCGCTTCCTTTTTCGCGGCCGTCTTCTGCGCCGTCTTCTTCTTCGCGGCGGTCTTCTTGGCAGCCTTCTTCGTGGCGGCCTGTTTCTTCGGCGCGGCCTCGGACTCCTCCGCCGCACCGGCCGTCATGCCGGCACCGCTGATGCCGGTGATCTCCACCTCGGTATAGGCCTGGCGATGGCCGCCGAGACGCTTGTAGTTCTGGCGCCGCTTGAATTTGACGACGTCGATCTTGCGGCCCTTGCCCTGGGCCAGCACTTTCGCTTCGACCCTGCCGCCATCGACCAGGGGCTTGCCCACGCTGAGCTCGCCGCCGGCGCCGATCAGCAGCACCTCGTCGAACTCGACCGAAGATCCTTCTTCGGCGGGCAGACGCTCCAGCCGGAGCTTGTCGCCCTTGCTGGCCCGGTACTGCTTGCCGCCACTACGAAAAACCGCGTACATCTCGAACTCCGGAAGCGGGCGCCGGCCAACCGAGGGCCGCCCGTCACCTGTCAAAAGTTGTCCGTTGAGAACGGAGAGAACGGACCCGCTGCAGGCCGGTCGGGCCGGCAGGTCCCCAAAAGACCGCGGATTGTACGGCCTGCATGCCGTCCGGTCAACGCCATCGGGCGCCGAATCACCACCGGATTCAGGGGCTTGGACACCCTCTGACAAACTGCCGCCGCTCGCCAACCGGCGCCGATTCAGGCATTATCCTGCCCGTTATGTATGCCGCCGAAGACACCCGCCGGATAGCCACGCTGGACGCGCTGCAGCACCTCACGCGCGCGGACATGGGCCGTGTGGACGCCCTGATCCGGCAGTCGCTGCAGAGCGACGTGGTGCTCGTCTCCCAGGTGGCCGAGTACATCATCGGCAGCGGCGGCAAGCGGCTGCGTCCCTTGCTGGTACTGCTCGGCTCGCGCGCGCTCGCCTACGACGGCGACGAGCACATCCGGGCCGCGGCCATCATCGAGTTCATCCATACGGCCACCCTGCTCCACGACGACGTGGTCGATGCCTCGGATCGCCGGAGGGGCCGCCATACCGCCAACCACGTCTTCGGCAACCAGGCCAGCGTGCTGGTGGGCGACTTCCTCTATTCCCGATCGTTCCAGATGATGGTGCAGATCGGCGACATGCAGGTGATGGACATCCTCGCCGACGCCACCAACACCATCGCGGCCGGCGAGGTCATGCAGCTGATGAACGTGCACGACCCGGATACGACGGAAGAGCGTTATCTCGAGGTGATCCACCGCAAGACGGCCAGGCTGTTCGAGGCCGGTGCCGCCATCGCCGCCGTGCTGGCGGGCCAGCCGCGGGAGGTGCGCGAGCGCATGGCGGCGTACGGGCGCAACCTGGGCGCTGCGTTCCAGCTCGTGGACGACGCGCTCGACTACCAGGCCTCTCCGGACGAGCTGGGCAAGGACCTGGGCGACGACCTGGCCGAGGGCAAGCCCACGCTGCCGCTCATCCATGCAATGAGCAACGGCACGCCCGAGCAGCGCCGCCTGATCCGGACGGCCATCGAGAACGGCGGGCTGGATAACCTGACCCCGGTGCAGGCGGCCATCGAGTCCACCGGCGCGCTGAAATACACCGCCGCGCGGGCACAGCGGGCGGCCGACGAAGCCATCGCGGCCCTCGACGACCTGCCGCCGTCGGATTACAAAGAGGCGCTGATCGCGGTCGCCGAATTCGCCGTCAACCGTCGTTCCTGACGGGCAGGAGGCGGCGATGACTCCATCCTCCGGGCCCCGAGGGCCGTCACCGAGCACGATCGCCGGCGTCATGGCGAGACCCCCGGCAACGGCGGGCGTCATGCCTCTGGTTATGGCTATGGCTACGGCTACCGCTATGACGATCGTGATCTCTTTGGCGGTCCTGTCGTCCTCGCCGGCGGCGGCCGCCGGGGGACCGCCGGTCGCCGTCGGCGAAGCGAACATCCGGCCGGTGGTCCGCATCCTGCCGGTGAGCGGCACCGTTACCTCTCCGCGGTCGGCGCTGCTCTCCCCCTCCGTGGGTGGCCTCATCGACGGCTTCACCGTCGATGCCGGGAGTGTCGTGGCCGCGGGCGACGTCCTGGTGACCCTGGACGACGAACTCGAGCAGCTGGCACTCGAGCGTGCCCGGGCGGCGCTGGCCGAGGCGGATGCGGCGCTGGCCGACGCCCGCCGGCGGCTGGCCGAGGCCGAACGCCTCGGCAGCGAGAGGGGTATCCCGGAGACCGAGATCGAGTCCCGCCGGGCCGAGGTTGCCACCGACGAGGCCGCGCTGCAGGCGGCCAGTGCGGCCTTCCGACAGCAGGAGGCAGTGGTACGGCGCCACCAGATCAAGGCGCCGTTCGCCGGCGCTGTGGCCCGCCGGATGGCCGAGATCGGCGAGTGGGTCAACCCGGGCGACGCGCTGCTGGAGCTGGTGGCCACCGACGGACTGCGCTACGACTTCCGCGTGCCTCAGAACTACTATCCCGCCATCGCCGAAGACACCGCCATCGACATCAGCCCCGACGCCGCACCGGACGAGACCATCCCCGGCGACATCGTGGCCATCGTGCCGGTGAACGACCCGGCGGCACGCACCTTCCTGCTGCGTGCCGTGGCGGCCGAGGGACACAGCCTGCCGGTGACGCCGGGCATGTCCGCCCGAGGCGCGCTGCACCTCGACACCGGCCGGGAGGCGGTGGTGGTACCCCGCGATGCCCTCATCCGCTACCCGGACGGGCGCATCACGGTGTGGGAACTCGAGACCGGCGCCGACGGACCCACCGTCGCCGAACGCCGTGTGCAGACCGGCCTCGAGTTCGACGGCCTGGTGGAGATAGTGAGCGGCATCGAGGCCGGCACCCGCGTGGTCACCCGGGGCAACGAGGCGCTGCAGAACGGTCAGAGCGTCACCGTGCGCGGGGACTAGGCTCCCGTGTTCGAAGCGATCGTCCGCAACGGCATCCTGACCACCGTGGCCGCGCTCATCATCGCGGTCATCGGCATCGTCGCCGCCCTGCGCATCCCCGTACAGATGATCCCGGACCTGGAAGTCCGGACCATCTCCGTGCGTACGGCCTGGCCGGGCGCCACGCCCCAGGACATCGAGAAGGAGATCCTGATCGAGCAGGAGGAGTATCTCCGCAATATCCCGAACCTGCAGCGCCTGGAGGCGACGGCGTCCAGCGGTCAGGCCCGCATCGAGCTGGACTTCCCCTTCGGCGTGGACATCACCCAGACGCTCATCCGGGTGAACAACGCGCTGAACCAGGTGCCCTCCTACCCGCTGAACGTGGACGAGCCCCGGGTGGACGCCACCTCGTTCTCATCCAACGCGTTCATGTTCTTCCGCGTCTCGCCCCTGCCGGGCAACCCCCGCTCGCTGGACATGGACATGATGCGGGACTTCATCGAGGACAACGTGCGCCCGCGCATGTCCAGCGTGCCGGGCGTGGCCCAGGTGGGCGTTGGCGGCGGCGCCGAGCGCCAAATCCGCATCCTGCTGGATCCCTCGCGGCTGGCCGATCGGGGCATCACCATCAGCGACGTGCGCAACGCGGTCCGCAGCCGCAATCAGGACATCTCCGCCGGCGAGGTAGAGAGCGGCAAGCGCCGCTACCTGCTGCGCACGGTGGGGCGCTTCGACGACGTGGCCGATCTCGAGGGGCTGATCGTCGAGCGGCGCGGCGACACCATCATCCGCCTGGAGGACCTGGCCCGGGTAGAGCTGGATCACTTCGAGATCCGCGACCTGTCCTTCGTGGACGGCGACCCGGTCATCAGCCTGTTCGTGCGCCGGGAGACCGGCTCCAACGTCATCGACATCAAGTACGCCATGCTGGATGCGGTGGAGGACATCAACGCCGACCTCCTGAACCCGGCCGGCATGGAGCTGGAACTCACCGCCGAGGACGCCGGCTACGTGGAGTCCTCCGTGGCCAACGTCTGGATCAATCTCGGTCTCGGTGCGCTGTTCGCCACCCTGGTGATGTATCTGTTCCTGCGCTCCGGCCGCGCCACCCTCGTCGGCGTCATCGGCATCCCCATCTGTACCATCGCCGCGTTCATCGGCCTGCTCCTGACCGGGCGCACCATCAACGTCATCTCGCTGGCCGGCGTCGCCTTCGCCATCGGCATGACGCTGGACAACAGCATCGTGGTGATCGAGAGCATCGAGCTCGAACGCCGCCGGGGCCTCGACCGTTTCAAGGCGGCCATCGCCGGCGTGCGCAGCGTCTGGCCCGCCGTGCTCGCCTCCACGCTGACCACCATCCTCGTGTTCACACCCATCGTCTTCATCGAGGAGGAAGCGGGCCAGCTCTACTCCGACATCGCCATCGCCATCTCCGCCTCCATCCTGGCCTCGATGCTGGTGGCCATCACGCTCATCCCCACGGCCAGCGCACGGCTGGAATTCGGCGGCAGCGGGCGCGGCGACCGCGGCGAGCGGCTGCGCAAGAGCCTGCTGGCCGGCGTGGAGAGCCTGATCGCCACCCGGGGACGGCGGCTCGGCACCATCGGCGCCACGGTCGCAGCGAGTCTCGCGGTCATCTTCATCCTGACCCCGCCGGCGGAATACCTGCCCGAGGGCGAAGAGCCGAAGATCTTCGCCCGCATGAGTGCGCCGCCCGGCTACAACCTGGAGACGATGGCGGACATCGGCCTCGAGATACAGGATTATTTCCTCGACTTCGTCGGCGACGATCCGCAACGCTTCGACGCCGGCGAAGCACCGGTGCCCGCGCTGCGCTATCTGAACCTCGGCATCGAGGCGGACGGGATGCGCATCATCACCGAGCCCGCCGACCCGGATCATGTCGATGCGCTGATGGACGTCCTCACGCAGAAGTACGAAAGCTACCCGGGCATGCGGGCGTTCGCCTCCCGGGGCTCCATCATCACCAGCAACGACGGCGGCACCCGCTCGATCAATCTGGATATCTCGGGCCCCGGTCTGTCGGTGATCTACGAGGCCGCCCTCGCCGCCTACCGCCGCTCCGAAGAGGTGTTCGGCAACCCGCGCATCCGGTCCAACCCCTCCTCCCTCGCGCTGTCCCAGCCGCTGGTCGAGGTACGGCCGGACTGGGATCGTGCCGCGGAGCTGGGCATGACCGCCGAGGACGTGGGGCTGACGGTGGCGGCGCTCACCGACGGCGCCTTCGTCGACGAGTTCTTCCAGAACGACGACAAGATCGACATCTATCTGTTCGGCCGCCGCGGCACCGAGGCCGAGCTCGACGACATCGGCGACCTGCCGGTGTGGACGCCGCGTGGCACGGTACTTCCGCTGTCGGCCCTGGTCCGCATCGAGGAGACGGTGGACACCAGCACGGTGAGGCGGGTGAACGGCCAGCGTACGGTGACGCTGAACGTCATCCCGCCGGAGAGCATCGCGCTGGAGACCGGTGTGGACATGATGCGGGCGGAAGTCATCGGCCACCTCAGGGATACCGGCGCGCTGCCCGCCGGCGTGAACGTGGACATCACCGGCGCCAGCGACCAGCTGGCCGCCACCCAGGCCGCGCTGGCGGACAACTACCCGGTTGCACTCGTCATCGTCTTCCTGCTGCTGGTCGCGATCTTCCGCCACTGGGGCTATCCTCTGCTCATCATGACCACCATTCCGCTCGGCATCGCTGGCGGCATCGTCGGCCTCGTGCTGCTGAATCTCGTGGGCGCCGCGCTGCCGCTGGTCGGCCTCAACCCCATCCGCCAGCCGTTCGACATGATCAGCATGCTGGGCTTTCTCATCCTTATGGGCACGGTGGTGAACAACCCCATCCTGATCGTGGACCGGGCCATGCGGCAGATCCGGGAGACGTCGGTTTCTGCGCTGGAGGCGGTGCGCGAGGCGGTGCGCGTGCGCCTGCGGCCTATCGCCATGTCCACGCTCACCACCATCTGCGGCCTGTCGCCGCTCGTATTCATGCCCGGCGAGGGCACCGAGCTCTATCGGGGCGTGGGCGCCATCGTGCTGTTCGGCATCCTGGGTGCCGCCGTGGTATCACTCACCATGCTGCCCGCGCTGACCGTGACGGCGCTCGAGTGGCGGCGGCCGGACAGGGAGGAGACCGCCTGAGCCGTTGATCGACGCCGACACCATCGCCGAGTCGCCCTGGCACGCGCTGCCGGCGGAGGAGACGCTCGACCGCCTGGAGAGCGGCGGCGACGGGCTGGGCGAGGACGAGGCGGAGGCGCGACAGGCGGAATTCGGGCCGAACGAGCTGCCCCGGGAAGGCCGCGCCGGGCTCCTGCGCGTGATCATGCGCCAGTTCCGCGACCCCCTCATCTACATACTGCTGATTGCCGGCAGCGTATCGCTGGCCATCGGCGGCGTGAACAACGCGCTGTTCATATTCGCCGTGCTGGCGCTGAACGCCGGTATCGGCGCCTGGCAGGAGTACCGGGCCGAGAGCAGCGCCGCCGCCCTGCGCGAGGCCCTGGCCATCCGGGTCCGGGTCCGCCGGGGCGGCAGTGAGCGCGAGGTCCCGAGCGCAGACCTGGTGCCCGGCGACATCGTGCTGCTGGAAGCCGGCGACTCGGTACCCGCCGACATCCGCCTGCTGGGCGGCAACAACCTGCACGCCGACGAGTCCATGCTCACCGGCGAATCCCTGGCCGTGCCGAAGGACCCCGACGCCGCCCTGGATGAGGACACACCGCTGGGCGAGCGGGAGAACCTCGTCCACGCCGGCAGTGCCGTGGTGGACGGCAAGGGGCAGGGGGTCGTCTGCCGCACCGGCGCCGCCAGCGAGGTGGGCCGCATCGCCGAGTCCCTCACCGGCCAGGAACAGGCGCCTCCGCTGGTGCTGAGGCTCCGGCGGTTCACCCGCCGCATCGCCATCCTGGTGCTCGCCGCCATCGCGCTGCTCTCGGTGGTGCAGTTCTGGCGCGGCACCGAGCTTCTGCAGATCTTCTATCTCGGCGTGGCGCTGGCCGTCTCCGCCATCCCGGCCGGGCTGCCGGTGGCCATCACCGTCGCACTGTCCATCGCCTCCAGCCGGATGGCCCGGCGTCACGTCATCGTCCGCCAGCTGCAGGCCGTGGAGGGCCTGGGCGCCTGCACGCTGGTGGCCAGCGACAAGACCGGCACCCTCACCGCGAACGTGCTCACGGCCAAGCGCATCGTGCTGCCGGACGGCGAAGCACTGGAGGTGGAGGGGGAGGGTTACCGCCCGGAGGGTGACGTCACCGCAGCGGACGGGGCCGAGCCGGACGCAGACCACCGGGACTCGCTGCGCCGACTCGCCCGGGCGGGGGTGCTCTGCAACGAGGGCGAGTTCCGTCCCG
This sequence comes from uncultured Woeseiaceae bacterium, assembly GCA_964602525.1. Classification (GTDB taxonomy): domain Bacteria; phylum Pseudomonadota; class Gammaproteobacteria; order Steroidobacterales; family Woeseiaceae; genus Lentisalinibacter. Next base: position 32,319 of record CAZRSA010000016.1, read on the forward strand.
GCGAGGGCGAGGACGGCGAGCCTGCGGTGGAAGGCGACAGCGTGGACATGGCCTTCCTCGTGCTCGGCGCGAAGCTCGGCCTCGAGCGGGACGAACTCGTGACGGACTGGGTGCAGACGGGCGAGATCCCCTTCGAGTCCAGCCGCCGCTACGCGGCCACCTTCCACGAGGACAACGACGGCAAGCGGGTCTTCGTCAAGGGGGCGGCCGAGGTGGTCACCGGCATGTGCGACGGCATCGACACGGACGACGTTGCCGCACGGGAGGAAGATCTGGCGGAACAGGGATACCGGGTGCTCGCCGTCGCAACCGGCGCCGTCGACGGCGACGACGCGGACGAGCTCACCGGCCTGGAGTTCCTGGGACTGGTCGCCCTCATCGACCCGGTGCGGCCCGAGGTGCCGGAAGCCATCGAACAATGCCACTCGGCGGGCGTCGAGGTGCGCATGATCACCGGCGACCATCCCCGTACGG
>CAZRSA010000017.1:0-32295 GCA_964602525.1 uncultured Woeseiaceae bacterium
AACAGTTGCTGGAACAGATACGCGCGATGAGCCCCGGCCTGCAGCCGGAGTCCGTCCAGCCGCCGCCCACCGGCCGCCCGGAGTTCGGCGAGGTGCTTGAGAGCACGCTGAAGGCGGTGAACGAGGCACAGCAGACCTCCGGCGAGCTCGCGGCCCGCTTCGAGGCCGGTGACCCGAACACGAGCCTGGTGGACGTGATGATCGCGCGGCAGAAGTCCGGTCTCGCCTTCCAGGCGGTGAGCGAGGTACGCAACAAACTGGTCAGCGCCTATCAGGACATCATGAACATGCCGGTATGAGGCCGACGTTAATGTCGACGGTAAAGCCCTATGGAAAATAACCCTCCCATCGAAAATCGCTTCGCCACGGCGTCCGGCCTGGACTTCGCCGGCGTGATGCGTATCCCGGCCGTGCGCCAGGTCCTGCTGCTGGTGGGCGTCGCCGGCAGTGTGGCCATCGGCATCGCCCTGTTCCTCTGGTCCCAGTCGCCGGCCTACAGCCAGTTGTACGGCCAGCTCGCCGAGCGGGACGCCAGCCAGGTAGTGGAAGCCCTCAGGGCCGCGGACATCGACTACAAGCTGAATCCGTCCACCGGCGCCATCATGGTGCCGGAGTCGCGGGTGCACGACGCCCGCCTGGAACTGGCCGCGAACGGCCTGCCGGAAGGCACGGGGATGGGCCTGGAGATGATCAAGGAACCCCAGGGCTTCGGCGTCAGCCAGTTCATGGAGAACGCCCGCTACCAGCATGCCCTGGAAACCGAGCTCGCCCGCACCATCCGCAACGTGCGCTCGGTGAAAGAGGCCCGGGTGCATCTCGCCATGCCCAAGCAGACGGCCTTCGTGCGCGAGCGCGAGGGCGCCAGCGCCTCGGTCATGCTGAACCTCTACGGGGGGCGTCAGCTCGAGCCGGAGGCGGCGGATGCCATCGTGCACCTGGTGGCATCCAGCGTGCCGAACCTGCTTGCCAGCGACATCACGCTCATCGACCAGCACGGCCGCCTCCTGAGTGCGAACGGCGAGCGCAAGGGCTACGCCCTCACGGCGTCCCAGTTCGAGCACACCCGCACGGTGGAGCAGAGCTACCGGGAGCGCATCGTCGACCTGCTCACCCCCCTGGTGGGCACCGGCAACGTACGCGCCCAGGTGGTCGCCGACCTCGACTTCACGGTGAAGGAGGAGACCCGGGAGGACTACGACCCGGAGAGCACCGTGGTGCGCAGCGAGACCGTCAGCGAGCGCCAGCGCAGTGGCGGCTCCGACGCGGCCCGGGGTATCCCGGGCGCGCTCAGCAACCAGCCCCCCGAGGCGGGCGGCGTAGCGCCGGAAGAGGGCGAGGACGCGGCCGCGACGGCGGTGAACACGTCCCGTGAGGCGACCCGCAATTTCGAGGTGGACAAGACCGTGAGCCGGGTGATCGCGCCCACGGGTGCCATCCGCCGCCTGTCCGTCGCGGTGCTGATCGACGACGGCGCGGCGGCCGGCGAGGCCGCCGAAGGCGCCGACGGCGGGGAGGCCGGCGGGCTCGGCGACGAGGACATCGCCCGCATGACCGCGCTGGTCAAGGAGGCGGTCGGCTTCGACGAGGAGAGGGGCGACTCGGTGCAGGTCATCAACGCGCCCTTCCAGCCTGCGCCGGAAGTGGCCGAACCCGAGGGGCCGCCCATCTGGCAGCAGCCCCAGGTGCTGGCCATCGGTCGCCAGGTGCTGGGCGCGGCTCTCGTACTGGCACTCGGCTTCGGTGTCCTGCGCCCGATGCTGCGCGGCATCGTACAGAGCCATCAGCAGTCCTCGCCCCAGCTCGCGGCCGCCGGCGGGGCGGGAACCCTGGGCGCGGCGGCCCAGCCGCAGCCCCAGCTGAGCTACGAGCAGAAGATCGCCGCGGCGAAGAATATCACCACCTACGACCCCGCCCGCGTGGCCCAGGTCGTCAAGAAATGGGTAGCCGAGGATGTCTGAACAACCGAACTATTCCGGCACCGAGCGGGCGGCCGTGCTGCTGATGACCCTGGGTGAGGCGGAGGCCTCCCAGGTGCTGAAGCACATGAGCGCCCGCGAGGTGCAGCGCCTGGGCGTCGCCATGGCCCAGATGAAGGACGTCTCCAAGGATGCCGCGGACCACGTCCTGAGCCACTTCGTCTCCGTGGTGGAAGAAGAGACCTCGCTGGGTGTCGGCACCGAGGCCTACATCCGCAAGGTGTTGGTGAACGCCTTCGGCGAGTCCAAGGCCGATGCGTTCATCGACCGCATCCTGATCGGCGAGGACGCCAGCGGCCTCGAGGCGCTGAAGTGGATGAGCTCGGAATCGGTGGCGGAGATGATCTCCGACGAGCATCCCCAGATCATCGCCATCGTGCTCGCCTACCTCGATGCCGATCAGGCCGCCCACGTGGTGGAGCTCCTGCCCGAGGAGATCCGCAGCGAGGTGGTGATGCGCGTGGCGAAGCTCGACGACGTGCAGCAGAGTGCGCTGGCCGAGATCGAGGCGCTGATCGAGAAGAAGGCCAACATGGGCGAACGCACGGCCACGGCGAAGATCGGCGGCGACAAGGTGGCCGCCGACATCCTGAACGCCCTGCAGCCCCAGGACGGCGATTCCATCCTCGGCTACATCAACGAGCAGAGCGAATCCCTCGGCCAGCGCATCTCGGAGAAGATGTTCATGTTCGAGAGCCTGCTCTCCGTGGACGACCGCGGCATACAGGCCCTGCTCAGGGAGGTGTCGAACGAACTCCTGGTGGTGGCGCTGAAGGGCACCGACCAGGCCATGCAGGACAAGATCTTCGGCAACATGTCGAAGCGTGCCGGCCAGCTGCTGCGCGAGGACCTGGAGGTCAAGGGCCCCGTCCGCCTGAGCGAGGTGGAGGCCGCGCAGCGCGAGATCCTCACCGTGGCCCGCCGCATGGCGGATGCCGGCGACCTCGATCTCGGCACCAGCGGAGAGGAGTATGTCTGATTCCGCGGCGGACAAGGCGGCCACCCGCTGGCAGCAGCCCGACATCGGCGACGAGGGTCTGGTCACGGCCAGCCGGCTGGAGACGCTGCAGCGGGAAGCCTACGAGGAGGCCTGGCGGCAGGGCTACGAGGAGGGCCGGCAGGCCGGCGCTGCCGAGGTGGCGGAGCGCGCCGCCCGCATGCAGTCGCTGCTCGACGCACTGGGCCGGCCGTTCGAGGAGCTGGACGACGAGGTGGAGCAGCAGCTCCTGCGGCTGGTGACCATGGCGGTGCGCCAGTTGTTGCGCCGGGAGCTGCAGAGCGACCCCGGCCACGTCATCGGCGTGGTGCGGGACGCGCTGCGCATGCTGCCGGTGGCGAGCCGCAACATCGAGGTGCAGCTGCATCCCGACGACGCGGCGCTGGTCCGTGAGGCGCTGACGGTCTCCGAGGACGAGCGCCCCTGGCGCGTCACCGAGGACCCGATGGTGACCCGGGGCGGCTGCCTGGTGAAGGCGGAGAAGTCCCGCATCGACGCCACCGTGGAGAGCCGGCTGAACCGTACCCTGTCGGGCCTCATCGAGGACGAGCGCGGATGAGCGGCGGCGCGGCGACGGCCGGGCCCGCGGTGAAGCGCTCCCATCTGTGGGCGGAGCGCCTGCGCCACTACGAGACCCGCATCGGCAACGCCCCGTCCATGGTCGTCGAGGGGACCCTGCGCCGCACCGTCGGACTCACGCTGGAGGCCGAGGGCTGCCAGGCGGCAGTGGGCGGCCGCTGCGACGTGGTGTCCCTGGACGGACACACGGTCGAGACCGAGGTGGTGGGCTTCGCCGGCGAGAGCCTGTACCTGATGCCCACCGGCCACATCCACGGCATCGCGCCGGACGCGCGGGTGATCCCCTCGCCGGGGGTGCGCGAGGTGGCTGCCGGCACGGAACTGCTCGGCCGGGTGCTGGACGGCCGCGGCCGTCCCCTGGACGGGCTGCCGGCTCCCCGGGCGAGCGACCGGGTGCCGCTGACCGGCGCCCGGATGAACCCCCTCGAGCGCCGGCGCATCACCGAGCCGCTGGACGTGGGGGTACGGTCCATCAACGCGCTGCTGACCGTGGGGCGCGGACAGCGCATGGGCCTTTTCGCCGGCAGCGGCGTCGGCAAGAGCATGCTGCTCGGCATGATGACCCGCTACACCAACGCGGACGTGGTGGTGGTCGGGATGATCGGCGAGCGCGGCCGGGAGGTGAAGGAATTCGTCGACTCCACCCTGGGCGAGGAGGGACTGGCCCGCTCCGTGGTGGTGGCCACGCCGGCGGACGACACGCCCCTCATGCGCCTGCACGGCGCCTGGCTCTGCACGGCCATCGCCGAGTACTTCCGCGACCAGGGGCTGCAGGTACTGCTGCTGATGGATTCCCTGACCCGTTTCGCCCAGGCGCAGCGGGAGATTGCGCTCGCCATCGGCGAGCCGCCGGCCACCAAGGGTTATCCGCCGTCGGTGTTCGCGAAGCTGCCCCAGCTGGTGGAGCGGGCGGGCAATGGCGCCAGCGGCGAGGGCTCCATCACCGCGCTCTACACGGTGCTGACCGAAGGCGACGACCACAACGATCCCATCGCCGATGCGGCCAGGGCCATCCTGGACGGGCACATCGTGCTCTCGCGCCAGCTCGCCGAGTCCGGCCTGTATCCGGCCATCGACGTGGAGGCTTCGGTCAGCCGCGCCATGCACCAGATCGCGCCGAAGGACCAGCTGGCCCAGGTGAGCCGCTTCCGCCAGATCTACGCCACCTACCAGCACAACCGGGACCTGATCGCGGTGGGCGCCTACCAGCGCGGCTCGGACCGGCGCGTGGACGAGGCCATCGGCGTGTGGCCGGGCATGCTCGAGTTCCTGCGCCAGGACTTCCAGCAGCGCGTGGACATGACGACGAGCCTGCGCATGCTGGACAACCTGCTGCCTGCCGAGCAGACGGGCACGGATCCGGTGCCTGCCGCCGAAAACGAAGGAGAGTGACATGATGAAGAAGCGCTCCACACGCATGCAGCCCGTCCACGACGTGGCCAGCGCGGAGGAGAAGGGCCTCTCCCGGGAGTTGGGCAAGGCGGAGCGGACGCTGGACGAGCAGGTCCGCCGGCTGCAGGAACTGCGCAGCCACCGCGAGGAGTACGCGGCGAAGAGCCGGCAGAGCGAGGCGCTGGGCTCCTCCCAGTGGCGCGATTACCGCCTGTTTCTCGACCGGCTGAACCAGGCGATCGTCATGCAGGAGGGCATTATCGCCGACTGGCGCCGGCGCCGGGACGAGCTGCGCCGGCAGTGGCAGATCAAGCGCCAGCGGCTGGAGTCGCTGGACCGCATCATCGACCGCTACCGCCGCAGCGAACTCGTGGAGGAAGAGCGCCGGGAGCAGCGCGCGGCAGACGCCCAGGCCAGGCCCCGCAGGGTATTCGGTGAAGACTAGGACGGTCGTCGGTGTGCGCTGGCACGCTTTTTGCTCCTGTCCGGATGGACGACACATGACGGGAGCGGTTCCTTGATCGAAAAGATGCTCAACATGCGGCCCGGAGAGGGCCCCGGTGCGGCCTCGGGCCCGGTGAAACTGCGGGCCGGTGCCGCCGAGGCGGGCAATCCCGCGGCCGGTACGCCGTTCCGTATCCCGACCCCGCCCGATGCAGGCACGTCCGCCTCCCCGGCAAACGGCTTCCGCCCGGCAGCCGGGTACGGCAACTCCTTGCCGCCCGGCGAGGTGCCCGGGCGCATGCGCGACGGGCTGCGCGGGGGCCCGCAGGGCCTGTTCCCGGCGGACACCGCCGCCGCCTCCGCCCGGCAACTCCTCGAGGAGGCCGCGGCGCGCCTGAGCGGCGAGGCCGGCGGAGCCGGCACCGCCGGTCTTGCCGACGGCCATGCGTCGCCGGCGATCGCGGGCGGCCCGGCCGCAGGCAGAGTGGATTCCGCGGCCGGGACCGGCGCGGCAAACCCGAACGGAGACCCTCGGCTGCCGACGGATCTGCTGCCCGACCTCGAACTCGAATTCCCCGCCGCGCCCCTCGAGCAGCAGGTTCCCGGCCTGGCGCTGACGCCGCCGCCGCTGGACGGTCCGGTTCCTGAGGTCGTCCGCGCTCTGGTGGGCGCATCGCCGGGGAGTCCCGCCGGTGCCGCCTATGGCACGGCGGCGGATCCGCTCACCGGCCTGCCGGCGGGTATACGTCCGCCGGAGTGGGCGGCGCCGGGTGGTGCGGGCGCAACGGCGTCCACCGGGCTGCCCGGCCTGCCGGCGGGCGATAGTGCGGGCAGCGGGTCTGCCAGTGGCGCGAGCGCCAGCCCCGCTGATCTGCGCGCCGCGGCCGAGGCGTCCGGCTTCGCGAACCGCAATGTCCAGCCGCTGACGCCTGCGGTAACGCCCGGTGCGAACGGACCGGCCGGCAGTGTGCCGGCGATGACCGCGCAGGTGCCGGCAGGTACCGATGCACTGGCGGGCCTGCGCCAGGCCATGGCCGACCTGGCCCGTGACGGTGGCGCCTCCGACCGGCGTCCGGCGCCCGAGCCGCTCACCCGCACCGACGGCGCCGGCTTCCTCTCCACTCTGGGCCTGACGACGGCAGCCCAGGGGGTGGGTGACCGGCCGGTGTTCATGCTGCCTTCGCCGCCGGGGACGCCGGAGTTCGCCGACCAGGTGGCCGAGCGCGTGGTCTGGATGGCGGGCCAGAAGCTCGACCGGGCCCAGATCCGCCTCAACCCGGCCCACCTCGGCCCGATATCCGTGGACGTGAGCGTGGGTGAGGACGGGGCGAACATCACCTTCACCGCCCAGCATGCCATGACCCGCGACGCCCTCGAGCAGGCCCTGCCGCGGCTGCGCGAGATGTTCAGCGCCTCCGGCCTGGCTCTGGCAGGAGCCGACGTCGCCGGTCGCGGGCCCGATACCCGCCAGGGCGAGCAGGAAGGCAGCGCGACGGGCAGCGGAGATACCCTGACCGCGTCCGGTACGGACACAGGCGCGGACGACGCGGCGGTGGCCGAGACGCCGGTCTCCTCCCGCCCGGGCGCACGCGGGCTGATCGACACCTATGTCTGAGGTCTGACGCTGGTTCGTTGACGCCGGCGCCAAATTCCCGGCGACGGAAAACCGACGCCGGGATTATTAAAACAAATAAAACATAAACTTAGCGTCTTAAATTCGATTGGCATGCCCCTTGCATCCACTCTTGTGGTTTTCACAGGAGTGATGTCGATGGCAGACGAACAGAACGAGACCCAGGCCGGCGAGGAGGCTGCGCCCAAGGGCAAGGGGTCGAAGCTGTTGGTGATCGGCGGCGCCGTTGCGCTGCTCGTGCTGGGACTCGCCGTGGGCGGCGTCATGTCCGGCATGTTCTCGTCCGAGGAGGCCGCCGAGGCCGGCGAGGAAACCGCGGAAGCCGCCGAAGAAGGCCCGGCGCTCTACGTCGGTCTGCATCCCCCGCTCACCGTGAATTTCGGCGGCGAGGTCGGACAGCGCCACTTCATGCAGGTGAGTCTCGAGTTCATGGCCCGGGAGCAGCGCATCATCGATGCGTTCAAGGAGCACGACGCGGTAATCCGCAACAACCTGCTGCTGCTGCTCGGCGGCTATGACTACGAGACGGCGACCACCCGCTCCGGCAAGGAGAAGATGCTGGACGACGTGCTGGCCGAGGTGCAGGGCATTCTCGACCAGCGCATCGGCGAACCCGGCGTCCAGGAAGCCTATTTCACGACGCTGGTGGTCCAGTAAGCCGATGAGCGAGAAGGTACTCAGCCAGGACGAGATGGACGCCCTGATGGACGGGGTGTCCTCGGGCAAGGTCGAGGTGCAGACCGGCACCGGCACGCTGGATGCCGAGGTCAACGACTACGAGATTCCGGCCCGCAATCAGATCCGCCGCGGCAGCCTGCCCCGGCTGGATCACCTCAACCGCCAGCTGGCCCGCCGCGTCGAGCGCAGCCTCATGCGCCAGCTGCGGGTGGAAACACGCGTGCTGCCGCGGACGATCGAGACGCTGCGTTTCGAGACCGTCTGCGATGCCTTCCCCGCGCCGCCCCTGCTGATGCTGCTCGGCATGAAGCCGCTGAGCGGTCCGGCCCTGATGTTCGTCGACCCGCCTCTGATCAACACGCTGGTCGATCGCTACTTCGGCGGCGCGAACGGCACCGACTGCCGGGGCGAGCGGGAGGGCTATACGCCGGGCGAGGTGCGCATCACCGAGATCGTCATGAACCGCTTCCTGGAGAACATGAAGGAGGTATGGCGGCCGGTGATCGAAATCGAACCCGAGATCGTGCAGACCGAGTCCGACCTGCAGCAGCTGCAGGTGGCGGCGCCGAACGACCCGGTGGTGAAGTGCGAGTTCGGTGTGGAGCCCGGTGAGTCCACCGGCCGCATCCAGCTGATCCTGCCGCTCGAGACCATCCAGCCCGTCTTCGACAGTCTGGACGGCGCCGAGCGCTCCGGCGGTGACGCCCAGGACGAGGTCTGGTCGGGCATGCTGCGCGAGCACGTGCTGGCCTCCGTGGTCGAACTCACCACCTTCATCGGCGACCGGGAGCTCTCGCTGGGCGACGTGGTCCAGCTCGCCCCCGGCGACATCATCCCGATCAATTCCCCCAAGACCGTGACGCTCAGCGTCGACGAGACGCCCGTCCTGCAGGGCGAGTTCGGCGTGTCGCGGGGGCGCAATGCAGTGCGGACCGGCGTCTGGGTCGCCGCCCGCAAGGACTGAGAGTACGAGGAACCGACATGAGTGAGAACAGCGAGAACACCGGCGCCGAGGCCACTGAAGAGCAGGCAGCCACGCCGCCGGCGACCGAGACGGGCGAGCAGTACTCGCCCGACCGCTTCGAGAACGGGGCATCCAGCCTGCCGGCCGAGGCCGCCGACATCAAACTGGACCTGGTGCTGGACGTGCCGGTCACCGTGTCGCTGCGGGTCGGCAACACGAAGATCAGCATCCGCGACCTGATGCGCTTGGTGGAGGGCTCGATCATCGAGCTCGACCGGCCCGCCGGCGAACCCATGGACGTGCTGGTGAACGGCACGCTGGTGGCCCACGGCGAAATCGTCGTGGTCAACGACAAGTTCGGCGTGCGCCTCACCGACGTGGTGAGCCCCAGCGAACGCATCCGCAAGCTGAACTGAGTCTGCAGGGAGTCGAGAGCATGGAGATCCGCCGCAAGCTGCATCCGGTCACGACGATGGTCACTGCCATGACCCTGTGGCTGACCGGCGTACCGGCTCTGGCCGCCCGGGGCGAGTCGGCACCCGTGCCGTCGCCGCTGTCGGGCGGCGAGCTGCTCAGCATGAGCATGAATCTCCTGCTCGTCATCGGCGCCATCCTGCTGTTCGGCTGGATCTATACCCGCTCCCAGGGGCTGCGCTCGTCGCGCAACGGCCACTTCCGCGTGTTGGCTGCCCAGCCGCTCGGCGCCAAGGAGAAGGTGGTGCTGCTGCAGGTCGGCGAGCAGCAGGTGGTGGTGGGAATCTCTCCCGGGGGCATGAATACGCTGCTCGTGCCCGAGAAGCCGGTCGCCGCCCTGAATGCGGCACCCGGCGAAGAGGACCGCAGCTTCGCCGAGCGGCTGCGCGCCGCGGTGGCCGGCACCACGAGGAGCCGGTCATGACGCGCAGCCTCATCCTGATTGCGGCGGCGCTCGCCGCGCTGCTGACGGCGCCGGTAGCCGGCTTCGCGAACGAGGCGACCGCCGCGGACGTCATCGCCGCCGCGGCCGACACGGCCACGGACGCGGGAGAAAGCTACAGCCTGAGCATCCAGATCCTGGTGCTCATGACGCTGCTCACCCTGCTGCCGGCAGGGCTGCTGAGCATGAGCGCGTTCGTGCGCATGATCATCGTGCTCTCCATCCTGCGCCAGGCACTCGGCACGGCGCAGACGCCGCCCAACCAGGTGCTGATCGGTATCGCGCTGTTCATGACCTTCTTCGTCATGACGCCGGTGCTCGACCGCATCTACGACGAGGCGGCGAAGCCCTATATCGACGGCGAGGTGAGTGCCGAGGTGGCGCTGAGCGCCGGCATGGAGCCCCTCAGGGAGTTCATGCTGCACCAGACCCGGGAGGACGACATCGCGCTTTTCGCCCGCATCTCCGGGCGCACGGATTTCGCCTCGGCGGCGGAGGTGCCCACCTCCGTGCTGGTACCGAGCTTCATCGTCAGTGAGCTGAAGACCGCCTTCCAGATCGGCTTCCTCGTCTTCATACCGTTTCTGATCATCGACCTGGTGGTCTCCAGCGTGCTGATGTCCATGGGCATGATGATGCTCTCGCCCATGCTCATCTCGCTGCCCTTCAAGATCATGCTGTTCGTGCTGGTGGACGGCTGGGCCATGGTGCTCGGCACGCTGGCCTCGAGTTTCTACGTCTGAGGATGCGCCCATGACCCCCGAGACAGTGACCACCATCGGACAGCAGGCCCTCTGGGTGACGATACTGCTTGCCTCGCCGCTGCTGCTCTCGGCGCTGGCCGTGGGTCTGCTGGTGGGCATGATCCAGGCCGCCACCCAGATCAACGAGATGACGCTCTCGTTCATCCCGAAGCTGCTGATGCTGGTTGTTGCGCTGTCGGTGGCCGGGCCCTGGATGCTCAGCGTCATCATCAACTTCACGCGCCGCCTGATTACCGACATCCCCGGGATCATCGGGTGAGCCATGCACGGGAAGCACACGCCAAACGGAGAGAACGGTCGTGAATACGCTGATACCGGTGGTCACGGATACGCTGCTGCCCTACCTGTGGCCGCTGATCCGCATCTCCGCGATGCTGATGGCGATGCCCTCGCTGGGCGGCGGGCTGGTGCCGAAGCGGGTGCGTGTCCTGCTGGCGCTGGCGCTGTCGGCCGTGATCGCGCCGGTGGTGCCGCTGCCGCCCACGGAGCGCTTTCTGGAGCCGGCGATCGTCATCACGGTCTTTCACGAGATTCTGATCGGCATCGCCATGGGCTTCTGCGTGCAGCTGGTATTCGACGCGGTGGTGCTGGGAGCGCAGAACATCGCCATGAGCATGGGCCTCGGCTTCGCGGTGCTGGTGGATCAGCAGCGCGGCGTGAACGTGCCGGTGCTCTCCCAGTTCTTCCTCATGCTGACCACGCTGGTGTTCCTGGCGCTGGACGGGCACCTGGTGATGATCCAGGTGCTGGCGGACAGCTTCCACAGCCTGCCGGTAGGCAGCGGCGGACTGACCCGCAACGGGCTCGGCGGCCTGCTGGAGTGGACGGCGTATCTGTTCGTGGGTGCGCTGGCCGTGGCACTGCCGGGTATCACTGCGCTGCTGGTCGTGAACCTGGCCTTCGGCGTGATGAGCCGCGCCGCGCCGACGCTGAATCTCTTCGCCGTGGGTTTCCCCGTATCGATGCTGCTCGGCTTCTTCGTGCTGCTGCTGTCGATGGACAGCCTGACGACGGGTTTCGCACGGTTGCTGACGCTGTCGCTCGAGACGACACGCGCACTGGTGGGAGCGAACTGAGGCCATGAGCGGGCAGCAGGAACAGTTCCAGGAGAAGACGGAACAACCCACCCCGAAACGCCGCGAGGACGCGCGCAAGAAGGGTGATGTCGCCCGTTCCAAGGAACTGACGACCATGGGAGTGATGCTGTTCGGCTCGGCAGCGCTGGCGGTGCTGGCCCGACCCATCGGCGGCGGCATCCTGGACGGCTTCTCGGGCTCGCTCGTCACCGAGCGGGCGAAGATCATGGACGCGGGCTACGGCCCCCAGGCACTGGCCGAGGCCGGACTGGCCGCCATCACGGCGCTGGCGCCGTTCTTCGTCGTGGTAATCGCCGCCGCGCTGCTGAGCTCCGTGGCACTGGGGGGCTGGGCCTTCAGCGCGCAGGCCATCGCTTTCAAGGGCGAGCGGCTGAGCGTGATCAAGGGCGTGAAGCGCATCTTCAGCCTGAAGAGCCTGAACGAGCTGCTGAAGGCCGTCGCCAAGTTCGCGGTGGTGGCAACGGCCGCGGTGATCTGGCTCTGGCTCAGCGCCGACCGCCTGCTGGGGCTGGGCAGCCAGCCGACCGGCGTTGCAGTGGCCGCGGCGGCCGAACTCCTGGTGCAGTCGCTGATCATCCTGAGCGCCTCGCTGCTGGTGATCACCGCGGTGGACGTACCGTTTCAGCTCTGGGACCACACCAAGAAACTGCGCATGACCCGCCAGGAGGTGCGCGACGAGCAGAAGGACACGGAGGGCCGTCCCGAGGTGCGTTCCCGTATCCGGCAGCTGCAGCAGGAAGTGGCCACGCGCCGGATGATGGAGGCTGTGCCGGAGGCGGCCGTGATCATCACCAACCCCACCCATTACGCGGTGGCGCTGGCCTGGGACGCAGAGCGCATGACCGCGCCCCGGGTCGTGGCCAAGGGCCAGGATCTGATCGCCGCGCGCATCCGCGCCGTCGGCGAGCAGCACGGCGTGCCGCTGTTCTCGGCCCCGCCGCTCGCTCGCGCGCTGCATGCGAGCACCCGCATCGGCCAGGAGATCCCGGCCGCGCTCTATACGGCGGTGGCCCAGGTGCTGGCCTACATCTTCCAGCTCAGGGACTTCGACGGGCCGGCAGCGGAGGCGCCGGAGGCGCCGGAGCCGGACGTGGACGAGAGCCTTTTCACCGGGCCCGCGCGGCGCTCGTGACAGGAGAATAGGACGTGGCAAGTGTCGCTGCAGTGAACGGATTCGCCCGCTTCGGCCGCGGTCTCGGCGTGCCGATCCTCATGCTCACCATGCTGGGCATGATGATCGTGCCCATGCATCCGTTCGCGCTGGATACGCTGTTCACCTTCAACATCGCACTGTCGCTGGCGATCCTGCTGACGGTGGTCTACGTGCAGCGGCCGCTGGAGTTCGCGGTGTTCCCGACGGTGCTCCTGATCGTGACCCTGCTCCGGCTCGCGCTGAATATCGCCTCCACCCGGGTGGTGCTGCTGGAGGGCCACACGGGCACGGGCGCCGCAGGCCGGGTCATCGAGGCCTTCGGCAACTTCGTCATCGGCGGTGACTATGCCGTGGGCCTGGTCGTGTTCGCCATCCTGGTCATCATCAACTTCGTGGTGGTGACCAAGGGTGCCGGTCGGGTCTCCGAGGTCACGGCCCGCTTCACCCTGGATTCCATGCCCGGCAAGCAGATGGCCATCGACGCCGATCTGAACGCCGGCCTCATCGACCAGGACGAGGCGCGCACACGCCGCCAGGAAGTGCGCGAGGAGGCCGACTTCTACGGCGCCATGGACGGTACCAGCAAGTTCGTCCGCGGCGACGCCATCGCCGGCATCCTGATTCTGTTCATCAACATCATCGGCGGTCTGTTCATCGGTACGCTGCGCCACGACATGGACGTATCGGCGGCCATGCAGAACTACACGCTGCTGACCATCGGCGACGGCCTGGTGGCCCAGATACCTTCGCTGCTGCTCTCCACCGCCGTGGCCGTGATCATCACCCGGGTCTCCAAGCCCCAGGACATGGCCCGGCAGATGCTCACCCAGATCTTCGCCGACCCACGGGTGCTGGGCGTCACGGCGGGGGTGATGCTCACCCTCGGGCTCATACCGGGCATGCCGAACTTCGCCTTTCTGACGCTGGCGGCGGGCGCGGGCTGGGGTGCCTGGCGCTCCGCCCGGCGTCCCGCGGAGGCCGCAGAGCCCGCTGAGGATTCGGCCGAGCCGGAGCAGCCGGCCCAGTCGAAGGAACTCAGCTGGGACGACGTCTCCCCGGTGGACACCGTGGGCCTGGAGGTGGGCTACCGCCTGATCCCGCTGGTGGACCGCAACCGGGGCGGACCACTGGTCTCGCGCATCAAGGGCGTGCGCAAGAAACTGACGGAGGAACTCGGCTTCCTCGTACCGGCCGTCCACATCCGCGACAACCTGGACCTGGCGCCGGTGGCCTATCGCATCTCGCTCATGGGCGTGCCCCTGGGCGAGGGCGAGGTGCACGTCGACAAGGAACTCGCCATCAATCCGGGCCAGGTCTTCGGGGAGCTGCAGGGCATCGCCACGAAGGACCCGGCCTTCGGCATGGCCGCGGTGTGGATCGATCCCTCCCAGAACGAGGAGGCGCAGATGCTGGGCTACACCGTGGTGGATGCCAGCACCGTGGTGGCAACCCACATCAGTCAGCTGCTCTCCACCCACGCCGCCGAGCTGCTCGGCCACGAGGAGGCGCAGCACCTGCTGGACAAGCTGGGCGAGACCGCGCCGAAGCTCGTCGAAGAGCTGACGCCGAAGACGCTACCCATGGCGACGGTGGTCAAGGTGCTGCAGATGCTGCTCGCGGAGAACATCCCGGTGCGCAATATCCGCCGCATCGCCGAGACCCTCACTGAGCAGGGGCCGAAAAGCCAGGACCCGGAGCAGCTGGTGGCCGCCGTGCGCGTGGCGCTGGGACGCTCCATCGTGCAGGGCGTCGCCGGTATGCGCGAGGAGCTGCCCGTGCTGACGCTGGAGCCGGAGCTCGAGCAGCTGCTCACCGAATCCACTCGCAACGGCGCGGCCGCCGGCCTGGAGCCGGGCCTCGTCGAGCGCATCCACCGGGTGCTGTCCGAGAACGCCGAACGCCAGGAGGCGGCCGGGGAGCCGGCGGTACTGCTGGTGGCGCCCGGGCTGCGGCCGTGGCTCGCGAAGCTCATGCGCGGCATCCGCAACCTGCATGTGCTCGCCTACAACGAGATCCCCGAAGACAAACAGATAAGGATGGTTGGCGCCGTCGGCAACTGACCGGCCGCCTGAGCTGAGGAACCGACTATGAAGATCAAGCGATTCGTGGCACCGGACATGCGCCAGGCTCTCCGCCGGGTGCGGGAGGAGCAGGGGCCGGATGCGGTGATTCTCTCCAACAGCCGCGTGGCCGACGGTGTGGAGATCATCGCCGCGCTGGACTACGACGAGGCACTGATCCGGGAGGCGCTCGGCAGCATGCGCGGGAGCACGGAGGCCGACCGGACACCGGCCGGCCAGGTGCCCCGGGAAGCGCCGGCGCAGGACGGCGGACAGGACGAGGCCGGCGCGGTGGCGCAGCCGCCCCTGCACCGCGCGCTGGCGGAGCTCGCGGAGGGGCCGACGGAGGGGGCGGCCGAGGGGCCTCAGGCCTCCCTCGACGAGACCCGCGCTTCCCTCGAAGACGTCCGCGCCCTGGCCGGCGAGGCCAACCCTTCGCTCGATGCCGTGCACTCCGACATCCGCGGCCTGCGCGAGATGCTGGAGTCCCAGCTATCCAGCCTGGCCTGGAACGACTACTCCCGCCGCCGGCCGGGCCGCGCCCAGGTGCTAAGGAACCTGAGCCGCCTCGGCGTGGCGCCGGACGTGGCAGCCCCCATTGCCGATCAGCTCGAGGACGGCGAGGCGCGCGAACACGCCTGGCAGCTGCCGCTGCGCATCCTGGCGCAAAGCCTGCCGATGGCCGGGGACCGCCTGCTGGAGAGCGGCGGCATCGCCGCCTTCGTCGGCCCCACGGGAGTGGGCAAGACCACCACCATCGCCAAGCTCGCGGCCCGCTACGCCATGCGTCACGGTGCCGAGGGCATCGCACTGGTGACCACCGACTGCTACCGCATCGGCGCGGAAGAGCAGCTGGCCACCTATGCGCGCATCCTCGGGGCCCGCATGTACGTGGCGGAGGACGGTGAGGCGCTGGCCTCGCTTCTGCGGCGCCTGGAATCGACGGGTCTCGTGCTGATCGATACGACCGGCATGAACCAGCGCGACGTCCGCCTGGCAGATCAGCTGGCTGCACTGCGCATCGACGACACGCCCATCGAGGTCTTCCTGACCCTGTCCGCCACGGCCCAGGAGGCGTCGCTGGACGAGGCCGTACGCCGCTTCGGCCAGCTCCCGCTGGCGGGCTGCGCGCTCACCAAGATCGACGAGGCCGCCCAGCTCGGCTGTGCCCTCGGCGTGCTCATCCGTCACCGCCTGCCGCTGGTCTATGTCGCCGACGGACAGTCGGTGCCCCAGGATTTCTACTTGGCCGACGCCAAGCGGTTGTGGATCGCCACCCAGGCGGTGGAGTGCATGCGCCGCAGCGAGGCGGACGTCTCGGAGGAGACCATGGCCGAACGTTTCGGAGGCGGTAGCGATGCGGTCTCTTGAGCAGACGCAGGCCCGGGATATGGAGCGGGCGCTCGCCGGCACGCCGGTCAAGGTGATCGCCGTAACCAGCGGCAAGGGCGGGGTCGGCAAGACGAACGTCTCGGCCAACCTGGCGGTCGCGCTCGCTGCCTTCCAGCGCAACGTGATGCTGCTGGACGCGGACCTGGGACTCGCCAACGTGGACGTCCTGTTCGGCCTGCAGCCCCGCTACAACCTGCAGCACGTGATCGGCGGCGAGACCGACCTGGAGAGCACCATCGTGCGCGGACCGCGGGGGCTGTCGATCGTCCCGGCGGCTTCCGGCGACAAGGCCATGACCGATCTGGCGCCGGCCGCCCAGGGCGAGATCATTCGCGCGTTCAGCGACCTCGCCTGTCCGCCCGAGGTGCTGGTAATCGACACGGCGGCCGGGCTGTCCGACAACGTGCTGCGCTTCACCCAGGCGGCCCAGCACGCGGTAGTGGTCGTCTGCGACGAGCCCGCCTCCATTACCGATGCCTACGCCATGATCAAGGTGTTGAGCCGGGACTACGGCGTGAGCCGCTTCCAGGTGCTCACCAACATGACCCGCTCCGACGTGCATGGCCGCCTCCTGTTCCAGAAGATCGAGCGAGTGGCGGATCGATATCTCGACGTCGTGCTGCAGCACCTCGGTAACGTGCCGGCGGACGACGCCGTCCGCCGGGCCGTCCAGGAGCAGGTGGCGGTGGTTGACGCCTATCCGGCCAGCCGGGCGGCGCTGGCCTTCCGGCGCATCGCCGACGCCGTGGATCGCTGGCCGCCGGTGGCCTGCGCACCGGGTGGACTGGCCTTCTTCTTCGAGACGCTGCTGGGACGCGAACCGGCAGAAGCGCGGAGTCCGGCCTGATGACCTACACCGAGCTTGCAGACGACCGGCGTGTCGTGAACGACGACTTCGTTGAGCAGCACCTGGTGCTGGTCAAGCGGATCGCGCATCACCTCGTGGCCCGCCTGCCGGCCTCGGTGGAGCTGGACGACCTCATGCAGGCGGGCCTGATGGGTCTGATCGAGGCCGCGGGCAATTTTGACGCTTCCCGCGGCGCCAGTTTCGAGACCTACGCCGGCATCCGCATCCGCGGCGCGATGCTGGACGAGGTGCGCAAGTCGGACTGGACGCCGCGCTCGGTGCACCAGCGCCACCGCCAGATCGTCGAGGCCATCCAGCGGGTGGAGGCGGCCAGCGGTGCCGCGGCCGATGACGCGGAAGTGGCCCGGGAAATGGGCATCTCCCTCGCGGAGTATCACGAGGTGCTGCGAGATGCCGCGAGCTGCCGCCTGTTCAGCCTGGAGCAGCCGTTCACTACGCTGCAGGAACCGCTGGACGTACCGGCCCGGGACGAGCCGGGCCCCGAGGAGCGGGCGCAGGCCACCGAGATGCGCGGCCGGCTGGCCGACGCCATACGCGGGCTGCCCGAGCGCGAACAGCTGGTGCTGTCCCTGTACTACCACCAGGAGCTGAACCTGAAGGAGATCGGCACCGTGCTCGACGTCAGCGAGTCGCGGGTCAGCCAGATCCACAGCCAGGCGCTGCTGCGGTTGCGCGCCCGGCTCGAGGGGGAGGAGGCGTAGCCATGGCGATGGGCGGCGGCGGAATTGGCCGCGGAATAACGGACGTATATCCGGTCGCGCCTTCCCGGCCGCTGAAGCCGGTGAACCCGGATACGCCGAAGCGCCCGCGCAAGGACGACGACGCGGAATCTGAGCGCGGGGAAAAAAGTGAGAATTCGGACAAGGATAACGGTTCAATTATCGATGAGTATGCGTGATGGACTTCATTAGCGAAATCAATGTGATCTACGTGCTGGCCTTCTCCAACGCCCTGATCCTGTTCGCCGTTGCGGCGATCCTGCGAGGCGAGCCGCGGCGCGAGCCGCTGCCGCTGGAGCCGGCGGAACCGCGGGACGAGGCGCTGACCCGGGCGGTGATCGAACGCCTCGACGAGGTCGGTCGCCGGCTGGAGCGGCTGGAGAAGCTGTCGGCGGAAGCGGCCCGGGCGCCGGCCACCGCCCTGGCGCGAGGGGACGGCGGCCAGCGCTACGGCGAGGCCCTGCGCCTGGTCGGAGGCGGGGCTGCACCGGACGACCTGGTGAGCCGCTGCGGGCTGAGCCGCGGCGAGGCCGACCTGCTCGTGCGGCTGCATGGTAACCGGCACCGGGGCGAGGCTTCCGCCGTGCGTCGCGTGTCCTGACGGGAGTAAGAAGATGTCGAGTGCCGAGTATTTCCGTTTCGTCCAAATGCTGGCGGACGAACTGACCCGCAAGGAGATCAAGCTGCCGTCCTTCCCGGACGTCGTGCTGAAGATCCGCGAAGCGCTGGAGGACGGTGACTGCACCGCCGAGCGGGTCGCCGACGTGGTGAGTCTCGAGCCCGTGCTGATGTCGCGCATCCTGGCGATGGCCAATTCGGCCTTCTACAACCCGGCGGGCGTGAAGATCACCAACCTTAGGGCCGCAATCAGCCGCCTGGGCTTCAACATGGTGCGCAACACCGCGATTGCGATGGCGGTGGAGCAGCTGTTCCAGGCCGAGCAGCAGGCGGCCATCCGCGACCAGCTGAAGATGCTGTGGAAGATCAGCCTGCGCAAGGCGGCCATGTCGGAGGTGCTGGCGGGGCAACACGCCGAGCTGGACGCCGACGGCGCTTTCCTGGCGGGGCTGCTGAACGAGATCGGCAAGCTCTACATCCTCACCAAGGCGAAGGAGTTTCCGACCATCCTGGCCGACGAGGACTCACGTCGCCAGGTGCTCGAGGAGTGGAATCCCCAGGTCGGCAAGTCCATCCTGGAGAACTGGGAATTCCCCGAGGAGATCGTCGATACCGTGGCCGGCGACCAGACCCAGCGGCGCAGCAGCAAGCCCACGCTAAACGACGTGATCGTGGCAGCCTGCTATCTCTCGCTGCGCGAGCCCGAAGCGGAGGTGGAGGAGGAATTCCAGCCGGTGGTACACAAGCTCGGCGTCGACGGCCCGCGTTACCCGCCGGTCTACGAGCGCTTCGAGGAGAAGCTCGAGTCCCTGACCGCCGCGCTGGCCGGCTGACGGCCGGCGCCCTGGAGACGCCTACTCCTGCAGCGCCCGCAGGCGGGCGGTACGGATGTCTTCCGCCTGCCGGCTCAGCATGTGGCGGATGAGCATCTCGCTCTCCGCCTCGCGCATGCCGACGAACTCCACCGCGATCTTGTAGCCCTCGTCCTCGAGGTCCGAGTCCTCCGGAGACTCGCAGCGCACGACGCGGGCCAGCGTCTCGACGTAGTGGGAATCGGAGACCAGCAGGAACTTCAGCATGAGCCTCGCACCTTCGCTCATGCCGTGGGGCGCCGCGAATGACAGGCCCGTCGAGCTGAGGTCGCAGAGCTGGGTTGGTCGCTTGTAGATGGGGTGGCGCTGCTGCTCCAGTTCGATGACCTTGTCGGCCACGAGCCGGATCTTCTCGTCGAGCAGTTCCACGCACTCGGCGCTCACCGGTGCCTTCTGGCGGAGCTTCAGCAGAGCCGGCTTCAGCTGGGCCTGCACCTCCATCAGCTTGGCGTCCAGCCCGGAGGTTCTGGACGCGCTGCCCAGATTCTTCTCCAGCCGCTGGAGCCATTCGTTCTCGTCCACCGTGGCGTAGTCGATACGCACCAGTTCCTTGAGCCGGAACGTGCGGCGGCGATCGGTATCGCTGTCGTTCTGCATTTCACTCATCGTCTTCACCTCCGCCGGGCATGCCCGCCGCGGCCTCCTCGCCGCCAGTGCCCTCCCGGCTCTCTCCCCCTGTGTTTGCCCCCGACCGGTCGGCGTCGGCGATGCGCAGCTCGCGCTCGTCGGTGCCGTCGGACGGGTCGCGTCTGATGCTGATATCCACCCGCCGGTTGATGGCACGGTGCTCCTCGCTGTCGTTCGGATACAGCGGGCGGGTGTCCGCGTGTCCGGTCACGACGATACGGCTCTCGGTGATATCGCCGCCCTCGAGCAGGGTATGCGCCACGGACACGGCGCGCGCCGTGGACAGCTCCCAGTTAGATCGATAGCGCTCGTTGTAGATCGGCACGTCGTCGGTGTGGCCGGAGATCTTGAGCTCGCCGGGCATCTCTCCGATGAGGCCTCGAATCTTGGTCAGCACCGGCAGAAATCCGGGCTGGATGCTGGCATCCCCCGAGGGGAAGGTGGCCTTCTCCAGGATGCGGATGACGATGCGCCGGCCCTCCAGCTCGACGTCGACGCTGCCCTGCTCGATCTCCTCGGCCAGGGCCACGCGGAGCTTTTCGGCGTCCTCCTTCGCCTCGTCGGCGGCCTCGTCGCCCACGCCCGGCTCGTCCACGCCTACGTCCAGCGTGTTCTCTGCGGAGTCGATGGTGTGCTGGCGGATCTGGTTCAGCGGCGTCGGCTGCGGCCGCCCCGGGCTGAATTCCCGGGCGATGACGCTGGTGCCCTTCGGGATGGTCTTCACTTCCAGCTGCGCCTGCACGCCGAAGGCCTCGCGCACCGAGCCGGACAATACCTTGAATTTCTGCACGTCCATTTCGGAGAACGCCAGCATCAGCACGAAGAAGCACATGAGCAGCGTCATGAGGTCGGCGAAGGTCATTACCCAGGCGGGTACGCCCTTCTTCTCCTCTTCCCTGACTCCCGGGGTGGCTTCCTCGTCCATGTGCGGCTACCTCAGGCCAGCTCTTCGTCAACGCTGCGGCGCGAACGGGGCAGGTAGGCCTCCAGCATGCTCTCGATGATGCGCGGGTTCTGGCCCTCCTGGATGCCGATCAGCGCGTCGATCACCAGTGACTTGTGGCGCTGCTCTTCCTTGCTGCGCAGGGCGAGCTTGTCCGCCACTGGGATGGCGACCACGTTCGCCAGAATGGCACCGTACAGTGTCGTGAGCAGAGCCACGGCCATGGCGGGGCCGATCTGTTTCGGGTCGTCCATGACGGAGAGCATCTGCACCAGGCCGATCAGCGTGCCGATCATGCCCATGGCGGGGCCGACGTCACCGATGGCCTTGAAGATGCCCTGGCCGTCGCTGTGGCGCTGCAGCGTCTGGTTCAGGTCCTTGTTCAGCATGGAGCGGACCACCTCGGAGGGATGACCGTCGATCAGGAGGCCCACGCCCATCTTCATGAAATCGTCGGGTACCTCGGCGTCTTCCAGCGCGAGGATGCCGCCCTGGCGTGCGGTCTTTGCCAGCTCCACGGATTTCTCGATGATAGCCTCGGGGTTGGGCACGCGCTGGGTGAAGGCCTTCACCGCGATGCCGGTGGCGCTGAAGAACTGCTTGAGGCTGAACTTCATCATGGTCACCAGGAACGTGCCCACGAGCACGATCAGCAGGGCTGGTGTATTGATGAAGACGCCCGGCGCGCCGCCCAGGAAGATGGAGGTGATGACCACCCCGAGGGCGCCGAGCAAGCCTATGAGTGTTGCGAGATCCAACGCGTCGTCCTCCGTTCTTGTTCGGGATGCTCCGGGCGGCGCCGGTCTGCGTTGCCGACACGCGTGCGCCGCCAGACTCCTGTGGCTACCCTCTGTATCGGCCGGCGGCGGCGGATCTTTAGCCCGGCGGGCGCTTTCCGGCCGGACCGGCGGGCAGCGGACTGTCGCTTGCGCAAGCATATGAACATGCTGGAATTATTCGAACCGTGAGTTGCAATCACCCGCTGCGCACCGCACAATAACGTGCGGTTGCAGCAGACGCCCGTCTAGAGGCACAGGGCACCGAAAGGAGAGGCGTGGAGAGACCAGCGGCGCCAGGGATAGCGGACCCGCGCGGTTTGCCGGCGCAGGCCGGCACACGGCGCCCGGCCGCGGAGGCGGCCTGGTGAGCGTCGAGCGGCTCATCCTGGTCATTGCGGGGGACGCCGGTGCCGGCGAGAGCCTGCGCGACAGCATCGAATTCCTGGACGCGCCGGCCGCGGCGGTTACCTCGCCGGCGGCCTGGCGCGAGAGCACGGCCGGACAGCGGCTGGCCGCCGTCTTCTTGCATTCTTCCATCGGCCGCGAAGCGGTTTTCGACCTGGTGACGGAGATCGGCGGCGCCGATGCCGCGCTGCCTCTGGTGGTGGCGGGCCGGGCCGACCTGGCCGCGCTGGCCGAGGCCTGCCCCGGGGCACGCCTGTTCGGCCTGGACCTGCCCGTGGACTTCAGCCAGCTCGCCGGGCTGCTCGAGGAGATCCAGGCGGGTTACAGCCGCCGGCGCGCCGAGCACGCCGCCGACCGGGTCGAGTCCCGTCCTCTCGGCGAGAGCCTGGCAATGTGCGAGGCCCGCGGCCTGGCCGAGCGCGTGGCCGCCAGCGGCGCCTCGGTGCTGATCCTGGGCGAGTCGGGCACGGGCAAGGAAGTGGTGGCCCGCTACATCCACGAACTGAGCGGCCGCAACGGGCCTTTCGTCGCGGTCAACTGCGGTGCCATCCCGGATCAGCTGCTGGAGAGCGAGCTGTTCGGCCACGAGCGGGGCGCCTTCACCGGCGCCGTGGCGCGCCGCACCGGGCGCTTCGAGCAGGCCGCCGGCGGCACCATCTTCCTGGACGAGATCGGTGACATGCCGGCGGCGATGCAGGTCAAGCTCCTGCGCGTCCTGCAGGAGCGGGTGATCGACCGGATCGGTGGAATGGAGAGCATCCCGGTGGACGTCCGGGTCATCGCCGCCACTCACCGCGACCTGCCCGAGGCGATCGAGGACGGGGACTTCCGTGAAGATCTGTACTACCGCCTGAACGTCTTTCCCATCGAACTGCCGCCGCTGCGCGAGCGAACCGGGGACATCCCGGTGCTGCTGGAGGAGATGGTGCGTCGGGTCGATGCCCGGCTCGGTGTCCGCGTGGAGTTCGAGCCGGAGGCGGTGCGGGTGCTGAAGGACTACGACTGGCCGGGCAACGTGCGTGAGCTGGCCAATCTGGTGGAACGGCTGTCGGTGGTGCGGCCCCACGGCCGGGTCGGCGTCGCGGACCTGCCGTCGCCGCTGCGGGGCGCGCCCGCAGGCGGGGAGGCCGCTACCGGCGCCGCGGCCGCCGACGAGCTGCCGCCGGACGGCAAGAGCCTGAAGGAGCACATGGGGGACATCGAAAGCGGCCTGATCCGCGACGCGCTGCGCTCCTGCGACGGCGTCGTCGCCGAGGCGGCCAGGATGCTGGGGATGGGGCGCACGACCCTGGTGGAGAAGATCCGGCGCTACGGCATCGCGCTGGGTCAGGACGAGATCCGGGGCGAGACCACCCACGACTAGGAGCCTGTCCATGCAACTGAACAATTCCGACCTCTTGCGCAGCCGCTGTTACGTCGCCGGCGAGTGGGCCGATGCGGACGACGGCGGCACCATCGCCGTCGAGAACCCGGCCACGGCCGAGCGCCTGGGCACCGTGCCCTCGATGGGTGCCGCCGAGACCCGCCGGGCCATCGCCGCCGCGGAGGAGGCAATGGCGGAGTGGCGCACCCGGCCCGCCGCCGAGCGCGCCACCGTGCTGCGCCGCTGGCACGACCTGATGATGGAGCACCAGGAGGACCTGGCCGTGATCATGACGGCCGAGCAGGGCAAGCCGCTGAAGGAGTCCCGCGGCGAGATCGCCTACGCCGCCGGCTTCATCGAGTGGTTCGCCGAGGAGGGCAAGCGGGTCTACGGCGACATCATCCCCTCGCCCCAGGCCGGCCGTCGCCTGCTGGTGCTGAAGGAGCCGGTGGGCGTGGTTGCGGCGATCACCCCCTGGAACTTCCCCGCCGCGATGATCACCCGCAAGGCGGGGCCGGCGCTGGCCGCCGGCTGCACATTCGTCTGCAAGCCCGCCTCCCAGACGCCATACTCGGCGCTGGCGCTGGCCGTGCTGGCCGAGGAGGCCGGCATCCCGGCCGGCGTCTTCAGCGTGCTCACCGGCTCGGCGTCCGCCATCGGCGGCGAGATGACCGGCAACCCCACCGTGCGCAAGCTCTCGTTCACCGGTTCCACCGAAATCGGCAAGCTGCTGATGGAGCAGTGTGCCGGCACCATGAAGAAGCTGTCGCTGGAGCTGGGCGGCAATGCACCCTTCATCGTGTTCGACGACGCCGATATGGAAGCGGCGGTGGAAGGGGCCGTCGCCTCGAAGTACCGCAATACCGGCCAGACCTGTGTCTGCACCAACCGCTTCCTGGTCCAGGAGTCCGTCATGGACGCCTTCGCCGACAAGCTGGCGGCCGCCGTCGGCGATCTGGTGGTGGGCGACGGTCTGCAGGGCGATACCGACCAGGGTCCGCTGATCGACGAGAGCGCCATCGAGAAGGTGGAGGAGCACATCGCCGATGCGGTGTCCGGCGGCGCCGAGGTAGTGAGCGGCGGCAAGCGCCATGCCCTCGGCGGGCGGTTCTTCCAGCCCACGGTGGTCAAGGGCGCTACGCCCGGGATGCTCGTGGCGGGCGAGGAGACTTTCGGACCCCTCTCGCCGCTGTTCGCTTTCCGGGACGAGGCCGAGGCCATTGCCATGGCCAACGATACCCGCTTCGGGCTGGCGAGCTACTTCTACACCCGCGACCTGGCCCGGGCCTGGCGGGTCGGCGAGGCGCTGGAGTACGGCATCGTGGGGCTGAACACGGGCCTGATCTCGACGCCGGTGGCCCCGTTCGGCGGCGTCAAGGAGTCCGGCGTCGGCCGGGAGGGCTCGAGGTACGGTATCGACGAGTACGTCGAGATCAAGTATCTCGCCATGGCGGGGCTCGACTGACGCGGTCAGGAGACTCGTCAGACAATTACCGTCAGCGCCGCGGGAACGCAGCTTACTTCCAGTCGGCTCACGGGGGCTGCCGCCTCTCCGTCCGCTTCCAGCGGCAGCGGCGCCGAGGTCTCCACGACGAGTTCCCGGGCGGTGATCAGGGTGGCTTCCGGCGCCGCTATGTGGGTGCCCCGGATCGCCCTGGGCACCAGGGTCAGCACCCGGCGGCGGCTGAGCGGTGCGGCAATCACCACGGAGAGCAGGCCGTCGTCCAGGCTGGCCGGCGGGGCGATGTGGAACAGGCCGCCGAACCAGGCACCGTTGCAGGCAATGACCATTGAGGCCGGCACCTCCATGACATGGCCGTCCGCTTCCAGCCGTATCTGCGCCGCATCCACGCCACGGCGGAGCACGAGGGCCAGGGCGGCGGGATAGGCGAGGAGGCCGGGCAGCCAGCGCACCCGGTCCGCGGCGCCGACCACGAGAGCGTCGAGGCCGATGCCCACGCTGTTGGCGAACCACTCGCCGTTGCAGCGGCCCGCGTCGATGCGCCGCCGGCGGCGTTCGGCGAGGCCGACGGCCAGAGCGTCACAGGCGTTGCGCCAGCTCCGCGGCGTGCCCAGTGACTTGACGAAATCGTTGCCGGTGCCGGCCGGGATCACGCCCAGGGCGAGTTCCAGCCCGTCGCCGAGGATGGCATTCACGGCCTCGCGGACGGTGCCGTCGCCGCCGGCCACCAGCACCTCCCGGCAGCCCGCCGCCGCGGCCTCGCGCACCAGCACCGCCACGTGACCGGGCTCCTCGCTGCGTGCGGGCAGCACCGGCCGGCCGCCGGTCTCGAGCAGCCGGCGCATCGAGCCGGCATGACGGCCGGCGGCGCCACGCCCGGCCGCCGGGTTCACGATGAGGGGGACGCCGGGAAACTCCCGGTCGCTCGCCGGTTCGCTGGTCATCGCCGTCTCTGCCTGCAGGTGAGGCTGAGCTTACACCGATCGGTGCCGGCGGACCGCATGAAGACGAGCCTCCGGCACGCTATCATGCGCGCTTTTGGCAGCCGGGGGAGCCCTGATGGACCGGGAGACCAGCAGACTGTTCGAAGTCGACATCCATTCGCTCAGCATCGACCGCTACGAGGGCCTGGCGGCCCCCGCACTGCTCTCCGACCTGCGCGCCGACGCGGCGCGGCTGGCCGCAGCGCTGGAGGGGCGGGTCTTCTGGCACGTCAATTCCACGGCGGAAGGCGGCGGCGTCGCGGAGATGCTCCCTTCCCTACTCGGCTATTGCCGCCACTTCGGCATCGATTCCCGCTGGCTGGTGATCGGCGGCAACCCGGCCTTCTTCCGCATCACGAAGCGGCTGCACCACGGCCTGCACGGGGAGCCCGGCGACGGCACGCCGCTGGACGCGGAGGCCCGCCGCATCTACGAGGAGACGCTGGAGGACAACGCGGCCGAGCTGCTGACCCTCGTGAAGCCTGGCGACATCGTTCTGCTGCACGACCCGCAGACGGCCGGACTGGCCCGGTATCTGGCGGAACACGGGGCGGCGGTGGCCTGGCGCTGCCACATCGGCTACAGCCACTGGAACGAGGAATACGACCGGGGCTGGCAGTTCCTCGCGCCCTATCTGGCTCATGCGCGCCGCTTCGTCTTCTCCCGGGAGGCCTACGTGCCGCCGATTCTGGACCGGGAGCGCACCGTGGTGATCCCGCCGAGCATCGACGCCTTCACGCCGAAGAACCAGGCCATGGGCGAGGATGCCGTACGCACGCTGCTGGTGCACACGGGACTCGTGTCCGGCCCGCTGCCTGCCGCGCCTGACTACGAGTTCTTCCGCAGCGACGGCAGCCACGGCCGGGTGGACCGCCATGCCGACATCATCCGCTGCGGGCAGCCGACGCCGCCGGACGCGCCCATGGTGGTGCAGGTCTCGCGCTGGGATCCGCTGAAAGACCCCTGCGGCGTCATCGAGGGATTCGCCGCGTGGCTGGGCCACGGTGGTGACAGCGGCGCCGAGCTGGTGATGGTGGGACCGAGCGTGACCGGCGTGGCGGACGACCCGGAAGGCATCGAGGTCTTCCACGAGGTGTTCCGGGTCTGGCGGGAGCTGCCGCACGCCCAGCGCAGCCGTATCCACCTGGCCATGCTGCCCATGGTCGACGTGGAGGAGAACGCCGCCATGGTGAACGCCATCCAGCGCCATGCCGACGTGATCGTGCAGAAGAGCCTGCACGAGGGGTTCGGGCTCACGGTGACCGAGGCCATGTGGAAGGGCACGGCGGTGCTGGCCACCCGGGTCGGCGGCATCCAGGATCAGATCGAGCACGAACGGCACGGCCTGCTGCTGGACGATCCCCGCGACCTGGAGGCCTTCGCGGGACTGGTGGACCGTCTGGTGGCCGACCGTGCGATGCGCGAGGGCCTGGGGTCAGCCGGCAGGGAGCGGGTGAGCGAGCGCTTTCTGGAACCGCGCAGCGTCAGGGACCACCTGCGGCTTGCGGAGGACCTGCTGGAGACCGTGCCCTGAACGGTCGCCATTCCCGGTACGGCGGACGCCAATCCATACCGGGCCAGGCGCAGCGGGCGCGACCGGGTCATGGCCTTAACCGACCCGGTCGCCGCGACCGTGCAATATCGGCGGTCGTCCGTATATACTGCGCGCACAATCACAACACGGAGCGCTCTGCCGGGCGGTCCGGGCAGAAGGCGGGAGACCTCACATGGCGATAGCGGATCTCAGTAATGTGCTGAAGATTTTCGGCGGCTCGGAGCCGACCGAGGAAGAGCGGCGGACCCTGTTCAAGGAGGTGCTGCTCATGACCCTCTCCCGCGCCACCAGCGCCGATGCCAATATCGACACGGCGGAGGTCGACACGGTGCAGACCATCCTCAAGCGCACCCTGGACGAGGACATCGACGCCGCCGACATCCGCGTCGCCGCCAAATCCGAGATCTACGAGAGCGCGCCGCTGCCGGACTATCTCTCCAGCGTGGCCAAGCGACTGGATTCCGCCGAGCGGGTGGCCATCGCCAGGGCACTGGCCGACGTCATCCACAGCGACTGCCGCATCAGCGAGCGGGAAGTGCATTTCTTCGATATGGTGGCGAAATCGCTGAAGATCACGCCGGCGGAACTGGCCGGTATCGTCGCCGCGTAGCCGTTCACGGCGTCCCCGGCGAGGGGGCCGGCCCGCCGGCCGTCAGCGCCGACCAGAAGGCGCGCACCAGCTCGTCCGCGAGGCGCCGTCTTCGCGCGAACAGCCCCACCTCGAACGCGGCCAGCGCCGGCCTGGCATCCACCGTCCTCACCTTGCCGGCCAGCGGGCTGTTTTCCAGGACGATCAGGGGCACGACGCCCACGCCGCCGCCCAGCCCGACCATGCTTACGATGGCCTCGTTGCCGGCCGCCTGAGCCAGCACCTGGGGCCGTGCGCCCTTGTCCCGGAACCAGCGCTCGACCCGCTCGCGGGCGAGACCGCGTTCGGGCAGGATCATGGGCACCGCCGCCCAGTCGGCGGGCCGCATGCGCGGCCGCAGAAACCGGTCCACGTCCGCATCGTCACGGGGCGCGATGAAGACCAGCGGCGAGACCGCCATCGGCTCGAAGGTGAGAGCGGCGGGTAGACGTGCGGGCCGCGCGCCGATCGCCAGATCCTCTTTGCCCGCACTCACCCGTGCGATGGCCTGCTCGGGGTCGCCGGTGTGCACCGTGATGCGCACTCGCCGGTGCCGTCGGCGAAACTCGGCAACCGGGTCGTAGAGGAAGCTGTAGCTGGCGGTCACAGAGCAATAGATGCTGATCTCGCCGGTCAGCTCGTCGCCGTCCGCGGCCAGCCCGGACCGCAGCGCCTCCCACTGCTCCAGGGTCTCCCGGGCGTAGCGGCGGAAGCGCTCGCCCGCCGGTGTCATGCTCACGCTGCGGTTGTCCCGGTCGAACAGGCGCACGCCGAGTTCGTCCTCGAGGCGGCTGATGGTCCGGCTCAGCGTGGAGGGACTCATGTGGCAGGCCTCGCTGGCGCGCCCGTAGTGCAGCGTGTCGGCGAGACTCAGGCAGGCCCGAAGTGTGCGGTCATCCATGGCGGCAGTTGTGTTGCATTGAATGAAACGCAAGATTTTAAATATTTCATTTCAGAAAATACAGGCGATGCACTATGGTGCCTCCAGCCGATGCAGGAGGGCCTTCAGGACCGACCCGCCAGATCCGCGTCCGCATGTCGGGGATCGGGGTTCAAGCGCCTCCTGCATGCTTCGTACATCATCAGGAGGAGCCCACCATGAACATCTACTATGACAAGGACTGCGACCTCTCCGTCATCCAGGGCATGAAGGTGTCCGTCATCGGCTACGGCTCCCAGGGTCACGCCCATGCGCTGAACCTGCAGGACTCCGGCGTGGACGTCACCGTGGGCCTGCGCGAGGGCTCTTCCTCCGTGGCCAAGGCCGAGAAGGCGGGGCTGCGGGTACAGGGCGTCGCCGAGGCCGTCGCCGGTGCCGATCTCGTGATGATGCTGGCGCCGGACGAGTCCATGGCGGCGCTGTATCGGGAGCAGGTGGAGCCGAACCTGAAGCGCGGAGCCACGCTCGCCTTCGCGCACGGTTTCGTCATCCACTACAACCAGGTGGTGCCGCGGCCCGACCTCGACGTCATCATGGTGGCGCCGAAGGCTCCGGGCCACACCGTGCGCAGCGAATTCGCCAAGGGTGCGGGCATCCCGGATCTGGTGGCGGTGTTCCAGGATGCGAGCGGCCGGGCGAAGGACGTGGCGCTGTCCTACGCCTCGGGCATCGGCGGCGGTCGTACCGCGATCATCGAGACGACTTTCAGGGACGAGACGGAGACCGATCTCTTCGGCGAGCAGACCGTGCTCTGCGGCGGCTGCGTGGAGCTGGTGAAGGCCGGCTTCGAGACGCTGGTGGAGGCGGGCTATGCGCCGGAGCTGGCCTACTTCGAGTGCCTGCACGAGCTGAAGCTGATCGTCGACCTCATGTACGAGGGCGGCATCGCCAACATGAACTACTCCATCTCCAACAACGCGGAGTACGGCGAGTACTTCACCGGCCGGGAAGTCATCAACGAGCAGTCCCGGGCGGCGATGCGCAACGCGCTGGCACGCATCCAGAGCGGCGAGTACGCAAAGTCGTTCATCGCCGAGGGCGCCATGAATTATCCGTCGATGACGGCACAGCGGCGCAACACCGAGGCGCACCTCATCGAGACCACCGGCGCGCGGCTGCGGGAGATGATGCCGTGGATCACGGCCAACCGGCTGGTGGACCGGGAGAAGAACTGAAGTGGAGGCGGAAGACGCCATCCGGTCCATCCACGGCTGACGCCGGCAGGCGGCGGCGTTACATTGTGGGCATCAGTCACGGCCGGAGCGAACGATGGGACACCTGAAGCCGCGCACCGAACTCGCTACCCACGAGGTCGTCAACCAGGCGCCGCCGCTGGAGGACGTCAACTGCTACGAGACCGACATCGCCCTGAAAGAGGCGGTGAGCCGCAACGGCGCGGCCTGGATGGACGCCGAGCTCGGCAGGCTCGGCGCCCGGGTGGGCTCGGCCGAGGTGCAGGACTGGGCGGCACGGGCGAACGCGAACCCGCCGGTGCTGAAGGCGTTCGACCGCTACGGCCGGCGTATCGACGAGGCCGACTTCCATCCCGACTATCACCGGCTCATGGCGCTGGGGCTCGAGAGCGGGGTGAGTTCGGTGGCCTGGACGGCGGAGAAGGGCGGTCACGTAGCGCACTCGGCGCTGATGTACGTTCTGAGCCAGGCCGACCAGGGGGTCTGCTGCCCCTTCTCGATGACCTATGCCTGCATACCGACGCTGCGCCACCAGTCGGACCTCGCGGCGGAGTGGGAGCCGCGTGTTGCAGCGGCGGCCTACGATTCCCGCTGCATCCCGGCCGGCGAGAAGCGAGGCGTGACCCTCGGCATGGCGATGACCGAGAAGCAGGGAGGCTCCGACGTGCGCGCGAACACCACCCGCGCCGTGCCTCTCGGCGCGGACGGCGAGTACGAGCTCGTCGGCCACAAGTGGTTCTGCTCGGCGCCGATGAGCGACGGCTTCCTGACGCTGGCGAAGACCGAGGGCGGGCTGTCCTGCTTCTTCGCGCCGAAATGGCGGCCGGACGGGACGCGGAACACCATCCAGGTGGTGCGCCTGAAGGACAAGCTCGGCGACCGCTCGAACGCCTCCAGCGAGATCGAATACCACAACGCTTGGGCGCGGATGGTCGGCGAGGAGGGACGCGGCGTGCGCACCATCATCGAGATGGTGCAGGGCACCCGGCTCGACTGCATGGTGGGCTCCACCGCCATCATGCGTGCCGCGCTGTCCCACGCTCTGTGGCACGCCGAGCACCGGCGTGCCTTCGGCCCGCGGCTGGTGGAACACCCGGCCATGGCCCAGGTGCTCGCGGATCTCGCGCTGGAGCAGGAGGCGGCGATCGCCATGAGTTTCCGGGTGGCCCGCGCCTTCGA
Source organism: uncultured Woeseiaceae bacterium (assembly GCA_964602525.1). Taxonomy (GTDB): domain Bacteria; phylum Pseudomonadota; class Gammaproteobacteria; order Steroidobacterales; family Woeseiaceae; genus Lentisalinibacter. Next base: position 31,180 of record CAZRSA010000017.1, read on the forward strand.
TGACGCCCCGCATTCGGAGCATGCCGCCGCCATCGCGCGCATCCTGACGCCGATCGCGAAATACTGGATCTGCAAACGCACGCCGTCCGTCGTCCACGAGGCCATGGAGTGTCTCGGCGGTGCCGGCTACGTGGAGGAGTCGCCGGTGCCCCGGTACTTCCGCCAGTCGCCGCTGAACAGCATCTGGGAAGGCTCCGGTAACGTCATCGCGCTCGATACCCTGCGCGCCATTCAGCGCGAACCGGGGGTGCTGGAGGCGCTGTTCGCCGAGCTGGACGAGGCGCGCGGCGCGGATCGCTACCTCGACGGCCTGATCCATACGGTGACCACGCTGAACGTCAGGGAGGCGCTGGACGACACCACGGCCCGGCACTTCGTGGAATTACTGGCGCTCGCGTTCCAGGGCGCGGTCCTCGTTCGCGAGGCGCCGCCGATGGTGGCCGAGGGCTTCGCGGCTACCCGGCTCCGGTCGGAGCGGGGTTTTACCTGGGGCGCGTTCGCGCCCGGGCTGGAGCTGGATGCCCGCGGGCTGATCGAGCGGGCCTCGCCGCTCAGCGCCTGAGCGGGCGGCGCCGGAGGCGGACCGGCATTCTGCAAAACGGCATACCCGCGTGTTATGTTGCCGTGAAGCGTGGATGCGCTTTGCTGCACGGCGACACAGGGAGTCAGGTATGGCGACGGAGAAGGGACCGACTATGGAAACGGGGCCGCTAAGCTGGCGGCCGTCGACGGATCGGGCGCTCACCGAGATCCCCCTGGCACGGGTCACGCGACGGGACGTCCTCGCGGGCATCGCGGCGGGCACCGGTTTCGCGTTCGCGCTCTCGCTGACCGGCCGCGCGAGGGCCGATCAGACGGCGGGAGGCCTCAGCGATGTCCGCGGCGGCGACGCGACGCCGAGCCTGTTCATCAGCATCGAGGAAGACGGCACGGTGCGACTCACCTGCCATCGCTCGGAGATGGGGCAGCAGACCTGGACGGCTATGGCCCAGATCATGGCCGACGAACTCGAGGCCGACTGGAGCCGCATCGAGATCGTGCAGGCGATCGGACATCCGAAGTACGGCGACCAGAACACCGACGGCTCGCGCTCCGTACGGCGCAATCTGACCCGCC
>CAZRSA010000018.1:0-31268 GCA_964602525.1 uncultured Woeseiaceae bacterium
CGGCCCGCCTGACCGCCCTCGGCTATGCGCTGACCGGCAGCTTCGACACCGCCCGTCAGGCGTGGTCGACGCTCGGCATCGAGCGCGTGACACTCGGCCTCGGCAACGAGCGCCTGCTGGCCCGCGTGGGCCTGGGCGCCATGTCGGTCATGCCCCTCGAGGACGAGAGCGAGGAGCAGCGCCAGATACGGGGCGCCCGCGCGGCCAAGACGCTGGTGTTCCGTACGCTGGTCTTCTGGCTGGTAGCCATCGCGGCCCTGACCCTTGCCGGCGCCGCCATTTGATCCGCGCCGGAACGATTCTGCTGGCCGCGGCCCTCGCGCTCGCCACCGGCGCCGAGGCGGCCGAGGACGGACCGGTCGATGCACCGGCGGGCCCGCCGTCCCGCGTCATCACACTGGCGCCCCACCTGGCCGAACTGGTGTACGCCGCCGGCGCCGGCGATCGCCTTGCAGGCGTCACGTCCTACACCGACTATCCGCCCGAGGCCGCCGCCCTGCCGCACATCGGCGATGCCTTCCGCGTGGACCTGGAGCGCATCGCGGTCATCGACCCGGACCTGATTCTGGCCTGGGCCGAGGGCACGCCGCAGGCGCTGGTCGCCCGGCTGCGCGAGCTCGGCTACCCGCTGCTGGTGATACGCACCCGGGGCGTGGCCGACGTCGCCGCTGCCATACGGCGCATCGGCGAGCGGTTGGGAACGGCCGCCGCGGCCGAGCGGGCCGCACGGGATTTCCTGCAGCAGCTGGAGGCGGCGGTGGCCGGCCACGCGGACGCCCGTCCGCTGCGGGTGTTCTACCAGTTGGCGAGCCGGCCGCTGTACACGGTGAACGGCAGCCACTTCATCAGCGAACTCATCCGCCGCTGCGGCGGCAGGAACGTTTTCGCCGATCTGGGTGAACTGGCGCCGGTGGTCACGGTGGAATCGGTGCTGTCCCGGGATCCCGAGGTCATTCTGGCCCCCGGCGGCGAGGCGCGCGTGCTGGAGCGCTGGCGGGCCTGGGACTCGGTCACCGCGGTGCGCGCCGGCAACCTGCTGACCGTCCCGCCGGATACCCTCGTGCGGCCTTCACCCCGGCTCGTGGCGGGCGCCAGTGATATCTGTGCTGCCCTCGAGTCCGCCCGCGAGCGCCTGTCCGCGACGGAGCGCTGAGGACCGCCGGGTTCAGGCGGCCCCGCCGCTGCGGCCGCTCTTCCACAGCACTTCGGTGCCGTCCTCGGCGCGGGCGAGGATGCGGGCGAGTACGAACAGCAGATCGGACAACCGGTTCAGGTAGCGCAGCGAATCCGGATTGATGGCCTCCTCGCGGCCCAGCGTGCTCACCCGCCGCTCCGCCCGCCGGCAGACGGTCCGGGCCAGGTGGCAGGCGGCCGCACCCGGCCCGCCCCCCGGCAGGATGAAGTCCTTCAGCGCGGGCAGCTCTTCGTTGTGCGCGTCCAGGGCCTGCTCGAGACGGGTCACGTAGTCCGGCGTGATGGCCAGGTGGCCCGGGATGCAGAGTTCGCCACCCAGGTCGAAGAGTTCGTGCTGCACCCGCTCGAGGCAGTCGCGCACGTCGTCGGGGACCGCGGCCGTTGCCAGCACCATGCCGATGCAGCTGTTGGCCTCGTCCACGGTGCCGTAGGCCTCCACCCGGGCCGAGTCTTTGGCCGTGCGGGTGCCGTCGCCGAGCCCGGTGGTGCCGTCGTCACCGGTGCGGGTGTAGATCTTCGTCAGGCGGTTGCCCATGGTGACTCCTTGTCGGTTGGTCCGGCCTCAGCGCCAGACGTAGCCCAGTTCCAGATAGCCGCTGCGCCCGGCCATGTTATATCCCACCGCCGTCTCGTAGTCCCGGTCGAACAGGTTCTCCACCCGCCCGGTCAGCCGCCACGCGTCGCCGAGTACGACGCGGGCGTTCAGGTTGGTGAGCAGGTAACCGCCCATCGTCTGCCCGCCGGTGCCGGCACGGTCGCCGTTGGCGATCAGGGAGAGGCCGAGCACGTGACGGCCGAAATAGCGATTGGCGGTCAGGCTCGCGCTCTTCTCCGCACGCCTGAGCAACCGCGCATCGGTGCTCGCGTCCCGCACTTGCTGGCGCACCGCTGAAAATGTCAGGTCCCAGTCGTCCCAGCGCTGCTCCCAGGTGAACTGGACGCCCCGTATCTCGGCGGCCTCGATGTTGCGCAGCCGGAACTCATCGAGATCGAATTCGATCAGGTCGTCGATGTCCTTGTCGTAGAGCTCGAGGCTGAACGTGGTGTTCGCCACGGGCGTGTAACGCAGCATCGCCTGGGTCTCGGTAGCGGTCTCGGGTGCCAGCTCCGGATTGCCGCCGAAACCGTAACGGTCGGTCGCATCCGGTGCCCGGAAGGCCGTGCCGATACCGGCGGAGATGCGCCAGCGCTCCGTGATGGCGTAGCCGTAGCCCGCATTCCAGGTGGTCTCGCCGCCGAAGTCGCTGTGATCGGTGTGCCGCACGGCCAGTTCGACGTCGTGGGCGCCGAGATCGATGAAGTCCTGCACGAACACCGCGCGCACGCTCGTGTCCTCGTCGAAGCCGGTGCCGAAGGATAGCGAACCGGCGTCCTCCTCCACCAGGTAGACGCCGGCCATCAGCGTGTGGGTTTCTCCGAGCGCCACCGTGTGCTGCAGGTCGAGCGTCCTGCGCTCGGATTCCACGAAGTCGGGCGACTCGTTCTGCTCGATCTCGTCACGCAGGTAGCTCAGGATCATCCGGCTGTCACCGAAGTGCCCCATCGGGCTCGCGAACTCGAGGGCCGAGACCGAATTGCGGTAGTCCTGGGCCACCGGTATGCGGAAGAAGTCGGAGTACTCGGTGGTGCCGGAGGCCTGCCAGTGGCGCAGCCTGAGCTCGCCGGACCCGACCGGGACGGCTGCGTTGAGGTTGGCGGAGAAGTTGTCGTAGCCCCGGTCGATGTCGTCGTCGCGGAAGGTGGGGAAGCCGTCGGTGCGCGACCAGTCGAGGTCCACGCCGAGCGTCGCATCGCCCAGCGGCTGGCCCAGCGATAGTTGCAGCTGGCGGGTATCGAAGCTGCCGCCGCGCGCGGCGGTCTCGGTGCGCTGCCCGCTGCCGCGGGTGATGATGTTGATCACGCCGCCGATCGCGTCGGTGCCGTACAGCGTGGATCGCGCTCCCTTCACGATCTCTATGCGCTCGATCAGCGAGGGCGCCAGATGCTGCAGCGGCGCTCCGCCGATGGTGCCCGGGTTGATGCGCACCCCGTCCACCAGCACCAGGGCATGGTTGCTCTCGGCCCCGCGGATGAACACCGTGGCGGACTGGCCGGGTCCGCCGGTGCGGGCCACGTCGAGGCCGGCCTCGAAGCGCAGCAGATCGATCACGTCGATGGCGAGCGAGCGCTCGATCTCCTCCCGTGTGATCACGGTGACGGGCACGAGGGCCTCGGCCGCGGCCATCGGCGTACGGTTGGCGGTGACCACCAGGGTCTCCATGTCCGCCGGACGCTCGGCCAGGGCTGGGCAGGAAAACAGCAGGGCGGCCAGAGCTGCCGCCGGTACGGGTCTGATCATGTCTGTCCCCTCGCGTGCTCACCCGCACGCATCATTCTTCGTATGTCAGGCGGGCGGGGATGGACAGACGGGTCGATGGGTCGCATCGGTCCGGCCTGCGCCCTCCGCGCCGCCACCATGACACCAGGCCGGTCTCCGGGCTGACGAGCGGGCCGTCATGGCCCTGGACGGAGCACCTTCCCGTGAGTCGCCTCACAGTGGCTTCGGTACCTTGCGGTCCGAGGCTCCGACCTTCACTCGATCACCGTTGCGGGGGCAGCGCCGGACTCGGGCCCGTTGCGGGCCTCACCGGCTTCCCGTTCGTCTGCAGCGACGCTGTCAGACTCACCTGATGCTCGCGATCGATTCTCGGGGCCGGTGCAGGGGGGTGTCAAGGCGCCGCGCCTAGGTGCTTGCCGCAATGGCCGCGGCAACGGCTTTGGCGCAATGGCCGCGGCAACGGCTTTGGCGCAATGGCCGCGGCAACGGCTTTGGCGCAATGGCCGCGGCAACAGCTTTGCCGCAATGGCGTAGAATGCAGCCGTCGCGGACACGGCCCGGGCGATGGCACATTCGGAAACACTGGAGACGGCGCTCGCCGCCGCGCAGGCGGCGGCCGAAGTGATCCGTCACTACTACGAACACCACGGCGAGGACATCGAGGTGCGCGCGAAGTCAGACCGCTCGCCGGTGACCGATGCCGACGTCGAGGCCGAGCGCGCCATCCGCCGCGTCATCGCCGAGCGCTATCCGGAGCACGGCTTCTACGGCGAGGAGACCGGATGTGCCGACCGGGACTCGCCGTTCCTGTGGCTGGTGGATCCGATCGACGGTACCAAGAGTTTCGTACGCCGCTATCCCTTCTTCTCCACCCAGATCGCGCTGATGGAGGAGGGCGAACTGGTCCTCGGCGTGTCCAGCGCACCGGCCTTCGGCGAACTGGCGTGGGCCGAGAAGGGCGGTGGTGCCTGGCTGGAGGGGGAGCGTATCCGGGTCAGCGCGGTGGACGCGCTGGGGGATGCCGCGGTATCAGCGGGCAATCTGCGCAGCCTCGCGCTGAGCGCGCGCTGGCCGGCCTGGGGCGAGGTGGTGGCCGGCGCCGACCGCATCCGCGGTTACGGCGATTTCTACCATTACCACCTGCTCGCGTCCGGTCGCATCGACGCGGTGGTCGAGTCCGACGTCAACATCCTGGACATCGCGGCGCTGGCGGTAATCGTGCGCGAGGCCGGCGGCGTATTCACGGACCTGTCCGGTGCCCCGCCGGGCCTGGGCACCACCACGGTGCTGGCCGCCAATCCCGCCCTGCACCCGGTGCTGCGGCAGATGCTGGACTGGCCTTCAGGCGCCGGCCGCGGCCCCGGCTGAGTCGTCCGGGACGAACAGGCGCCCGCCCCGCCATTGCACCGCCGCCATGGGTGTGCGGTAGAGCCGGGACAGGCTGTCCGTGTTGAGCACCGTGGCCGTCTTCCCCAGTTCCCAGCCTCCGTCCCCGTCGAGCAGCAGGCAGCGGTCGGCGTAGCGCGCCGCCAGGTTGACGTCATGGAGGCTGACCACGGCAGAGGCGCCGGCCGCGATGCGCTCGCGGATCACGCCGAGCGCCAGCAACTGGTACTGGGGGTCCAGGTGGTTGGTGGGCTCGTCCAGCAGGAACAGCCCGGGCCGCTGGCTCAGGGTCTGGGCGATGGCCAGGCGCCGGCGCTCGCCGCCGGACAGGGTCGTGGTGCTCCGGTGGGCGAGGCCGTCGAGGCCAAGCCGCGCGAGTTCGGCCAGTGCGATCTCCCGGTCCGCCGCGTTCTCCCAGCGCCAGCGCCCGATATGGGGATGACGGCCGATCAGCGCCTCCTCGAGCACCGTGCTCGGGAACAGATCCTCCTGGTGCTGAGGCAGCAGCGCGAGAAGGCGGGCGAGATCCGGCCGGCTCCATTCGGCCGCGGCCCGGCCGAAGTAGCGAATGCTGCCGCCCCGGGACGGCAGCAGACCGGCGAGGGTCTCCAGCGTCATCGTCTTGCCGCTGCCGTTGCAGCCCAGCACGGCGACGAACTCACCCGGGGCCACCCGCAGGTCCAGCGCGCGCACGAGTACCCGGCCCGGTACGGCCACGTCCAAGCCCTGGGCGGCGAGTGGCGGATCGGGATCGGGTATGCGCGGGTCGGTCATCGGAGCGGCGGGCGCGGTTCTGCCGGCGGGCGCCCATGATAACCCCTCCGTGCCAGGTCAGCGGACCAGGCCGATCTCCGCCGCCGTCACCGGGCCGATCACGGTGCGGCCGAGGTCTTCCGGAATGCGTGCCTCCGTGGGCGACAGTGCCACGCGGCCGGCCATGATCTCCGCACGCCGCTGCGGGTACAGCGGCGTGCGGCCCGGATCGGCCAGTCCCACGGGTGCGAGCGGCTGGGAAGTTGCGGGGTCGTACTTGTCCGTGGCACCGAGGGTGTGCAGCAGCTCGTGAGTGATGACCACCCGGTTCGCGCCGCGCATGGACCGGCTCGCGAAGGCGTTGACGATACCCACGAGGCCTTTCTCGAGGCCCAGCGACGGTTCCAGTGCGACGTCGTCCTCCGGCGCGAAGTATTGGACGAAGAGCTTGACGTCCGGCTCGGGGATACCGTCGTCACGGGTGGCGCGCCAGCTCCACCACCGCAGGCGCAGGCTCCACGCCATCACCTGCAGCACGTTCGCATCGTCCGGCGGACGGGGGGGTCTCTCGTCCAGCGCCGGCCCCAGGGTGATGTCGAGCGCCCGCTCCGGGCTGCGGCCGTAGCGCTCGGCCTCGGACTGCAGGTAGCGCTCGACGGGTGCGAAGTCCCGCTCCTCGAGCCGGGCGATCCAGTCCGCCGCCTCGTTGCTGCCGTCGCCATTCAGCGGGTAAACGTTGACATGCAGCGTGTCGTCCCAGTCCGTGGTGGCCGCCCGACTGATCCAGGCGCCCACAGCCACGAACAGCAGCACGTAGAGCAGGAAGGCGATGCGCAGTTTGCGGAAGACGGCGGATCGGGACATGGCGGCCGGTCGTTCGGGTGACGGACTGCCATCATGCCCCGCCGGGCGCCGGGCCGCACGGGCGGGGTTCACAGAGCCTCGGCCCGGGAAAAGAAAAACCCCGCAGCAAGAGCGAACGGGGTCAACAGGACTTCTTCTTGTTGTTGTCAGGTAGGCTGATTCTTCGGGCCAGACAAGCGCTTCTTCTTCTGATTATTGTTTTTTTCGTGTTCTTCTTGTTCTCGTTCTTCTTGTTGTTATGACTTGTCTTCTGGCTTGTGAATCCTGGTTGGTAGGTTTCTCGTTTGACCTCCCGAATCAGTTACCTTTTCGCTTGGGCAAGGCTCCTTCAAGCAAAGGCCGTGCCAGACATCATTTTTTTGTTGCCTTTCAGTCAATTGCTTGGCGTTGTTAATAAACAACAGTGACTGCCGACCCCTTTTCGTAAAAAAAACCGACACGGCTTGGCAGCCTTCCTGCCCCGGATTTCCACGGCTTTCCCGCCGAAACCGGGACTTAGCGCCAGCCCTCGGGATAGGGCCACGCCGCACCGCCCCGGTTGCTTATGTCAAAACTGTCGCCGATCGGCGACATTTCCCCAGAATTCCCGTTTATTGTCAAATTTTCCGACGTTTCTGCCGATGTCGTGGTCCGGCCCAGCCCGGCAGGGGTGAAGAACCGGCCCCCGGCGACGACGGCGCGTATGTCGGCGGCGTCGCCCGCGTCGCCCAGCGGGTCCCCGTCCACCAGCAGCAGATCGGCCCGCAGTCCGGGAGCGATCGTACCTCGGCTCTTCTCGAGGCCCGCCAGCCGGGCCGCCTCCGCCGTGTGCTGCCGCAGCGCCTCGTGGCCACTCCCGTCCCTTTGCTCCGGGCGCCGTAGCCCTTGCCGCAGCGCGCAGGCTCCGGAGGCCTCGGGACGGTCGGAGATCGGCCGCGCGCCGCTCGCCGTCAGCAGTCGTCGCACGTCGCCGTATCGCCGGCCGGCCGGTGAGGTCGGCAGGGCGGCGCCCACGGCCAGCAGCGAGGCCCCGGCCGCGAGGTCGGGGTACAGCCGGTCGGTGGCGACGGCCGCCCGGGCCGCCCGTGCCTCTCGGATGCGCGCCAGGCGCTCGCCGCGGTCCGCGATGCCGCGCACGTCCACCAGTCCGCCGGCGGCGCCACGGCCGTCGACGAACGCCGGGCCCGGTATGCGGCCGTCGTTCCACTCGGCCGGCGGGGACGGCCGGTCGCCGGCCGGGGAGGGCAGGTGCACCACCGTGGTGATGCCGCAGGCGAGCAGCCGCGGGCCGTCGTCCGCACGGACGCCGTCGCCGAGACCGAGCTGGACCAGACCGGGTATCAGTACGGCGTCCGGGAATGCGAGCACGTCGATGCCGTCCCGCGGCTGCCGCTCGCTTACCTCGACGATGCGGTCGTTCTCGATGACGACATCGACGCCGTCCCGGTAGCCGGCAAGGCTGCCGTCGAATACCCGGCCTGCCCGGATGACGTAGCGGCCGTGATGCAGCAGCGGCGTATCCTCGTCCAGGTCAGAGTCGATGCCGGGCGGCCCGGCCACCGAGATCCACGCTGTCCAGGGCACGTCGTGGCCGCCGAGTTCACCGAAGCCCCGGCTGCGGATGCGGCCGTCCGCGGTATAGAGCAGGCGATTGCGGCCGAGCCATGCCACCGGGCGGCGGAAGAAGTCCTCGCCCTCGGCCAGCGTTTTCGCGACGATCGGCTCGGACAGGATCACGGCGGTCAGCCGCGCCCCGTCCGCGGGTTCCTCGACCAGCACGATGACGCTGTCGTCCGGCCGGATGGAGGGCGCCGACAGCGGATGGCCGGCGGCATGCACGAGGCGCGCGCCGCCCCCGCCATCCCGCAGCCAGAGTTCCCAGCGCCTTTCCGTCCGCGTGATCCAGGCGGTGAGCCGGCCCGTCGCGGAGACGGTGGGGTCCACCTCGTCGGTGCCCGGCGTCTGCGTCACCGGGCTGACGCGGCCGTCCGCGACGTTGACGTTGTAGAGATCCAGGGAGCCGGCACGGTCGGAGCTGAAGATCACCCGCCGGCCGTCGGGGTACCAGCGCGGTGCGGCATCCTGCCCGGCGCCGTCGGTGAGCGGCCGGACGACGCCGTCCGGTTGCACCAGCCACAGTCTCTGCGAGGTACCGTCGCCGCCCTCCGCGACGAGGGTGCCGTCGGCCCGGGCGTGAGGACGGCGCAGCGCCAGCTCCGGGCCGGTGAGCGGCTCGGCCATGCCGCCGCGGCGATCCACCCGCCACAGCCGCTCGTAGAGATCGAAGACCAGAGAGCGGCCGTCCGCGGAGGCGGTTACCGCGATGCCGGTGCCCTCGCTCACGCCGAGTTCCACGCCGGTGGCCGGGCCGGCGGCGGCCGCACCGGCGAGCGCCAGCGAACACAGCGCCTGCCTAAGACGATCGCTCGACACGGACGTCGTGCAGTTCCCCGTTGTCGACCTCGAAGGCGATCTCGATGGGCTGGCAGCAGACCTGGCAGTCCTCCACATAGCCCTGACCGCCGGCGGACAGGTCGATCTCAATGCCGATGGTCTCCCAGCACCACGGGCATGTGATGTCCCGGTTCTCCAGCCAGGCGGTCACGGCTGCAGCCTCGTGCACTGCCAGTCGCCCGTGCGGAAGCTGTGCTCGGAGTCCCGGGTCAGCCGCCGCTCCCAGACCGCCCGGTCGTGGATGCGCGAGGCGCCCTCGGTCCACAGCTCCACCCGGGACGCCCACAGGCGGTAACCGCCCCAGTGTGCCGGCCGGGCGATCTCGGCGTCGTCGCCCGGTGGCACCGTCACGCCGAGCTCGGCGGCGCGGCCGTGCAGTTGCTCCAGCAGTGCCTCGCGGGAGGCGACCGCCTCGCTTTGGTCGCTGGCCCAGGCGCCGAGGCGGCTGCCGGCAGGACGGCTGGCGAAATAGGCATCGCTCTCTTCCGCCGGCGAGCGCACGGCGACGCCCTCGATGCGCACCTGCCGTCCCAGACCGTCCCAGTGGAACAGGCCGCCCACGCGCGAGTTGGCGGCGATCTCCCGCGCCTTGCGTGACTGGTAGTTGGTATAGAAGACCAGGTAGCCCGGGTCGGTCACGAACTCCTTGCACAGCACCACGCGGGCGGTGGGCTGGGTCTCGCGCCCCACGGTGGTGATGACGAGCGCGTTCGGGTTCGGCTGCAGGGCGCGCTTGCTGGCCTCCCCGAGCCAGGCGGCCGCCACCGGCATCGGGTCGGGCGGCAGCGGCGTGGGCAGCAGGCCCTCGGCGGTCAGGAAACTGGCGTCTGTCCCGTTCATGGCGGGGCATTATTCTGCGTCATCGGCCCCGGCGGGGCCAGCACTGTTGCCGCGGCCGAGGCAGGTGCCGCCGGCACGCCGCGGATCGGCGGCGATCTCGAAGCCGCGGGCGGCGTCGTGCAGCACGGCACCGACCCCGCCGAAGTACATGCTGAGTCCGTCGAAGGTACGCACGGGCAGCGGCCCCGCGGGCATCGGCAGGCCGGGTTCGCAGGCGACCCGGTCGCCCTCCTCGCGGATCTCCACGTGCAGCCGCGGATGCGCGACGGCGTCATCCAGCCCCATGCCGAGGCGGAAGTAGTTGACCAGTACCTGGCACAGAGCCGTGGTGATGCGGCCGGCGCCCGGCGTGCCGATGGAGAGCACCCGCCCGTCGCTGCGCGCGGTGGTGGGCGCCATGTTCGACGGCAGTCGGGTGCCGGGCGGCCCGCAGACGAGGCCGCGCCGGTTCAGCTCGATCTCGCCGAGGCAGTTGTTCAGCCACAGCCCCGTGCCCGGGGGCATCTCCCCGGAGCCGTAGCCGGAGGAGACGGTGATGGCGCAGGCGAGCCCGCGGTCGTCCACCGCCGAGGTATGCACCGTGGAGCCGGATTCCCGCAGGCCGCTCGCCCGGCCGAGCTCGCCCCGGCGCGCGGCCGCCAGCAGGGCCCCGCCTTCGGCCGCCGGGTCCTCGGCCAGGTCCAGGCGGTCGCGCCGCCAGGTGAGGGCGCCTTGCATCGCCGCGATCATCTGCGCGGCGGTCTCCCCGGACCAGCCGTCCAGCGCCGCGTGATCCAGCTGCTCGAGCATGGCGGCGAGCACCGCGCCGCCGATAGCCGGCGGGGGATTGGTGGCGATGTCCCAGCCGCCGGTGCGCACCCGCAGCGCCGGCCGCAGCAGCGGGCGGTAGGCGGCCATGTCGGCCAGCGTGAGCGCGCCCTCGCCGGCCCGCACGTGCTCCACGATGGCACGGGCGATGTCGCCCTCGTAGAACGCCCGCACGCCTTCCCGGGCGATCAGCTCGAGGCTCTCGGCCAGATGGGGCACGCGCACGGTCGCTCCCGCCGAGAGCAGTCGGCCATCGTCGTCGTGGATCGCGGCCCGGGAGTCCGGCGACCGGCTGAACACGATCTCGCCGGAATATTGGAGGTAGTGCTGGCAGGCGGAGGCAAGCGGGAAACCCTCGCGGGCGGCACGGATGCTCGGTTCCATCAGCGCCGCCCACGGCAGCCGGCCGTAGCGACGGGAGGCCTCGGCGAGTGCGGCCGGCGTTCCGGGCACGGCCACCGAGCCGGGCCCGATGACGGTCTCCAGCCCGCCGCCGTAGTCCATGGCCACCCGGACGCCGCCCCGGCCGAGAACGCCGGGATCGAGACCGCGCCCCGGCATCTCCACGTAGCCGTCGATCGTGACCGGGTCGCCCTCCGGCGGCCACACCACCGCATAGCCGCCGCCGGCCAGCGCGCAGACGCCGGGTTGCGTGTTGGTGGAGGCCATGGAGGCGGCCACCGCCGCGTCCACGGCGTTGCCGCCGTCCTCGATGACCGCGAGCGCGGCGTCGGCGGCGAGGGGCGAGGTGGTGGCGACGGCGACTTCGGTCATGCGGGCGGACCGCGGTCGTTCAGAAGTGGATGACCGTGCGGATGCTCTTGCCTTCGTGCATGAGGTCGAAGGCCCGGTTGATGTCCTCCAGCGGCATGGTGTGGGTGATGAACTCGTCCACCCGGATCTCGCCGTGCAGGTACTGCTCCACCATCCCCGGCAGCTGACTGCGGCCTTTCGTGCCGCCGAAGGCCGTACCGCGCCACACCCGGCCGGTCACCAGCTGGAACGGCCGGGTGGAGATCTCCTCGCCGGCGCCGGCGACGCCGACGATGACCGACTCGCCCCAGCCCTTGTGGCAGCACTCGAGCGCCGAGCGCATCAGCTGCACGTTGCCCGCGCACTCGAACGAATAGTCCACGCCGCCGCCGGTGAGCTCCACGATCACCTCCTGGATGGGCGCGTCATGGTCTTTCGGGTTCACGGTGTCGGTTGCGCCCAGGTGGCGTGCGAGCTCGAACTTCTCCGGGTTGACGTCGACGGCGATGATGCGGCCGGCCCGGGCCATCACGGCGCCCTGGATGACGGACAGACCGACGCCGCCGAGGCCGAAGACGGCCACCGTGGCGCCGGGCTCCACCTTCGCGGTATTCAGCACGGCGCCGATGCCGGTGGTGATGCCGCAGCCGAGCAGGCAAACCTTCTCCAGCGGCGCCTCCGGGCTGATCTTCGCCACGGCGATCTCCGGCAGCACCGTGTACTCACTGAAGGTAGAGGTACCCATGTAGTGATGGATCGTCCTGCCGTCCTTCGAGAACCGGGACGTGCCGTCGGGCATCAGGCCCTGGCCCTGAGTGGCGCGGATGGCCTGGCAGAGGTTGGTCTTGCCCGAGGTACAGAAGCTGCACTCGCCGCACTCCGGCGTATACAGGGGGATGACGTGGTCGCCCGGCTTCACGCTGGTCACGCCCGGGCCCGTCTCCTCCACGACGGCGCCGCCCTCGTGGCCGAGCACCGCCGGGAACAGCCCCTCAGGGTCGGCGCCCGAGAGCGTGTAGGCATCGGTGTGGCAGACGCCGGTGGCGACGTTGCGCAGCAGCACCTCGCCCGCCTTCGGCCCGGCCAGCTCGATGGTCTCGATCTCAAGCGGTTTGCCTGCTTCCCAGGCCACGGCTGCACGGGTTTTCATCGCGTTGTCTCCGGCTGTCGGCTGGGCAAGGGGACTTGGCAGATAGTCGCACGATAACGGTGCAGCCGCCACCGGCCGTTTTTTGTTGCCCGCCGCAGCCCGGCTTAGTACAAAGGCGGGGTTTTCGCAGACTGCGGGCAAACGATGGATCTGGACGAATTGCGTGCGCGGCTCTCCGCCGTGGACCGGGAATTGATCGAGCGGGTCGCGGAGAGGCAGCGCATCGTCGACGAGATCGGCCGGAGCAAGATGACCACCGGCCGCGCCACCCGGGACTTCCGGCGCGAGAAGGAGGTGATCGACATGGGCCGCCGCCAGGCGGAGGAACTGGGTGTGGACCCGGGCCTGGCGGAGTCGCTGCTCATGCTGCTCATTCGTTCTTCGCTGACCCACCAGGAGCAGGCCCGGGTCAGCGCCGAGGGCCGTGGCGACGGACGCCGGGTGCTGGTGATCGGCGGCTCGGGCAAGATGGGCGGCTGGTTCGTGGGCTTCTTCGCCTCCCAGGGGTTCAACGTCGCCATCGCCGACCCCGGACCCGCCGAGCTGCCCGTAGACTACTACGCGGACTGGCGCGAGGCGGGCACCGACTACGACATCATCGTGGTGGCGGCGCCGCTCGCCCGCAGCGCCGAGATCCTGGCCGGCCTCGCCGAGCTGCGGCCCCGGGCGCTGATCTTCGACGTGGGTTCGCTGAAGAGTCCGCTGAAGGAGCCGCTGCAGGCACTGGCCAGGGCCGGCTGCCGGGTCACCTCCCTGCATCCTATGTTCGGACCGGACACGCGGCTGCTGTCCGGCCGGCACGTGATCTTCTGCGACGTCGGCGTGCCGGAGGCGACGGCGGAGGCCCGCGAGCTGTTCGCGGCCACCATGGCCGAGCGCATCGATATGGACCTGGCGGACCATGACCGGCTCATCGCCTACGTCCTGGGGTTGTCCCACGCGCTGAACATCGCCTTCTTCACCGCCCTGGCAGAGAGCGGCGAGGCCGCGCCGCGGCTCGCCAGGATGTCCAGTACCACCTTCGACGCCCAGCTCGACGTCTCGTCCCGGGTGGCGGAGGAGAATCCGAACCTGTATTTCGAGATCCAGCGACTGAACGAGTTCGGCCTGGCGCCGCTGGAGGCGCTGTGCCACTCGGCCGAGCGCATCCGCGAGCTGGTACGCACCGGCGATGAAGCCGGTTTCGTCCGGCTGATGCAGCGTGGCCGCGAGTATCTGGCCAGCCGGTCCGGTGCGGGGGGAGGGAGCGGTGAGCAGTCCGGAGGATGAGCTCCGCCGCCTGCGCGGGCGGCTGGCACAGCTGACCGAGGAGGCGGCCGTCAACGAGACCATCCTCGGCCGTTCCCGGGAACGGGAACTCGCGCTGCTGAACTCGGAGAACCTGACGGAGCTGTTCCGACGCCTGACCGAAGGGCTGCGCCGGAGCTTCGATCTCGCTCATGTCTCGGTGCTGCTGTGCGACCCGGACCACGAGGTACGCCACCTGCTGCTCGCCGCCGGCACCCGACCGGAGGACCTCGAAGGGGTCGTGTTCGTCGACGCCCTGACCGGCATCGCGCCGCATTACACGGCCCTGAGCGGGCCCTGGCTGGGCCCGTACAGCGCGGCGGACCACCAGCTCGTCTTCGGCCGCGGCGTCGAGCCGGCCAGCATCGCGCTCATCCCGCTGGCGCGTCAGGGCCGCCTGATGGGCAGCCTCAACTTCGGCAGCGCGGAGCCGGGGCGCTACACCCGCAGCCACGGCACCGACTTCCTCGCCCATCTCGGCGTCATCGCCTCCTTCGCGCTGGAGAACGCCGTGAACCGCGCCCGGCTGCTGCGCAGCGGCATTACCGACGTGCTCACGGGCTGGCACAACCGGCGCTACCTGCAGACGCGGCTGCGCGAGGAGCTGGCGCGCTCGCGGCGGGACGGCTCGACGCTGACGCTGCTGCTGATCGACATCGATCACTTCAAGCGGGTAAACGATAACCACGGCCACATGGCCGGCGACCGCGTCCTCGCCGAGGTGGCCCAGCGCATCGAGTCCCGCATCCGGGCGAGCGACGTCGCCGCCCGCTACGGCGGCGAGGAGTTCGTGCTGCTGCTGCCGGACACCGGCCCGGACGCCGCACGCAGCCTGGCGGATCGGCTGCGGGCCGGAGTCGCGGAGCGGCCCGTGGCGCTGGCCGACGGCACGGAACTTGCCCTCACCATCTCGGCGGGCCTGGCCGCGGTGGCGCCGACCCGGCAGGACGAAGACCTTAAGATCCTGGCGGACAGCCTGCTGGCCCGGGCGGACGTCGCCCTTTACGAGGCCAAGTCCGCCGGCCGCGACCGGGTGGCCGCCGCGGACTGACGCTGCCCCACGGCGGGTCGTGACCCGCGCGCCGTCCTCTGTGATAATGAGAACCATTATCAACTAACAGACATCACTGACTGCGGAGTACATCATGACCCTCAACGAACGGTTCAGGACAACGGCCTCGATGGTCTGCATAACCCTCGGCGCGGCGCTGGCGGCCGCCTGTGGCGGCGGCGAGCCGGAAACGGCAGCCCCCGGCGAACCGGCCGCATCGGCGGACGCGTCCGCCGACCGGGTGGTGGTCTACTCGGCCCGGGCTGAGCATCTGATCAAGCCGATCTTCGACCGCTACGCCGAGGAAACCGGCGTGGAGGTGGCCTATACCACCGACAAGGAACAGCCCCTGATCCAGCGGCTGCTTGCCGAGGGTGAGAACACCGACGCCGACGTGCTGCTCACGGTGGACGCCGGCAACCTCTGGTATGCGGCCAAGCAGGGCGTGCTGCGACCGGTCGACTCGCCGGTGCTGGAGCAGAACATACCCGGCCATCTGCAGGATCCGGAAAACCGCTGGTTCGCCCTGTCGGTGCGGGCGCGCACCATCGTCTACTCCACCGAGCGCGTGGATCCGACCTCCCTCGGCGGCTATGCCGACCTCGCGGACGAGGAGTGGCAGGGCAGGCTCTGCCTGAGGACCTCGAAGAAGGTCTACAACCAGTCCCTGGTGGCGATGCTCATCGCCCGCTACGGCGAGGAGCGCACCGAGGAGATCGTCCGCGGCTGGGTCGACAACCTGGCCACCGACGTCTTCTCCAACGACACGCGTCTGGTGGAGGCGATCCTGGCCGGCCAGTGCGACGTGGGCATCGTCAACACCTACTATTTCGGCCGCCTGCAGAAGGAGCGCGGCGCGGATCTGCCCGCAGCGCTGCACTGGCCTCCCGGCGAGACCGGCGGCGTGCACATCAACGTCTCCGGCGGCGGTGTGACGAAGCATGCGCCGCGGCCCGCGGCAGGCGTCGAGCTGCTCGAGTGGCTGTCGTCGCCGGCCGCTCAGGAGATGTTCGCCGGGCTGAACCTGGAATTTCCGGCCAATCCGGCGGTGGCGTCCGACCCGCTGGTACAGGCCTGGGGCGAGTTCGAGGCCAGCGACATGCCGGTGGCCCAGGCCGGCGAGCTGCAGGCGGAAGCGGTCAGGCTGATGGATCGGGCCGGCTACCGCTGAGCGGCCGCCACCCATTGCCGGGGCTGACATGAGCGCCGCGCAGGCAGGCCCGGCCGGGGAGGCCAGGACGGCGCGTTCCCGGCCGCCGGCCGCGGGCGGCCGTGGCTGGATCGTGGTCGCCGCGCTGGTGGCGGTCGTCACCGCGACGCCGCTGGCGGTCGCCGTCGGCGCACTGTTCGCCCCCGACCGGGAGGTATGGGCGCACCTGGCGGAACACGTGCTGCCCCGCGTGCTGGTGAACACCGTCTGGCTGGTGGTGGCGGTGTCGGCGCTCACCGCCGTGATCGGCGCGAGCCTTGCCTGGCTCACGGCTGCCTGCGAGTTCCCGGGCCGGCGCTTCTTCAACTGGGCGCTGCTGCTGCCTCTGGCCGTGCCGGGCTACGTACTGGCCTTCGCGCTCGCCGGCCTGTTCGAGTACACGGGCACCGTGCAGAGTGCGCTGCGGGCCGCCTTCGGCGACGAGGCGGGCCTGCCCGGGCCGGGGGCCCGTGGCGCCAGCATCCTGACCCTGACCCTCGCACTGTTCCCTTACGTCTATCTCATCGCCCGACATGCCTTTGCCACCCAGGGCGTGCGCGGGCTGGAAGTGGCCCAGTCGGTGGGCATGACTCCGGCCCAAGGGTTCCGGCGGGTGGCGCTGCCCATGGCCCGGCCATGGATCGCCACGGGCGTGGCGCTGGTGGCCATGGAGACGCTGGCCGACTTCGGCACGGTCAGCGTGTTCAACTACGACACTTTCACCACGGCCATCTACCAGGCCTGGTTCTCGCTGTTCTCGCTGGACGCGGCGCTGCAGCTCGCCAGCGTGCTCGTGCTGCTGGTGGCGGTGGCGGTAGTCACCGAACGCCGCTTCAGAGGCCGTGCCCGCTTCGAGGCCGTGGGCAGCGGCGGCGGGCGCCGGCTTCTGCGCCTCGCGCCTCGTGCGGCGTGGCTGGCCACGGGCTACTGCAGCCTCATCTTCCTGGTGGCGTTCCTGCTGCCGGTGCTGCAGCTTCTGGCCTGGACGGTGCAGACATTCGGCGACGAGTTCGATCCCCGCTATCTGGCCTTCGCCGGCCGCAGCGTCTTCCTCGGCCTCGCCGCCGCGCTGCTGATCGTTACCCTCGCGCTGCTGCTCGCCTACGCCGTGCGCATGCGTCCCGGGGCGCTCGCCGCCGGTTTCGCCCGAGCGGCCACCCTGGGCTACGCGATCCCGGGTGCAGTCCTCGCCGTGGGTTTCTACGTGGCGGTGGTGCGCCTCGGCGACGGCATCACCGCCGCGGCGCGCACGCTGCTCGGTCCGGACACCGGCGCGGTCGTGCTGACCGGGACGGTGGTCACCATGCTGCTCGCCTACGCCGCCCGCTTCCTAGCCGTGGGACACGGCCCGGTGGAGAGCGCCATGCAGCGCATCCGCCCGAGCCTCGACGATGCGGCCCGGGGCATGGGCGTGGCGGGGCTCGCGCTGCTCGCCCGGGTGCACCTGCCCATCCTCGGCACAGGTCTCGCCACCGCCGCGCTGCTGGTGTTCGTCGACGTCATGAAAGAGCTGCCGATCACGCTGATGACCCGGCCATTCGGCTGGGATACCCTCAGCGTGCGCGTCTTCCAGCTGACCTCGGAGGGGCACTGGGAGCGCGCTTCGGTCTCCGCGCTGTCCATCGTGCTGGTCGGCCTCGTCCCCGTGCTGATGCTGAATCGTCGGAGCGGCTGAATGCTCGCGATCGAAAACCTGAGTCATGCCTACGGTGACCAGCCGGTGCTGGACGGCATCGACCTCGTGCTCGAGCGCGGCCGCATCGGCTGTCTGCTAGGACCCTCCGGCTGCGGCAAGACCACGGTGCTGCGCTGCATCGCCGGCTTCGAGCGACCCACCGCCGGGCGCATCACGGCCGCGGGCCGGGAGCTCTCCGGGCCGGAGGTGCACGTCCGGCCCGAGCGGCGGCGGATCGGCATGGTGTTCCAGGACTACGCGCTGATGCCCCACCTGGACGTGGCCGACAACGTCGCCTTCGGGCTCGGCGGCCGCGGCGCAGCCCGCCACGGCGAGCGGGTGCGGGAGATGCTGACGCTGGTCGGCCTGCCCGGGCTGGAGGGACGCTATCCCCACGAACTCTCCGGCGGCCAGCAGCAGCGCGTCGCCCTCGCCCGCGCGCTGGCGCCCGAGCCGGGGCTGCTGCTGATGGACGAGCCGTTCTCCAACCTGGACGCCGGCCTGCGCGAGCGTCTCGCCACCGAGGTACGCGACATCCTGAAGGCCGTGGGCGCCACGGCCCTGATCGTCACCCACGACCATCAGGATGCTTTCTCGGTGGCCGACGACGTGGGCGTGCTCGCCGGCGGGCGGCTGCTGCAGTGGGACACGGCCTACAACGTCTATCACCGCCCGGCGGACCGTTTCGTGGCCGGCTTCGTCGGCCAGGGTGTCTGGGTGCCGGGCGTGGTGCGCGGACCGGACTCGGTGGAGACGGCGGTGGCGACGGCGACCGGCCGTATGACCGAAGCCCTGCCGGCCGGCACGGAGGTGGAGCTGTTGCTGCGTCCGGACGACGTCGTCCACGACGACGAGAGCGCGCTGAAGGCCCGGGTGGTGAGCCGGCGTTTCCGCGGCCCCCAGTTTCTCTACGAACTCTGCACGGCGGATGGCAGCCGGCTGCTCTCGGCGGTGCCGAGCCACCACGACCACGCCGTCGGCGAGATGATCGGCATCCGCATCGAGACCGACCACATGGTCGTGTTTCCTAGCGCTGGCGCCACATGAGCACGAGGAACAGGGGTACGCCGAGCAGAGCCGTGAGGGTACCCACGGGCAGCTGACGCGGCGCCATGGCCGTGCGTGCCAGCGTGTCGGCCACCACCAGCAGGCAGCCGCCGGCAATGGCGGCCGCCGGGATGACCCGGCGGTGCTCGCTGCCGGTGACCAGGCGGATCATGTGCGGCACCACCAGGCCCACGAAGCCGATGGTGCCGGCGGCGGTGACGGCGACGGCAGTCAGCAGTGCCGCCCCCACGAAGATCGCCGTCTGCACCGCGGCGACCCGCTGCCCCAGGATGGCCGCCATGGTCTCGCCCCGGGCGAGCACATTCAGCTCCCGGGCCGCGGCCAGTGCCAGCACGGTGCCCACGACCAGCACCGCCAACAGGGGAGCCGGCGCATGGGCGAAGGAGAAGTCGCCCATCAGCCAGAACAGCATCCCGTGGATGCCCTGCTCGGGCGACAGTGTAAGCAGGAGGCCGATCACCGCCGAAAGCCCGGCCGCCAGCACCACCCCCGTGAGCAGCAGCCGGGCCGGTGTCCAGCTGCCGCTGCCGTGCGCCACCAGGAAGACCACCAGCATGGAGGC
Source organism: uncultured Woeseiaceae bacterium (assembly GCA_964602525.1). Lineage (GTDB taxonomy): Bacteria > Pseudomonadota > Gammaproteobacteria > Steroidobacterales > Woeseiaceae > Lentisalinibacter. Next base: position 19,330 of record CAZRSA010000018.1, read on the forward strand.
GAGAGCGCCGGCGAAGGCGCCGGCGTCCACCGCCCACGGCGCCAGTCCGACGGAAAGCGCGGCCAGGGCGCCGACGGCGGCGCCGCCGGAAGTACCCAGGATGTAGGGGTCCGCCAGCGGATTGCGGAGCAGCACCTGCATGAGAACGCCGGCCAGCGCCAGCAAACCGCCGACCGCGAAGGCGGACAGTGCCCGCGGCAGGCGCAGCTCCATCACCAGGTCCCGCTCGCCGGCGCTGCCGCCGCCGGCGATAATCGCCGCCACCCGTCCGAACGGGAGTGACTCGCTGCCGCTCGCCAGCGCTGCGGCAAGGCACAGGAGCGCCAGCACGATCAGGGCGGGCAGCAACAGCTTCTGCGACAAGCTCACGGGGCTTCCGGTCGCTGGTTCACTATTCGGGATTGTGGAAGAATGGCGGCCAAGAGGTTTCCATGAATTCCGACAACATCGACGAGCACGGCTTTCGCGCGAACGTCGGCATCATACTGGCGAACGAGGCCGATCGTCTGCTGCTGGCCGGCCGTGCCGGGCGCAGGGGGTGGCAGTTCCCCCAGGGCGGCATCAACAGCGGCGAAGGTGCCGAGGAAGCGATGTTCCGGGAACTGTACGAGGAACTCGGCCTCGAGAGCCACGACGTTGACGTCCTGGGGGCCACCCGGGACTGGATCTCCTACCGGCTGCCCGATCGCTACGTCCGGCGGGGCGGCCGGGGCGACGCGCCGGTCTGCATCGGCCAGAAACAGCGCTGGTTCCTGCTGCGCTTCGTCGCCGGCGAGGACCGCCTGCGCCTCGACCTGAGCGACAGCCCCGAGTTCGACCGCTGGCGCTGGGTGGACTACTGGCGGCCGGTCAACGAGGTCATCTACTTCAAGCGCCGGGTCTATGCCCGTGCGCTGTTCGAACTCGCCGCCCACCTGTTCCCGGACGGTCCGCCGCCCCAGCCCCGCTGGTGGCCGCGCCGCTGGCGGGCGGTCTTCACGAAGGATCTCCGCCGGGCCGGGCTCACTTCCTGAGCCCGTTGCGCGCGCATTCCCGATCCGTGACGCACCGCACTTCCGGGGGCGGCGGACGCCGCGTAACATAACCTTCGGTTTTACAGAATCCCGCGCTCTCCGACCTCATGCCGAAATCCACCCCGAACCGCAGCCGTACGCTGGCCGCCATCGCCCTGGTCGGCGTGCTGGGCGCCGGCTACCTGGTGTACGAGGCGGGGCGCCTGCACGCGGGCTACAACCGCCTGGAAGCTTCCCGTCAGCGGGAGGAGTCCGCGCAGCGCATCGCCGCGCTGGAGGCCCGGGAAGCGGCGTTGCGCGAGGAGGTTATAAAGCTCGAGACCCTGCGCAAGACCGACCAGGAGGCCTACAAGGCCATCGACGAGGGTTTTCGCTCGCTGCAGGACAAGATCCAGGAGCAGCGCGAGGCGATCGCTTTCTACCGGGGCATCATCTCTCCCGCCGACTCCAGCAGCGGCCTGCGCGTGCAGGACTTCCAGGTATTGCGCGGTGCGGAGGAGTCCCGCTATCGTCTGCGCCTGGTGCTCGTCCAGGTCAAGCAGCACCACCGGCGCGTGTCGGGCACGGTGCGGCTGTCGGTGGACGGGGCGCGGGGCGGCGAGGCCGTAAGCATCCCGTTCGCCCAGCTCGCGGCCGACGACGACGGCAGCTGGGCGTTCTCGTTCCGGTATTTCCAGGACTTCGAGCGGGAACTGGTGCTGCCGGAGGGGTTCCGGCCGGACCGAGTGAATGTCGAGCTGAAGCCGAGCGGCAGCGGTAACTCGGGCATCAAACAGAGTTTTCCCTGGTCTACCAGCCCGGGATGAGCCCGGGGGTCCACCAGCCCGGGATGAGCCCTAGCACGGAGTAAGCCATGTTCGGACGCAAGAACAAACGCACCACCACCATCGACACCCTGGTCGGCCCGAATTCCCGGGTGGAGGGCGACCTGCACTTCGATGGCGGCTGCCACGTCGACGGCACCGTCAACGGCAACGTGAGCGCCGATCCGCAGAGCGACTCGGCGATCAGCATCAGCGAGAATGGCACCATCGACGGCAACGTGACCGTGCCCCACGTGGTGCTGAAGGGTACGGTGCGCGGCGATCTCGCCGCCTGCGAGCGGGTGGAACTCGGCGCCACCGCCCGGGTCATCGGTAATGTGTATTACAATCTGATCGAGATGGCCATCGGCGCGGAGATCAACGGCAAGCTGGTGCATGGCACGGATACGCGTGCCGGCCAGGCCGCCGACGAGGGCGGCGACAGCGGCAAGACCGGCGACACCGCGAAGATGCCGGCGCCCAAGGTCGCCACGGGCGCCGAGTAGAGAACGGCAGACAGGGCCCGCGCGGGCCCGGGGAAGCAGAACCATGGAAAACACGACGACGACACCCGATGCCACCGAGATGCCGCCGCCGCCCCTGGTGTTCACCGATGCGGCCGCGCTCAAGGTGGGCGAGCTGATCCGCGAGGAAGACAACCCGGAGCTCATGCTGCGCGTGTTCGTCTCTGGCGGAGGCTGTTCGGGCTTCCAGTACGGCTTCACGTTCGACGAGAAGTCGGAAGAGGGTGATACCCGGGTGCGGAACCAGGGCGTCACGCTGCTGGTGGATCCCATGAGCGTGCAGTACCTGATGGGCGCCGAGATCGACTACAAGGAGGATCTGGAGGGCGCCCAGTTCATCATCCGCAACCCCAACGCCCAGACTACCTGCGGCTGCGGTTCGTCGTTCTCGGTCTGACACCTTAACGCCGCAGTATCGGCGGCCGCCGGCGGGCAGAAGGGGAAACCGGCATCGTCCCCACCACCGACCAGTACGACGATCATTCGCAGGACAGCGTTATAGCGGCTGTCGATCTGGGTTCCAACAGTTTCCACATGATCGTGGCCACCCTGCGCCACGGTCAGCTCACCATACTGGACCGCCTGCGCGAAACCGTGCGGCTCGCCGAGGGCCTGTCGCCGAAGACGGGCCTGACGGTGGGCAGCAAAACCCGGGCGCTGGAGTGCCTGAGCCGGTTCGGCGAGCGTCTGCGTGACGTGCATGCCTCCAACGTCCGCGCCGCCGGCACCAATACCCTGCGCCGGGCCCGCAAGGAGAGCGGTTTCCTGGCCGAGGCGGAAGATGCTCTGGGCCACCCCATCGAGATCATCTCGGGTATCGAGGAGGCGAGGCTGATCTACCTGGGCGTCGCCCACAGCCTGCCGCCCATCGAGGGCCGCCGGCTCGTGGTGGACATCGGCGGCGGCAGCACCGAGCTGATACTGGGGCGGGGCGTGCAGCCCGAGGCGCTGGAGAGCCTGTCCATGGGCTGCGTCGGCGAGACCGAGCGCTTCTTTCCCGAGGGCAAACTCACCCGCAAGGCCTTCGACCGCGCCCGCACGGCCGCGCAGCTGAAACTGCGGCCGGTAAAGGCGTTCTTCCGCAAGCACGGCTGGCAGGAGGCCATCGGCGCCTCGGGGACCATCCGCTCCGCCGAGGCGGTGGCCAGGGAACTCGGCCTGCTGCAGCCCGAGGGCCTGACGCTCGGCAACGTGGAGGAGCTGATCGAGCGCATGATCGAGCAGGGCAGGATCGAGCGGCTGGAGCTGCCCGGCCTGTCCCAGCGCCGCGCCCAGGTGTGGGCCGGCGGGCTTTCCATCCTGGCCGAACTCTTCGCCGCACTCGGTATCGAGCGCATGAATATCTCGGACGGCTCCCTGCGCGAGGGCCTGCTCTACGATCTGGTCGGCCGCCTGCAGCACGCCGATGCCCGCGAGCGCACCGTCCAGGCGCTGGTGGATCGCTATCACGTCGACCCGGACCAGTCCGAGCGCGCCGCCACCATGGCCGGCCGACTGCTGGGCCAGGCCGCGAGGCCGTGGAAGCTGACCGATCCGCTGGATGCGAAACTGCTCGAGTGGGCCGCGCGCCTGCACGAGATCGGCCTCGACATCTCCCATCACAACTTCCACCAGCACGGCGCCTACATCGTGGAGCACGGCGACCTGCCGGGCTTCCCGCGGCTGGAGCAGCAGATGCTGGCGTGCCTGATCGCCTCCCAGCGCAAGCGCCCGGACCAGGAGCGCCTGGCCCGGCTGCCGGAGAAAAAGAGGAAGCGGGTGCTGCGCCTGGCACTGCTGCTGCGCCTCGCGGTGCTGCTGAATCGCAGCCGTTCGCCGGACCTGCCGCTGGATACGCGGCTGGTGGCCGGCAAGAAGTCGCTGCTGCTCTCCTTCCCGGACGGGTGGCTGGACAACAACCCGCTGACGCTGGCCGATCTCGACCGGGAGGTCCAGTACCTGAAACCCACCGGCTATCGGCTGGAGGTGGATTTCTCCGGTCAGCAGGTCTCCGCCAGTCGCTGAAGCAGGGCGTTCTGCGCCGAGTGCGCGGGTTCGCCCTGCGGCGGCGTGAGGCGGCGATAGCTGCCGTCGGCCGCCAGTTCCCAGGCGTCGGTGTTGTCCTCCAGATAGAGTTCCAGGTCGGCCCCGACCTGGTTGCGGTGAGACTTGCGCGTGAGCGGGAAGCAGGTCTCCACCCGATTGAAGAAATTGCGCTCCATCCAGTCCGCGCTGGCGCAGAAGATCAGCTCGTCGCCGCCGTTCAGAAAGCAATACACCCGCGAGTGCTCGAGGAAGCGCCCGACGATGGAGCGCACCCGGATGTTCTCCGAGATGCCCGGCAGGCCCGGACGCAGGGAGCAGATGCCGCGCACGATCAGGTCGATCTCCACGCCGGCCTGCGACGCCCGGTAGAGGGCCTGGATGACCTCGGGCTCGATCAGCGCGTTCACCTTCACGATGATCCGCGCCGGCTTGTCCTGCTGCGCGTTCCGCGTCTCGGCCTCGATCAGCTCCAGCACCCGGTCGTGCAGGCTGAACGGGGCGGTGGTCAGCCGTTCGAGATGACGGATCTCCGTGAGGCTGGTGAGCTGCATGAAGACCTCGTGCACGTCCCGCCCCAGGGACTGGTCCGCCGACAGCAGCCCGTAGTCCGTGTAAACCCGCGTGGTCTGCGGGTGGTAGTTGCCGGTGCCGAGATGGACGTAGCGGCGGAGCGCGTCGCCATGGCGCCGCACCACCAGCGCCATCTTGGCGTGGGTCTTGTAGCCCACCACGCCGTAGACCACGTGGGCGCCGGCCTCCTGCAGCCGGTTGGCCAGCGCGATGTTCGCGGCCTCGTCGAAGCGGGCCATCAGCTCGATGACCACCGTCACCTCCTTGCCCGCCCGGGCGGCGGCCACCAGGTGGTCGACGATGGGCGAGGTGGGGCCGCTGCGGTAGAGCGTCTGCTTGATGGCCAGCACGTCGGGGTCGGCGGCCGCCTGGGCGATGAAGTCGATCACCGGCGTGAAGGCCTGGAACGGGTGGTGCAGCAGGATGTCCTTCGCCTCGACGGCGTCGAAGATCGTCTCTGTGCCCACCAGGCCGGACGGCAGCCCCGGCGTGAAGGGCCGGAACTTCAGGTCGCCGCGGCCGGAGAGATCGCACACGCGCAGCAGCCGGTTGAGGTTCACCGGTCCGTCCACGGGATACAGATCCTCGCCCTCCAGTTCGAAGTGGTCCAGCAGGAAGGTGCTGAGCTCCCCGGGGCACTCGCTCGCCACCTCCAGGCGCACGGCGGCGCCGTAGCGGCTGGCGGCCAGCTCGCCCTCCAGCGCCCGTACCAGATCGTCTACCTCCTCGTCGTCCACGTAGAGGTCGCTGTTGCGGGTCACGCGGAACTGGAAGCAGCCGTCCACCTTCATGCCGGGGAACAGCTCGTCGACGAAGCTGTGGATCACCGAGGAGAGGAACACGAAGTTCTCCTCTCCGGGCGCGCCGAATTTCGGCGGCAGGGGGATCAGTCGCGGCAGCGAGCGGGGCGCCTGCACCAGGCCCCTGTGGCGCCGCCGGCCGAACACGTCCTTGCCCTTCAGTGAGACGATGAAGTTCAGGCTCTTGTTCAGGATGCGGGGGAACGGCCGCGAGGGGTCCAGGGTCAGCGGGGTCAGTACCGGCAGCACCTGGTCATGGAAATAGCGGTGCAGCCACTCGCGCTGGCCGGGGCTCCACTGGTCCCGGCGGACGAAGTGCACGCCGTGCTCGGCCAGCGCGGGAATGAGGTCGTCGTTCAGCAGACGGTACTGCTGTTGCACGAGTGCCCCCGCCTCGTGACGGATCGCGGCCAGCGTCTCGCGGGGCGTCATGCGGTCCGGGCCCGGCGGGGCCGAGCCGAGTTCCTCGCGCTGCTTCAGTCCCGCCACCCGGATCTCGAAGAACTCGTCGAGATTTGTGCAGGAGATGCACAGGAAGCGCAGGCGCTCCAGCAGGGGGGTGCGGGTGTCCCGGGCCTGGGCCAGCACCCGCTTGTTGAATTCCAGCAGGCTGAGCTCGCGGTTGATGTAATAGTCCGGCAGGCTCAGATTCTCGGTATCCACGGTCGTGGTCCTCGGGGCGGGTAGGCCGGCCAGTATAGCAGCGGCGCGGGCGGGCTACGGCGCGGCGCCCTCGGCCGGATAGATGCCCCCCAGCACCGCGGCGCTCTGCGCGCCGGTGACCCGGGGCCGGTTGCCCGGACGCCCGGCCAGCGTCTCGCGCGCGAGCCAGGCGAAGGCGGCGGCCTCCACCCAGTCCGGCGGCAGGCCGGCCGTCCCGGTGCTCGCCACCGCGGCGGGGGCGCAGAGTTCCGCCAGCCGCTCCATGAGGAAGCCGTTGTGGGCGCCGCCGCCGCAAATCAGCACGCGGCTGCACCCGTTCCCGTATTCGCCCCCGTATTCGTCCCCATATTCGCCGATCGCACGCGCAACCGTCACGGCGGTCAGCTCGGTCAGCGTCGCCTGCACGTCGGCGGGCGCCGGCTGTGCGGGCAGCGCCTCCAGCCGGCGCTCCAGCCAGCGGGCGTTGAAATACTCCCGGCCGGTGGACTTCGGCGGCAGCGCCGTAAAATACGGATCGTCCAGGCAGGCCTCGAGCAGCAGAGGCGACACCGTGCCCTCCCGGGCGAATGCGCCGTCCCGGTCGCAGGGTTCGCCGCGATGGCGCCGCACCCAGACGTCCATCAGCGTGTTGCCGGGACCGGTGTCGAAGCCCGCGCGCACGTCGCCGTCCACCAGGGTGACGTTGGCAATGCCGCCGATGTTGACCACCGCGGCCGGCGGCCCGCCGCCGAACAGCCAGCCGTGGAAGGCGGGCGCCAGGGGTGCCGCCTCGCCGCCCAGCGCGATGTCCCGGCGACGGAAATCCGCCACGGCGGTAATGCCGGTGCGGGCGACGATGACGTTCGGGTCGCCGATCTGCAGGGTGTAAGGCGTCTCCGCGTCCGGCCGGTGGCGCAGGGTCTGGCCGTGACTGCCGATGGCGCAGATCGCGCCGGCCTCCAGGTCGGCCTCGGCCAGCAGGCGCAGGGCGGCGGCCGCGAAGGCACTGCCCACCTGCACGTCGAGCCGTCCGAGGGTGTCCAGGCCGCAGGAGGCCGGGTCGGCGACGGCCCGTTCCAGCGCCCGGCCCAGGTCGTCGGCGTAGGGATGGCAGGCGGCGGCCACCAGCGCGCAGCTCCGCCGGCCATCCTCCGGCAACGCCACCACGGCGGCATCGACGCCGTCCATGCTGGTGCCCGAGATCATGCCGAGGAAGAGCTCGCTCACGTCAGGCGGCCGGCAGCGCGCCGGGCAGTCCGCTCACTGCAGCGAGGCCAGACGGGTCGTCCGGTAGCGGTCGAGTCGCTGCAGCAACGGTTCGGCGGCGGCCAGGAAGTCACCCCGCCAGGCCTCCGGGATGGGCTCGGCCTCCGGCAGCTCCACGGTGCGGGGATTGCGGTGTACGCCGTTGACCCGGTACTCGTAGTGCAGGTGCGCGCCTGTCACCATGCCCGTGGCGCCGACGTAACCGATGATCTGGCCCTGCTTCACGCGGCCGCCGGGTTTCGCGCGGGAGTGGAACCGTGACATATGGGCATAGAGGGTGGTGATGTTGCCGCCGTGCTGCAGGATCACCGTGTTGCCGTAGCCGCCCTTGCGGCCGCGGAAGATCACCTTGCCGTCGCCCGCGGCCTGGATGGGCGTGCCGGTGGGCGCCGCGTAGTCCACGCCCCGGTGGGCGCGGATGGTATTGAGCACCGGGTGCCGGCGATTCGGGTTGAAGTTCGAGCTGATATAGGCGAAGTCCACCGGCGCCCGGATGAACGCCTTGCGCACGCTGCGCCCCTCGGGGGTGTAGTAGTCGCTGTCGCCCTCCGGATCGACGAAGCGCACGGCCCGGAAGCTCTCGCCCCGGTTCACGAACTCGGCGGCCACGATATCGCCGTTGGTGACGAATTCGCCGTCCTGCCAGATCTCCTCGTAGAGGATGTAGAACTCGTCGCCCTTGCGGATGTCGAGCACGAAATCGATGTCCCAGGCGAAGATGCCGGCCAGGTTCATGATGACGTGGTCCGAAATGCCGGCATCCATCGCCGCCTCGAACAGCGACGTCTCGATGACGCCGTGGGCCATCTGCTCGCGCAACTCGATCGGGCGGTCGACGATCGAGGCCGCGAATCCGTCGCCGTCCGCCTCCACCAGCAGCGCCGAGGTGAGGTCGAGTTCCTTGTAGAGCCGCTGCAGCCGCCCGTCGCTGTGGCGGATCTCCAGCTTGTCCCCCGGGCGGATCAGGCGTAGCGGATCCTTCGCCTCCTGCAGGCTCGTGATGCGGGCCAGGTCGGTGATGCTGAGCGAGTGGCGGCGGAACAGCCGGTCCAGGGTGTCGCCGCGGGCCACCTCCAGCGTGAGCGGCGTGTACGGCACGGTCGCAGCGGCATCGGCGGGGCTGTGCGGCGCCAGCAGTTCCGCCAGCGACTCCGTGCGCTTCTGCACGGCCGGTGCCGGTATCCTGAGCGAGGCGGCGATCTCGCGCTCGAGCGCGGCGGCATCCGTCTTTCCCGCCGTGCTTCCTGCGTCGCGCAGCCCGGCCATCAGGGCCATGAAGATCAGCGGCAGGCCGAGACCGACGGCGAACCAGGGAAGGCGTCTCTGAGCCGGCCTCTTCTTCTGCGCGAGCTTGTGCTTGTAATCGTGCCTGATCGGGCTCACAGGACGGTGCAAGGCGGCTCTCCGGTTTGGGGGCAGCGGCTAATGTAGCCAGAAGACATAATCGAGTCAAAGAAAGCGGTAGCAAATCAGGTCGTTAAACAGCCTTTCTGAGGCGGCGATTCAGGCGGGGCGGGGCGGTGGCGGCGTCCCGGCGGAGCCGACCTTTGTGATTCGCCCCCGGCTCGGGCAAGATTCGCAGCGCGGCGCCCGCCGGCCGCGGGCCCGGACGGCGGCAACGGCGACAGGAGCCATGAACGAGGTTTCCCCAGAACAGCAGCTCGAGGAACTGACCCGGGGCGCCGAGGAGGTGCTGCCGGAGGGTGCGCTGCGCGCGAAACTGGCGGAGGGCCGGCCGCTGGTCATCAAGGCGGGCTTCGACCCCACGGCGCCGGACCTGCACCTCGGCCACACGGTGCTCATCAACAAGATGCGCCGGTTCCAGGAGTTCGGCCACGAGGTCGTCTTCCTCATCGGCGATTTCACCGGCATGATCGGCGACCCGTCCGGCAAGAACGCCACCCGACCGCCGCTGAGCGAGGAGGACGTGGCGGAGAACGCCCGCACCTACGAGGCGCAGATCTTCAAGATCCTGGACCCGGAGCGTACCCGCATCGAATTCAACTCCCGCTGGATGGGCGGCATGAGCGCCGCCGACATGATCCGGCTGGCCTCCCGTCACACCGTCGCCCGCATGCTGGAGCGCGACGACTTCCACAAGCGCTACACCGGCGGTCAGGCCATCGCCATCCACGAGTTCCTCTATCCGCTGGTGCAGGGCTACGACTCGGTCGCCCTGAAGGCGGACGTGGAGCTGGGCGGCACGGACCAGAAGTTCAATCTGCTGGTGGGCCGCCAGCTGCAGCAGGACTACGGCCAGCCGCCCCAGGTGGTGTTCACCATGCCGCTGCTGGAAGGCCTCGGCGGCGCGGACAAGATGTCGAAGTCGCTGAACAACTACGTGGGCATCACCGAGCCGCCGGACGAGATGTTCGGCAAGCTGATGTCCATCTCGGACGAACTCATGTGGCGCTACTTCGAGCTGCTGAGCTTCCGCCAGCTGGCCGAGGTGCGAGCGCTGCACCGGGCGGTGGAGGAGGGGCGCAATCCCCGGGACGTGAAGTTCGAGCTGGCCTGCGAGATCGTCGACCGCTTCCACTGCGCCGGCGCGGGCGAGGCGGCGCGTGAGAACTTCATCGCCCGCTTCCGCAAGGGCGACCTGCCCGAGGACATGCAGGCGGTGGAGGTCGCCACCGAAGGCGGACGGCTGGGCATCGCGCGGATCCTGCGCTCGGCTGGTCTGGTCTCCAGCAACTCGGAGGCGTTCCGGCTGATCGGCCAGGGCGCGGTGCGGGTGGACGGCGAGCGCATCGGCGACCGGGCTCTCGAGCTCGAGGCCGGCGGCACCCACGTCTGCCAGGTGGGCAAGCGCCGCTTCGCCCGGGTGACGCTGACCTGACAAAAGAAATCGGGGGAATGGACGGCGCGGCTCCGCCGCCCGTGGATGATCTGCAAAGGAGAGAGAGATGTTCAGGAAGATAGTCGTATGTGCGGCAGTGCTCGCCGCCGGCAGTGCGCTGGCCATGGATGCCGAGAAGGCCGAGAAGGCTTACGAGGTGCGGCATTCGCTGTTCAACCTGGTCGGCTGGAACACCGGTCCGCTGGCGGGCATGGCGAAGCAGGAGATCCCCTTCGACGCGGAAAAGGCGGAGCAGCACGCCGCCCGCATCGCCGCGCTGGTGGAGATGATCCCGGATGCCTTCGCCGCGGATACCCGGGGCTACGACCTGCCCACCGAGGCGAAGGACGTGATCTGGGAAGAGAAGGAGGATTTCCTGGAGCTCGCCGCCGCCATCCGCGAGAAGAGCGCGGCCGTCGAGTCCGCCGCGGCCACCGGCGATGCGGAGAAGTTCACGGCCGCCTTCGTCGAGATGGGGCAGGCCTGCAAGGACTGCCACGACCGTTTCCGCGAGGACTGAGCGGAACCCTCAGAAGCCGAAATCACCGGCCGCCGGCTCGGGCGCCAGCTCCAGCAAGAGCCAGACGGCGCCCCCCGCGAGCGCCGCCAGCACCAGCGCCAGCACGAGCCGGTGGCCGGCTATCCCCGCCGCCGGGTCGGCGCCCCGCTTGCGGCCGGTGATCATGGCCGTCACGAGATCGACGCGTAGTCTGAGCCAGTAGGCCAGGATGGCGGCGACGTGCAGGCCGGTCATGGCCAGCAGCACGTTGAAATTCACGGCGTGCAGCCAGGACAGGGTGTCGGCGGTGTCGTCGGAGACGGCGCCGTGCCAGGGGCCGCTGGTGAGTATGTCGTCGCTGTTGAACAGCCCGGTGACCGCCTGCACGGCCGCCACCGTCAGCAGCGCCAGCACCGACCAGCCGCCGAGCGGGTTGTGGCCCGTGCTCACCCGCGCCCGCCCGGCCAGCCAGTCCCGGGCATAGGCCGCCACGGCCCCGGGGCCACGCAGGAAGTCGCCGAAGCGGGCATGGCGCGGCCCGGCGAAGCCCCAGACGATGCGGAACAGCACCAGCCCGATGACGCCGTAGCCGAAGCGCATGTGCCAGTCCATGTACTTCACCCCGAGTTCGTGGGTCAGCCAGGCGCCCGCCAGCGCCAGCACCAGCAGCCAGTGAAAGAGCCTGATTGGCAGGTCCCAGACGAGCGGCGCGGGCGCGTCCGGCGGAGTCTCGGTCGGGGGATGGGGCTCGCCTTTCATGGCGGCATTCAGCCAGAACCGGCCGACGCCGGCAAGCGTCTGCGGGGCGGGGAATGCCGGAGGCCGGGGCAGGTCCAGCGACGTGTATTGCGGAGTGTCCGCGGTGGGTCTGAAGGCGGTGCCCCGGCTTCCGTTGAAAAGAAATTGTAATCGGGTGTTGACGGGGGCGGGAACGCCGCTATAATGCGCCCTCCCTGAC
>CAZRSA010000019.1:0-31258 GCA_964602525.1 uncultured Woeseiaceae bacterium
CCATAGCAAGAGTTTATCATGACAAAGCTTATTAGTGTTAACAGACCCTAGGCCGTGGCGGTCGAGTACGGCGTGGATGGTGCTCACCGCCGGCGGTTTGACCATGGGCAGGGTCTTCAGCAGCTTGGCGCGGATCTTGGGCGCGCCCCAGGAGGGGTGCTCGCGCTTTATGCCGAGGATGCTGCGTTCGATCTGGAAGGGCAGCTTGTTGGGCCGAAGAGACCGCAATCGTCGGAAGATCGCACACCGGCCGATCAACGCTCGGCGATGCGCTGGGCGCAGCGGCTTAAACGTGTTTTCCAGATCGACGTCGAGACCTGCCCGAGTTGCGGTGGCACGGTCAAGATCATCGCGAGCATCGAAGACCCGCCGGTGATCGAGCGGATCCTGAATCATCTGGCCAGCAAGGATCTCCCCGGCCTTTGGGCAGCAAGTCGGGCGCCGCCTGTCTACGTGCATCGCACAGGCAGGCCGACCGAGCATACCGGCTTGCATCACTGAAACGCAGGAAACCAATTCCAGGCCGCGTGCCATCCGGGCGCGGCTCGGTGGCCCTCGTGCCAGATAGACCCACGCCGGCAAAAACGGGGCTCCACGAGCTGCTCGATTGGCTCGGACGGGGCGGAATCGGACGGAATTTAGCGTGGTGGGGGCTTTGGTAAGGATCCGGGGGCAGCCTGACGTGGCTCCGGATACCGTTGGAAATCAGGAAATAGGGCGCTTATCCTCCCTAAACGCTACGCACATTTCAGGACGGGAGCATCACCATGATCGAACGGACACGGCATTTCACCCTTGCAACGCTGATGGCAGCGGGGATCGCGGCCCCCGTGGCGGACGCCTGCACGCGCGGCGTCTTCGTGACCGAGACGGGCACGGCGATCACCCTGCGCAGCATGGACTGGAAGAACGACATCGGCTCGAACATCTGGGTGTTTCCGCGCGGGATGGACCGCGACGGCGCGGCCGGGCCGGACAGCCTGCGCTGGACCTCGAAGTATGGCAGCGTGGTGTCCACCGCGTTTGATATCGGCACGGCGGACGGGCTGAACGAGGCCGGGCTGGTGGCCAACATGCTGTATCTGACCGAATCCGAATACCCGCCCGCGCCGCCGAACGAACGCAGCGCGCCAATGTCGATCACGGTGTGGACGCAATACATTCTCGACAATTTCGCGACGGTGGCCGAGGCGGTCGCGGCGATGCGCGAAGAGCCGTTCTACGTGATCCCGGTGATGTCCCCCGACGGGGCAGCGGGCACGGTGCACGTGTCGATCAGCGATGCCACGGGCGATTCGGCGGTGTTCGAATACGTGGATGGCGAACTGATCATCCACCACGACCGCGCCTACACCGTGATGACCAATTCGCCGACCTATGAAAAGCAGCTGGCGTTGAACGAGTATTGGCGCGAGATCGGCGGGCTGACGATGCTGCCGGGCACCAACCGCGCCGCCGACCGCTTCGTGCGCACGTCGTTCTACCTCGACGCGCTGCCGAAGGAGGTGGATGACGACACCGCCGTCGCCTCGGCCTTCTCGGTTATCCGCAACGCCTCCGTGCCGATGGGGATCTCGACGCCGGATCAGCCGAACATCTCCACCACGCGCTGGCGCACGGTGATCGACCATGCGAACCTGCGGTATTTCTTCGAATCCACGCTCAGCCCGAACGTGTTCTGGCTGGACCTCGACACGCTGGACCTGTCCGAAGGTGCGCCGGTGCGCAAGCTGATGGTGGCCGACGGGTCGATCTATGGCGGCAACGCAGGAGACAACCTGCAGGAGGCGGGGCCCTTCGCGTTTCTCGAAGCGACCCCCTGACACGGGCGCGCTGGACGCCAGCGCCCGGCTTGCTAAGGTGGCGGCCTACGCTACAAAGGGCCGCCCAATGACCGACCAGACCGACGACGATCTTGCCCGTCACCCCGCGAAGATGGCCAAGAAGAAGGCTGCGCGCGCCAAGATCATGGCCACCAAGGACGGCGAGAAGGGCCTGATCATCGTCCATACCGGCAAGGGCAGGGAAAGTCTTCGGCCGCGTTCGGGATGATCTTCCGCTGCATCGCGCACGAAATGCCCTGCGCGGTTGTGCAATTTATCAAGGGCGGCATGAGCACCGGCGAGCGCGACCTGATCCTGTCGCGCTTCTCGGACCTGTGCGCGTTTCACACGATGGGAGAGGGCTTCACCTGGGAGACCGGTGTATTCCGGAGACATGGTTAACACTTTGTCCGGTACGAACGCAGACCGGCGGCGTGATCGACGAGGCGCTCACCCTCTTCGCTGCAGAACTCCCGGACGATCACATCGATGTGGGCATGGCGCCGTACCTGCGGGGTAGGATCCTGCGCATCCGGACGCCGCAGCCTGCACCGAACGGGCGGACGTGTTCGCGGCCCTCACGGCTCCAAACGCGCTTTCGCTCCGTGGGCCGGGTGATCCGCTGACCGCTTTGCCGCGATGCCGGGAGGCACGCTAAGGTCGACGGGTGCAGCCAGCCGGAGCATCCTTGCCATGATCTTCGTCTTCGAGGTCCACATAAAGCCCCATTACACGGCCGAGCAGTACGCCGACGCGTGGGTGCGCGCCAGCCGCATCATCCAGCGGGCGACCGGCGCCCGCGGTACGCGCCTGCACCGAAAGATCGACGATCCGAACGTCCTGCTGGCCATCGCCAGCTGGGAATCCAGGGAAGCCAGGGACGCGATGGAGTCCACGCCCAGCGAGGAGGTGGACGCCATCATCGCCGCGGAGGCCGGGCACGTGGACATCCGCGTGATCGGCGAGTTCGAGGACCCGGAGTGGGTGGTGGAGCCGCCGGGACGGTGAGCGGGACCACTGCCGGATGACCGTCAGAGTGCGGCCAGACTCGCCTCCCGCAGCCCGTCCAGCCACTCGTAGATATCCAGCTCGGTGAGGTCCGCGTCCTCGATCAGGGCGATGGCCTGTTCGGCCCGGGCGAGCGCGGCAGCCGCATCGCCGGCGTCCAGGTCCAGCTTCGCCAGCCGGTGCATCGCGTTCCAGACCTCCCGATGCGACTCGCCGAAAGCCTGTACCCGGATCTCGAGGGCGCGCTGCAGCTGCTCGCGTGCCGCCGCGGAGTCGCCCCTGTCGGTATGGATCAGGCCCAGGGTGTAGTGAGCGTTCGAGGTCAGCGTGTGATCGGCGCCGTACTCGACCCGGAATATCTCCAGCGCCTGCTGCGCGCGCTCCTGCGCCTCGTCGAGGCGCCCGAGCCGCCGATAGACGTCGGCGAGCTGGTCCAGCGCGCGGGCGTAGCGCGAGTGCGTGGGCCCGGCAGCGGCGCGCCAGATAGCCGCCGCCTCCAGCCCATGGTCGAGAGCACGCTCGAGATTGCCTCGCTGGACTTCGATGCTGCCTAGCAGGTTGAGGTCGAAGGCCACGTCCACGTGGTCGTCGCCCTTGGTCCTGCGGTCGATCCCGAGGCCGCGGTTGGCATATTCCAGGGCCTCGCCGTAGCGGTTCATGTTGGCATAGAGGGCACCCAGGTTGACGTAGGCGGTGGCCGTGTCCGGGTGGTCTTCGCCGAGCACGCGGCGGCGGATTTCCAGGGACTCCCGGTACACGGCCTCGGCGTCGTCGAAGCGGGACAGGGTGGAGTAGACGATGCCCAGGTGATTGAGCGTCGTGCCACGCAGGTCGCTGTCGCGCCACTCCGGGGCATCCAGCACCGCCAGGGCTCGGCGGTAATAGCCGATGGAGCCCTCGTAGTCGTCCAGGTAGTAGGTAATCGTGCCGAGGAGGTTCAGGGAGCGGCCCATCTCCGGGGTGTCGCCGCCGCTGGCCGAGCGCTGCAGTGCCAGCGCCTCCCGGGCCAGCTCCTGCGCGACCGACCAGTCCTCGCGCCGGTAATGCAGCCAGGAGAGTTCGTTGAGGGAATCGATGAAACGGCGGTCCCCGGGCTCCAGCAGACGGCGGTTCAGCAATACGGCCTCTTCCATGAGCTCCGTGGCGTCGTCGTACAGTCCCAGGCGCTCGTAGACCCGGCCGATGGTCTGCAGCATGCGTGCGCGGACGTCGTCCTCGTCCGTGAGTTCCTCGCGGATGCGCACGGCGCCCCGGTCCAGGATCTCCCTGGCCGTCACCGTCTCTCCCCGGGCGGTGGCCGGATCCGATACCTCGAACAGGTCCACCAGGAATTCGGTGGTGTTCTCGGCCACCTGGCGCTCGCGCACCGCGGTATCCCGCTCCTCGGCGAGCCGCTGGGTGTAGAACACCGTCTGCGCGGCGATGGCGCCGACCACGACCGCCACCGCCGCCGCGGCCGCACGGTGACGGCGCAGGAATTTCCCCGTGCGGTAGGCCCAGCCGTCGCCCCGCGCGCGCACCGGCTGATCGGCCCGGTAGTTGCGGATGTCGTCCGCGAGTTCCTTCACCGTGGCGTAGCGGCGCTGGGGGTCCTTGCGCAGCGCCATCATGATCACGTTGTCGAGGTCGCCCCTGAGCCGGCTGGCCCGCTCCGGCTGGCCGGCGGCCGCCGCGGCTCGGCTCGGCAGCACCGGTTCGGTGTGGCAGACGATGTCGCGGATCTCGGGAGAGGTGCGGGAGCCGAGCTCGAAGGGCAGCGCGTCGGCCATGAGCCGGTACAGGATCATGCCGAGGCCGTAGACGTCGGTGGCCGTGGTGACCGGCTGGCCGCTCAGCTGCTCGGGGCTCGCATACTCCGGGGTCATGATGCGTGCCTCGGCCCGGGTCAGCGGCTCGGTGTCGTCGGGATCCAGCAGCTTGGCAATGCCGAAGTCGAGCAGCTTCGGCACGCCGTCCGCACCCACCAGGATGTTCGAGGGCTTGATGTCCCGATGCACCACGAGTTTGCGGTGGGCGTACTGCACCGCGTCGCAGATGGCGAGGAAGAGTTCGAGGCGCTCGTCGAGGGAGCGCGATGCCGCGTAGTCGACGATGGAGGCGCCGTCCACGTAGTCCATGACGATATAGGGCACGCCGGCCTCGGTGCGCCCGCCGTCCAGCAGGCGGGCGATGTTCGGGTGCTCGAGGTTGGCGAGTATCTGCCGCTCGACGCGGAAGCGTTCGATGACCTGCGGGCTCGCGCGCAGCCAGTTGGCCATCTTGATGGCGACGCGCTGCTCGAACTCGTGGTCCGCGCGTTCCGCCAGATAGACCTGACCCATCCCGCCCTCGCCGATAACGTCGAGCAGGCGGTAGGGTCCGATGCGCTCACCCGCGACGGAGCCGCCCCACCAGCCCGACGACGCGCTGCCGGCGACGTCGCCGACGATGCCTCCCAGCGCCTCCGTCGCGCCGCCTGAGGTCTGCAGCAGGGTCAGTATCTCGGCCGCCAGCGCGTCGTCGCCGGCGCAGGCCTCGCGCACGAAGTCAGCGCGCTCCGGGTGCGGCCGGTCCAGCGCCGCCCGGTAGATCTCCTTGATCCTGAGCCAGCGTTCAGTGTCCATGCGCCTCACCCCCGGCGTCGCCGATCTGGTGCATCAGCCAGGCCTTTGCCAGATTCATGTCCTTGTTCAGCGTGACCCGGGAGACGCCGAGGAGATCGGCCGCCTCCCGGGTAGTCAAGCCACCGAAATACACGAGTTCCACGGTGGAGGCGAGGCGTTCGTCGAAGCGCGCGAGCTTCTCCAGCGCCTCGTCCAGGTCAATCAGTCTCGGGTCGCCCTGCTCGGACAGCACGATGGAATCGTCGAGCGTCAGCGGCTTGCGGCCGCCGTCACGCTTGTGCCGCTGCCGGGCGCGGGCATGGTCAACCAGGATGCGCCGCATGATGCGCGCCGCGATGGACAGGAAATGGGCCCGGTCCTTCAGATCGAGCTCAACCTCGACCAGGCGCAGATAGGCTTCGTTAACCAGCGCCGTCGACTGCAGCGTGTGCCCGGCCTGCTCCTGCTGCATGAAGTGCCCCGCCAGGCGCTTCAGCTCCGCGTGCAGGTAGGGCACCATCTCGTTGAAGGCCTGCTCGTCGCCCTGCTGCCAGCGCGCGAGCAAGCGGGTGATCTCTTGTCCGGACATGATCCTCCGCGGCCCTCGCTACCCTGACCACGCCGGCCATTCCGGGCCGGCAGACGGGCAATCAGAACACGAACCCGGCTGCCGATCATAGCGACCGGTTTACAGATTCACCATCGGTGTCGCATTGCAGGACAGGGGGCGAATCCCCTCTGCCCGTGAAGAGGACGACGACGATGATGAAGAGACTTGCCTGCCTGTCGCTCGCGGCGGCTGCGTGCCTGCTGCCCGGACTCGCCCTGGCCGAATACGACAACGAGCGACTCGAGAACGAAATACTCGCCCTCGGTGTCGCGCACAACGCGGCATTTGCGCCGTCGTTCTCGCCGGACCCGTTCGTGGGCCTGAATGCCGGCAACGTGACGTACTCGACCAACCTCGGCCTGAAATACATGCCGCCGGTGCTGCGTGCGCCGGACACGGTGGGCTATGCACCCACTTCCGCCGACGGCTGCAGTTATACCTTCACCATCAGCGGCGCCGCTAGAAAGACGCGGCAGGACTACCTCGGGCTCCTGATCGACTACGAGGACGACTTCGTGTGGGCGGACGTGCTCGGCTCACCCGAGGTGTTCCATGCCAATACCGACGTCGCCGTCAGCATCTTCCGCGGCGACCAGATGCTGGACGGCACGGTCACGCTCCCGGTGGGCACCCACACGCTGCGCTGGCGCGGCGAGACCCTGATCGTGCCGCTGCTGGACTATCCGCCCTGGCACCTGCTGCTGGCCGAGGTCGTCGAGGCGGCCTCGCGCAAGGCGGTGATCGGGCTGAAGACGCCGGCGGCCCGGCGCGAGACCATGAAAGCGGTCATCGAGCTCGGCATCGAGCTCGGCATCGAGGGCTCGACCTTCGGCGTCGACTGGTTCCTGGTGGACGGCGTGCCGACGCCGACGGCCGGCGAGGGCATCTTCCACGAGCGCACCCAGACCTTCCGGGTCTTCGACACGACGGTGCCCGTATTCGAGCCGCGGCAGAGCGAGTTCACGGTGGAGGCCACCCAGGTGGGCGGTGAGTACCTGCGCGATCACATCTCCGACCTGCGCGACGGCTTCGACGTGACCGACACCTGCGACCGGGAGCCCATCGTCAACTACTCCGGGCCCGGCTTCATGCCGGTGGGCGAGATCACCGAGATCAACTGGACCGCACGCGACAGCGGACCGGTGGACATCGACGGCGGCTTCAACACCGCGGAATTCGTGCAGCGGGTGCGGGTGCAGGACACGCTGCCGCCCATCGTCCTGCCGCCGCCGGGGCGGGTGGTGGAAGCTACCGGCGAGACTGCGCTCGACATCGGCTGGCCTGCCGTCTTCGATCTGGCTGACGTGCGGCCCGCCATCGAGAGCGATGCGCCAGGCACCTTCCAGCCGGATACCCGGACGCTCGTCACCTGGCAGGCGACGGACGCGTCCGGTAACTCGACCACCGGCAACCAGTGGATCACCCTGAAGGCGCCGGGCACCAACACGGCGCCCACGGCGGATTCGCAGACCGTGGCCGCGCGCACCTTCGAGCCCGTAGAGATCGAGCTCACCGCGGCCGACGGCGACCTGATCTCCGGCCGCTACGACCAGCTCGCTTTCCGCATCACGGAGCCGCCGGCGAACGGCTTCTTCGTCGCACCCCTGTTCCCGTACTTCATCGAGGACCACCGGGTCGAAAACGCCTTCGGTCTGACCAAGCAGGAACTGGACGCGTTCCTGGACGCCGAGTGCGCCGCCGATCCAAACAACTACGTGCCCCCCACCGACTTCGTCACGGACCCCTTCTACATGACCGTCGACGACGACGGCATCGCCTACGTGAGCGACCAGTACCTCACCTGCGGCAAGTCGTCCGGCAGGATCGAACGCAAGAACCGTATCGCGCGCTTCATCAAGGACGAGAACGGGGAGCTCGAGTTCGACACCCAGATTGACACGAGTACGGTCAGGCCGGACTCGCTGTCCGTCGGG
Organism: uncultured Woeseiaceae bacterium; assembly: GCA_964602525.1. GTDB lineage: Bacteria > Pseudomonadota > Gammaproteobacteria > Steroidobacterales > Woeseiaceae > Lentisalinibacter. The sequence goes on from CAZRSA010000019.1 coordinate 7,958, forward strand.
CGGAACGGCTCCATCTACTATCGGGGGGTGCCCGTGGACTCCGGCACCGAGACCGTGCGCGGCTGCGACCCGGATCTGCAATCCTGCACGGTGTACCGCATCGACGTGGATACCTCCCTCGCCAACCCCGACCGCCTGTTCCCGACCAAGCGGCTGACCTCGATGGTGGCGGACGAGAACGACGTGCTGTATGTGACCGACGGCAGGAACTCGCTGGCCGCCTACGACCTGCGGGACATCCGGGCGGGCAACGCCGCCGCGGTGCTCGGCAGCATCGCCGGAGTGGGCGAGCTGCAGTCGAGCGGGCTCGCGCGCAAGGATCTCGCCATCGGCTCGGAGGGCAATCTCTACGTCTCCGACTTCGGCAACGACCGGGTGTACAAGTTCTCGGCCAGCACCGTCGCCCGCAACGACGACGGGAGTGTCGACTTCACGCCCGGCGAGTTCGTCGGCTGGATGGGCCGCTGTGATCGGAATCTGACTGACGCGCGGGCCTGTGACGAGATCGCCGGGCGCAGCTACGGCTATGCCTGCAGTGCCGAGCGGTGCGCAGTCAGCGAGACGAGCGGCTCGGCGCCCGGCCAGTTCGACTCGCCAAGGGGCATCGCCATCGACGCCAACGACGTGCTCTACGTCACCGACTACAACAACCTGCGGGTGCAGCGCTTCACGCCGGACGGCTTCTTCGCTGGCGAGGCGGAGTCCGAGTGCGACGGCAGCTGCTTCGTGCTGGGCGACTTCGGTAACCCGGAGGACGTGAGCGCCAACCGGCAGTTCTTCTACGTGCTCGACCGCGAGCGCGACCTGCTGCACGTCTTCGAGACCACGCCGGTCACGGATTTCGACGACGACACTCTGCAGCCCAGCCAGACGGCGCGGGTGACCTATCAGTCGGACGAGGGTTTCAAGGGCACCGATTCCTTCCGTTTCGCTGTCACCGACGGTCTCGCGGCGAGTAACGACGCCACGGTGACCGTCGACGTCACCCGCAACTTCCGCCCACCGGTCGCGACGCAGGGCCAGGCCTTCGAGACCGCGGAGGACACGGCGCTCGAGTTCCGCCTGGCGGCTTTCGACCCCGATGCCGACGACCAGCCGAACCTGCAGTTCACCATAGAAAAGCAGCCGGAGAACGGGACGATAACTGCCGCCGGTGCTGGCAATGGCCCGGCCTTCGTCTATGCGCCGGACACGGATTTCTTCGGCACCGAGACCTTCACCTTCAGCGTGAGCGACGGCGGTATGCGTTCGGAGACCGTGCCCGCCACCATCGAGGTGACGCCGGTTAACGACGCGCCGGCCGTCGAGTTCGCCGGTCTCAACGAGCGCTACGGCGCGGGCTTCGAGATCGAACTCGAGGCCCGAATCAGCGACGTGGATCTCACCGACCGGCACGTCTACGGTATCGACTGGGGCCCCGGCGAGCCGTTCACGAGCGGCCGCGCGCTGCCCCCGGGCGAGGTGGCGCCGGAAGGCGAGCCGACCTTCGTGCAGTCCGCCGACGGCAGCGCCGTGCTGGTGGACCGGGCCACCTATTTCTCCAGCGGCACGAAGACGGTGACGGTGTGCACGAGCGACGTTCCCGGTGTCACGGTACTCGTGAGCTGTGCCGATCCGAACGTCTCCGCCCTGGCGACGCGCACGCTGGCCATCGAACCCATGGTCAGCAAGGCCATCGTCATCACCGACGACGCGCCGACCGAGGAGGGCGAACTCGGTACCGAAGTCGCTGCGCCGGTCGTCGACGGCGACGCCTTCACCGTCCTGTTCGCCGTGCACAATCTCGAGCCGAACGACGTGGGCACCGTGCTGGACGCCACCGGCGTCACCTTCACGGCGAAGCTCGGTCCCGGCCTGGAGGTCAGTCCCTTCGGCATCGTCGGCATCGCCGGCGGCGCGACGGGCGTCGACTGCAGCGCGGCAGGAAGGCGGGTGGACTGCACCATCGCGTCCATCCCGTCGGGCGATCAGGCCCGCATCGGGGTCGAGGTGGTCGGAGACGGTACCATCGCCGCGGACAGCACCATCGCCGTCATGGCCATGGCGACCTCCGCGGAAGACGATCACAACGGCATGATCGGCAACACGAAGACCTACAAGCTGACGCCCAATCCCGACGGCGACGCGGACGGTGACGGCGTGATCAACAGCGCCGACCTGTTCCCGGGCGACCCGTCCGAACAGTCCGACTTCGACGGCGACGGCATCGGTGACAACGCCGATACCGACGACGACAACGACCGGATGTCCGATGTCTGGGAACGACGCTTCGGCCTGGACGACCGGAATGCGTCCGATGCCACCGGCGATGACGACGGCGACAGCCTGACCAACGCGGAGGAGTTCGAGAAAGGCACCCGGCCGGATACCGGCGACAGCGACTTCGATGCGCGGGCCGACGACGCCGACAACTGCCCGCTCACCGTGAACCCGAATCAGTACGATCAGGACGTCGACGGCGCGGGCGACGCCTGCGACCTGGATGCGCTGGCCGGTGCGGTCGCCCTCGGCGACGTCGATGCCAGCGGCAGCGGCGACTACGGGCTGCTCCGCACCACGGGCGGTCGCTACGGCCTGTACCTGAAGGACGGCGCCAGCGACGAATCCGTCGCCGCCGACCGCCTGGACCTGGGTGGCGTCGCGGACCGGCGGCTGGCCGGTCTGACGGCTGCCGGCGGCAACCCGGCCGCGCTGTTCGGGGACGGCTCCGCCGGGGCGCGCCTCGCCGGCCTCGACGCCAGCGACGGCAGTGTCCTGTTCGACGTCGAGGTGGCGACAGCCGGTTGGGTACCGGTCGAGCTGCTGTCCACGGGTTCGGAATTCTGGTCGCTGTTCGGGCACGACAACGGCCGGCTGCTCCTGTCACGCTCCCGCGCGGAGGATGGCGCGGCCCTCGGTGCGGCCGAACTCGCCGGCGGGCTCCAGCCACTGACGGCGGTGCCTTCCGGTGCGGGCGAGCTGGCGCTCCTCGGGCTCGACCCGGCCAGCGGCGAGGTGGTGCTGCGCCGGCACGCAGCCGCCGACGGCACACTCCGCAACGAACAGACGGTAGGGTCCGGCGACACGGCCGCCGCCCGACTGGCCGCTTTCCCGGACGGCCTCGCGGTCGCGCTGCAGAGTCTCGACGGGCAGATCACGGTATCGACGTGGGCGCCCGACGGCAGCCCGGCGTCGTCGTTCGCCGCCTTCGACGGCGACTGGACGCTGCTCGGCCTGCAGCCGGTGCCCGGCGCCGACGCCCTGGCCATCGCCGCGTTGTCGGCTTCCGGTAGCGTGCGGGTGCAGATCACCGCTGCCGGAGACGGCAGTGTGACGGCGACGCGGGACTACGCGACGCCCGCCGCATCCTACCGCGGCTCCCTATCGGCCGCGGGCACCGGCGGCGCCGAGGTCGGTATCCTGCTGGCGGATCAGGCGAACGAGGTCTCGCTCGAGCTGCAGGCCTCATCGGGCCAGGCCGGGGCGAGGGTGCTGACTGCCCGGTCGGTGGCGCCGCCGCCACCACCGCCGCCGCCCGGCGACGACGGTGGCGACGACGGAGACGATGGCGGCGACTCGGACGGCGATACGGGTGGCGATACCGGTGGCGATACCGGTGGCGATACCGGTGGCGATACGGGCGGCGACACCGGCGGCGACACGGGTGGCGATACCGGCGGCGGCACCGGCGGCGATACCGGCGGTGGCTCGGGCGGCAGCGGCTCCGGCGGTGGTGGCGGCGGCGCCTTCGACGGCTTCCTCGCGTTACTGCTGGCCGGCCTTGTCCTGCTGCGGGGCGGGCGGCCTACTTACCCTTCAGGCCGAACCTCGGCCGCCAGATGGCGAGGATCACGTTCGCGGTGAACAGGCCGAGCAGTATCCACCATGCGCCCCATTCGTCATGGACGAGGCCGGCGAGTTCGGCGGCGTCGATCTCCCCGCCGACGGCCTTCGCACTCAATTCCGCCGCCCGCTGCGCGGGCCCGTCGATCGCCATCAGCGTGGATTCGAACACGAGGATGCCGGCGAGCGCCTTCGCCCACACCCAGGGCGCCTCGGCGAAGGGGAAGTGGGCGGCAATGGCCAGCAGCCCGCTCAGGACGACGATCAGCATGGAGGGCATGATCAGCCACTTGGACAGCATGGCCAGGCTCTCGCGCATCGCGGCGTAGGCCTCCAGCGACTCGATCGGCGGTGCGGTCGCGAGCACGAGCATGTAGGCGGCCAGGCCGCCGGTGATGCCGATGGTGCTCATGGTGTGCAGGAACTTCAGCAGTCGCCGCATGGGGTCTCCGGAACTCGGCGCGGACGCGCCCATGATATTCTGCCGGCACGGCAATCGCAGCAACAGGCCCGTCAGCAGACAAGCGCAGATCATCATGGACACCGCCAGAACAACCGAATTCGTGGACGGCGTCTGGGACGCGGAGATCGTCCCGTCGCTGGAGGACTACATCACCATCCCCGCACTGTCGCCACTGTTCGACCCGGACTGGCAGGCGAACGGCCATATCGACCGGGCCATGGATCACATCGCCGAATGGTGCGGGGCCAGGGGCATCGAGGGGATGACCTGGGAGATCCTGCGACTGGAAGGCAGGACGCCGCTGCTCTACATGGAGATCCCGGGCGCCACGGATGAGACCGTGCTCCTGTACGGGCACATGGACAAGCAGCCGCCGTTCACCGGCTGGCGCGACGATCTGGGACCCTGGAAGCCGGTGATCGAGGACGGCAGGCTCTACGGGCGGGGCGGCGCCGACGACGGCTACGCCGCCTACGGTTCGCTGGCCGCCATCGAGGCGCTGCAGCGCCAGGGCATCCCGCATCCCCGCTGCATCGTGCTCATCGAGGGCTCGGAGGAGAGCGGCAGCCCGGACCTGCCCGCCTATCTCGATCATCTGAGCGAGCGCATCGGCACGCCGGGCCTGATCGTTTGTCTGGATTCCGGCGCCGGCAATTACGACCAGCTCTGGGTGACCACCTCGCTGCGCGGCATCGTGGTGGGCGACCTGCGGGTGGACGTGCTCACCGAGGGCGTGCACTCGGGCACGGCCAGCGGCATCGTGCCCTCGAGTTTCCGCATCGCCCGCGCGCTGCTCGGGCGCATCGAGGACGCCCAGACCGGAGAGATCAGTGTGCCCGAGTTCCTGGCGGAGCCCGAAGGCGAGCGTCTGGAGCAGGTACGCCGCGCCGCCGACGTGCTCGGCGACGAGATCTGGCGGGACTTTCCCTATGCGGAGGGCACGGGTCCGGTCACCGATGACGTCGCCCAACTGGTGCTGAACAACACCTGGCGCCCGGCGCTGTCGGTGGTGGGCGCGGACGGCCTGCCCGAGGCCGCCAGCGCGGGCAACGTGCTGTGCACCCACACCACGCTGAAGCTGTCGCTGCGCCTGCCGCCCACGGTCGATGCGCCGGCGGCGGCCCGGCGGCTGAAGGAGATCCTGGAGGCCGATCCGCCCTACGGCGCCGGAGTGGTCTTCGACATCGAGGGGCCCGGCAGCGGCTGGGCCGCACCGGTGCCGGCGCCCTGGCTCGCGCGCAGCCTGGAAGCCGCCTCCGAGGCCTTCTTCGGCCGGCCCGTCTGCTACCGGGGGGAGGGCGGGTCCATCCCGTTCATGAACATGCTGGGCGAGAAATACCCCGAGACCCAATTCCTGGTGACCGGCGTACTCGGCCCCCAGTCCAACGCCCACGGGCCCAACGAGTTCCTGCACATCGCCACCGGCAAGCGGCTCACGGCCTGCGTCGCGAGGGTGCTGGCCGATTACGCGGCCGAGCACACCGGCGCCGGCGAGCGCGCCGCCTGACGGGTGCCGGCACGCCCCGCGCAATCGACGCCGCGGCAGGCACGCGCCGCGGTCCTGGTCCTGACGCTGGCCGCTTGCGCGGCCGTTGCCGCCCAGCAGAACGTGCTGGGTGACTTCGGTCGCGGCCTCGACGGCTGGGAGGAGCGCAGCTTCGTCGACAACACCGACTACCGGGTGGTGCGGACGGACGGGCAGGCCGCGGTGCGGGCCGAGGCCGACGGCACGGCCAGCGCGCTGTACCGGCGCACGGAGATCGATCTGGCCGAGACGCCGTTCCTGCGCTGGCGCTGGCGGGTGCAGGGCACCTACGGCAAGAGCATCGACGAGACGGCCAAGACCGGCGACGACTACCCGGCCCGCATCTACGTGGTGCGCCGCGGCGGGCTCGCGTTCTGGCGCACCCGCGCGCTGAACTACGTCTGGTCCAGCGCGCAGCCCGTCGGGTCGCGCTGGCCGAATGCCTATGCCGGCGACAACGTGCAGATGCTGGCCGTGAACGCCGGCGCGGCGAAGGCCGGCGAGTGGGTCGGCCACGTGCGCGACGTCCGTGCCGACTGGCGCGAGGCCTTCGGCGAGGAGATCGACAGCCTGGACGGCATCGCCATCATGACCGACGCCGACGATGCCGGCGGCTCGATGACCGCGTGGTATGCCGATATCCGCTTCACGGCCGCCGCCGGCGAACAGACCGGCGCGCCGGGAGGTGCGGTAGCCGGCGACAGCCGCTAGTCGCCGCGGTCCTCGTCGCCCTCGGCGCGTGCCACCACGTAGTCGACCAGGCGGTCCAGTTCCGCCGGCGTCATGACGTCCCGGTAGGCCATCCACGTGCCGGGCACCATGGATTCCGCGTTCATGACGTAGCCGCGCAGCAGCCCCCGGCTCCACGTGATACCGGAACCAGCCAATGCTTCCGAATAGGTATAGCCCGGCCGGCTCGCCGCCGGCCCCCCGACGATGCCGTGCAGGTTCGGTCCCACCTGGTGAGGCGCGCCGGCATCGATGCTGTGACAGCCCTGGCAGGCCAGCCAGAGGTCCGCGCCGGTCAGCACACCCGGGGATGTTTCCCGCGCGGGCGGTTCGGCAGCATCGCCGTCGGCCGCCACCGGCGCGCGTTCGCCGCAGGCTGCCAGCAGGGCGCAGGCGGCGAGGCCGAGCACCGCTGCCGCTCGGCGTAACGATCGGCGCAACGATCGGCGCAACAGCCGCCGGCGCGATCCATGGACAGAGCGAAGCCGCTTCATGCCAGCCGCCTCAGCGTCTCGAGCACGGCGCGGTCGGCGGATTCCATCGCACCCTCCATGCCCGAGTAGGACACCCCCGTGTGTTCGCCGGCGAAAGACACCCGGCCGTGTGCTTCGGCGAGTCGCGCCGGTATCCCCGCCGTGATCTCGCCCGGCCGCCAGATGGCCCAGGCGCCCTCGCTGAACGGCTCCTCCGCCCAGCGCACCACCCGGCCCGTCGACACCGCGCCGCGGGCGCCGGGGATCAGCCGCTCGAACTCCGCCAGCATCGCCGCGCCCGCTTCTTCCTCGTCCATGGCCGCGAAGCGGTCGCAGTCGTCGCCGTTGATCCAGACCGTGAGGTTGTGGCTGCCCGCCTCGTTCGGCGCGGGCCAGGCGAAGACCCGGCCCAGGGGGCCGTCCGTCCACCAGCTGGCGGGCCCGCCGGCTTCTTCCCAGAACGGCCCGGCGGCCAGCAGATGGGCCTGGGTGATCTTGTGGTAGTGCACCTGCCGGAACGCGTCGCCCGCGGCCTGTGGCAGCGCGGGCTCGAACCGGAGGCGGCGCACCGCGGTGGCGGGCAGGGCGCAGATCAGCGCGTCCGCCCGGTACGTCGCGCCGCTCTCGCATTCCACGGTAACCTCGGCCGAGCTCTGCCGGACCGCGAGCGCCCGCTCGCCGAGCCGCACCGGCGCGGTCAGGGAGTCTGCCATCGCCTCCGGCAGCCGCAGGTTGCCGGCCGCCACGTGCAGCGACGGCAGGCCGGCGCCCCGCGCCATGGTGACGGCCCGGCCGATGCTCTCGCCCACCCGGTACAGGGCGAGCAGGGAGGTGTCCTCCAGCCGGTTGCCATAGCTGTTGTTGGCCTCGATCCAGGCCAGTGCCGTGTCGTCGAGCCCGCGTTCGCGGAAGAATGCCGCCGCGGATACGTCCCAGCGCTGCGCCGCCGGCGTGCGCCAGTGGGTGGAGGTCTGCAGCGGATCGCCGCGCAGCAGGGCGCCGGCGAGGCGGTCCGGCGTGACCTCGCGCAGCGGCGGCGGGAGGGTGTTCAGTGGCGAGTCCGGCCAGTTCGCGCGGTCGACGATGCGGCCGTCCAGGATGAGGCCGGAATCTGCTTCCCGGGGCGAGGCGGTCAGCGGCACCCCGAGCTGCCGGGCAGCTCCGAGCGCCCGGCCGTAGTTCGGGCCGAAGATGTTGGCGCCGGCCTCCGGGGCGCCGGGCAGCTCGTCCAGTGTGCGGACCCGACCGCCGACCCGGTCACGGGCTTCCAGCACGGTGACCTTGCAACCGCGCTGCTCCAGCAGCCGCGCGGCATGCAGGCCCGCGAGGCCCGCGCCCAGCACGATGACGCTGCGGCCGCCGGCACTGCTCGCCAGGGGCCATGCGGCGGCGAGGAGTGCGCCGCCCGCCCGGACGAGAAACTGCCGGCGGCTCGGCATCAGGTCGCCGTCTCCTCGGCCAGCCAGGCGTCGATGCGGGCCTCGAGGATGTCCAGCGGCAGGTCGCCTTCCTCCAGCACCTTCGCGTGGAACGCGCGGATGTCGAAGTCGTCACCGAGTGCGGCCTCGGCGCGCCGTCGCAGCTCCAGGATCTTGAGCTGGCCGATCTTGTAGGCCAGCGCCTGGCCGGGGATGGCCATGAAGCGTTCGGCCTCGGAGACCGCCCGGGTCTCCAGCACCGCCGAGTTGGCGTACATGTACTCCAGTACCTCCTCACGGGACCAACCCCTGGCATGCAGGCCGGTATCCACCACCAGCCGGATGGCCCGCCACAGCTCGGCGTTCAGCTGGCCGAAGCGCTGGTAGGGGTCCTCGTAGAAGCCCATCGCCTCGCCGACCGGCGCGGACTCTGCGTACAGACCCCAGCCCTCGGCGAAGGCCGTCACGCCGCCGTGGCGGCGGAAGTCCGGCACGTCCTCCAGCTCCAGGTTGGAGGAGCGCTGGAAGTGGTGGCCCGGCACGGCCTCGTGCAGGAACAGGGCTTCTGCAGCCCAGCGGGGGCGGGCCTCGGGGCGCCAGGTGTTCAGGTAAAAGATGCCCGGGCGGCTGCCGTCGGCGGACGGCCGCTGATATGAGCCCTTCGCCGCCGACTGCTCCCGGTAGCGTTCCACGGGCCGGATCTCGTACTCCGCCTCCGGGATGCGGCTGAAGAGCCGCGGGGCCGCCGCATCGGCCTTGTCGCGCAGCGCCTCGTAGGCGGCCAGCATCTCCTCCCGGGACTCGAAGTAGAACCGGGGATCCGTATTCAGGTGTTCGAAGAAATCCTGCAGGTCGCCCTCGAAGCCCACCTCTTCCCGGATGGCCCGCATCTCGCCGTGGATGCGCTCCACCTCGTCCAGTCCGATGCGGTGGATCTCGTCCGGCGTGAGATCGGTGGTGGTGTGGTGGCGCACCAGCCAGGCATACCAGTCCTCGCCGCCGGGCAGGGCGCCGAGCCCCGCGCTCCCCCGTGCCGCGGGCAGGTACTCGTCGCGGATGAACCCGTGCAGGCGGGCATAGGCCGGCGCGATCTTCTCCGTGATCGCCGCGGCATAGGCCGTCCGCAGCCGCTCCCGCTCGGCCTCGGGCACGGTGTCCGGGAATTCGGCCACCGGGCCGTAGAACAGGCTGTCTTCCGCCTCCCCGACCATATGCGCCTCGAGCTGGGGCAGGGTGCGCTCCATCAGGATGGCGGGCTGAACGATGCCGGCGTCCATGCCCTTGCGCATGTTGACGATGGCCTGGTCCACCCAGTCGCTGAAGCCGTCGATGCGGCCAAGGAACTCCTCGTAGTCGGCGGCCGTCTCGAACGGCTGCGGCCCCTTGCCGGAGCCAAGCATCGCCAGGCCGTTGGCCGGGTTGTAGAACTGGTTGACCGGAGTCAGCTCGCGGGGGAAGGCGTAGCCGCCCAGCTCGTCGCGCAGCTCGTAGAGGAACAGCTCCCGGCTCAGTCGGCGGTCCGGGTCGAGCCCGTCGGCGGGGATGGCCTCGGCAGCCGCGAGGCTGCGCTCAAGCAGTTCCCGCTCTGCCCGGATATGCGCCGGCGAGATGTTGACCGGCCAGCGGTCGTCCCAGCGGTGGTCGCCGAGGAAAGTCGCCTGCACCGGGTTGAGTTCCAGCCAGGCGTCCCAGTACCCGGCGAACAGCCGGTCCAGCCGCTCGGCCGGCGTCTCCGCCATCGCATCCCCCGCGGTCGCTGCCGGCTGCAGCGATCCGGACGCCGGCGGCGCCGGCGCTTCCTCTTCGGCGGGCGGGCCGCCGCAACCGGCGGCGAGCAGGGCGAAGGCGAGAGGCAGTGTCAGCTGTCGATGCATGGGTTCTCCTTCAGCGGGGACGGTCTTTGCCGTGAGTGGGTACGTCGGCGTCGAAGGCGCCGGGCTCGTCCTCCCGGGTGTAGCGGGCGTCTTCGTCCACGACCTGGTCGAGGGCGGCGATCTTCTTCAGCCACGGCGTGGCAATCAGGAAGCCGAGGAAGACTACCGCGCAGAAGATCACGATCTGGCGGTAGCGCTCGGGGAACTCGGCCACGTTGTCGCCGCGGAACTCGCCGGCGATCAGGCCGGCCAGCAGGTTGCCGAGTGCGGCGCCGAAGAACCACATGCCCATCATCTGGCTGTAGTAGCTGCGTGGCGCCAGCTTGGAGGTGGCCGACAGCCCGATGGGACTCAGGCAGAGCTCGCCGGTGGTGTGGAACAGGTAGGTGAGCAGCAGCCACACCGGCAGTACCCGGTCGCCTTCCTGGATCAGCGAGGCGGCGAACCACATGAAGCCGAAGCCGATGCCGAGTTGCAGAAAGCCCAGCGCGAACTTCAGCGGGATGGAGGGGTCCAGGTTGCGGCGGCCCAGGTTGATCCAGAGTGCCGAGAAGAACGGTGCCAGGATCAGGATGTAGAGCGGGTTCAGGGACTGGAACACCTCCGGCGGGATCACGATGCCCAGCATCTCGCGAGCGGTGTAGCGTTCCGCGAACAGGTTCAGCGACGAGCCGGCCTGCTCGAAGCCCGACCAGAACAGGGCTGCGCCGATGAACAGTGCAATAAGCACGATGGTGCGGTTGCGCTCCAGCCGGGTCAGCTTGCGGTCGAACAGGACCCGCCCGAAGAACAGCGCCGCCACCGCGACGATGATATAGACCGTGGTGGCGGCCAGGCTGACCGCATCGAAGACCAGGATGCCTTCCAGGCCCAGCACGGCCAGCACGAACAGGGCTGCCGTCGCCACGTAGATGGCAAGCTTGAGGTTGCGCACCCTGCCTTCCTCGCCCGCCGCCGTCGGGAAGGGCTGCTTGCCGAAGTCGCCCAGATGCTTCTGGGAGGCGCGGTAGACGACCAGGCCCGCGATCATGCCCACCGCCGCCGCCGCGAAGCCCCAGTGCCAGCCCATGTTCACCCGCAGGAAGCCGCAGATCAGCGGACCGAGGAAGGCGCCCAGGTTGATGCCCATGTAATAGAGCACGTATCCGGCATCCCGTCTGGCGCCGCCTTCCGGATAAAGTTCGCCGACACAGCTCGAGATGTTCGGCTTGAGGAGGCCCGTGCCGACGACGATGAGGATCAGGCCGAAGAAGAAACCGTAGGCCTCGCCGACGAGCCCGAAGCCGGGTAACGAGAGCACGATGTGGCCGGCCGCGATGATGATGCCGCCGTACCAGATGGAGTCCTGCTGGCCGAACACCCGGTCGGCGAGCCAGCCGCCGGGCAGCGCCGCCAGATACACGCCGGCCGTATACAGGCCGTAGATGGCTGCGGCCGTCGCGTCGTCGAATCCCAGTCCGCCCTCGGCGATGCTCGCGACCATGAACAGCACCAGCAGGGCGCGCATGCCGTAGTAGCTGAAGCGCTCCCAGAGTTCGGTGAAGAACAGCGTGCCGAGGCCGGCGGGATGGCCGAAGAAGGTTTTGCCGGGTGTGCCGGCGGCAGGTTCGGTTGGACTCATCCGGGTGCCCCCTCTATGAGAACGGATTCGGTGCCGGCGAGCGGCGACGGGGGCCTATGCTACCTGCTGGGGGCCGGCTTGTGGGCCGGCGACCTATTCCGCCGCGAGGAAGACGACGGGCACCTCGGCGAAATAACGGCTGCCGTCTGCCGTCACCACGATCTGCAGTGTGGCGCCGTCGCCTCCCGGCGCGGGCAGCTTTCCCGACCAGACCGTGACTTCGCCGTCCGCCGGCGAGAATGCCACGGGCTGCGAGGCGGCGCCCGCCCGCGGTGCGAGACCGGCGGTGGCGGCGGACAGCGGGAAGCGGGACTCGATGCGCAGGCGGAGCACCGCGTCGTCCCGTGCCGCGGGGGTCAGCGTCAGGCGGAAGGACTCGTTCACCAGGTCGCAGGCGCCGCTGCGCCAGCGGCAGTTCGACTTCGCCACCAGCGGATAATCCCGCCCCGGCCGGGCCTCGTGGGGGCGCTCCGCGACGAACCGGTCCACCGCGAACCAGGCCAGGACGGCCAGTACCGGCGCCGCGAGCAGTGCGGCCACGATGTGCCAGTTCTTCCACATGATGGTCTTGCTCCGGTGGCCCCCTGCCGCGACAGCTTAAAAGAAAAGGGGCTCCGGGCGGAGCCCCTCTCCCGGCGATTACCGGCCGTCAGTGCCCGGTCGCCGCTCCCGCGCCGCTCGGCACCCGGATGTCCTCGACCAGGTGCTGGATGTGCTCCGGCGGCGCGGCCGTGGCCCGCGAGACCGCGAAGGCGACGGTGAAGTTCACGATGGCACCCACAGCGCCGAAGGCGTTCGGCTCGATGCCGAAGAACCAGTTCTCCGCCATGCCGCCCAGGTACTCGGTGCCCGGAATGAACATGATCCCCTTGTGCTGGAACACGTACAGCAGCGTGACGCCGAGACCGCTCACCATGCCGGCGATGGCTCCCTCCTTGTTCATGCGCTGGCTGAAGATGCCCATCATCAGCGCCGGGAAGATGGATGAGGCCGCCAGCCCGAACGCCAGTGCCACGGTCCCCGCCGCGAAGTCGGGCGGATTGAAGCCCAGATAGCCGGCCAGCACGATGGCACCGGCCATGGCGATACGGCTGGCCCTGAGTTCCTGGCGTTCGGTGATCTGCGGCATGAACACGCCTTTCAGCAGATCGTGGGATATGGCCGAGGAGATGGCCAGCAGCAGTCCCGCCGCGGTCGACAATGCGGCCGCCAGCCCGCCCGCGGCGACCAGAGCGATGACCCAGTTCGGCAGTTTCGCGATCTCCGGGTTGGCCAGCACCATGATGTCGTTGTCCACCTTGGTGAGTTCGTTGACCTCCGGGTCCGCCGAGTAGCGGATGCGGCCGTCGTCGTTCTTGTCGGTGACGTCCAGCAGACCGGTGGTCTCCCACTTCCTGAACCAGCTCGGACGCTCGTCGTAGATCATGTACTGGCCTTCAGCGGGCTCCATGGTCTCCATGAGATTCAGGCGCGCCATGGCGGCGACGGCGGGTGCCGTCGTGTAGAGGATGGCGATGAACACCAGCGCCCAGCCGGCGGAGGAGCGCGCGTCCTTCACTTTCGGCACGGTGAAGAAGCGGATGATCACGTGGGGCAGGCCCGCCGTGCCGATCATCAGCGACATCGTGTACATGAACATGTTCAGCAGGCTGAGCCGGGCGCTGGTGGTGTACTCGGCGAAGCCGAGGTCCGTCACCATCCGGTCCAGCTTGTCCAGCAGGAACGTCTCCGAGCCGGCCATGGTGGAGCCCAGCCCGATCTGGGGAATGGGATTGCCGGTGAGGTTCAGCGAGATGAAGATGGCCGGGATGGTGTAGGCCAGGATCAGCACGCAGTACTGGGCGATCTGCGTGTAGGTGATGCCCTTCATGCCGCCCATCACCGCGTAGAAGAAGACGATGGCCATGCCGATGGCGAGGCCCAGGTCGTAGTCCACCTCGAGGAAGCGGGAGAAGGCCACGCCGATGCCCTTCATCTGCCCGATCACGTAGGTGATGGAGGCGACGATGAGGCAGATCACCGCCACGATGCGCGCGGTGCGCGAGTAGTAGCGGTCGCCGATGAACTCCGGCACGGTGAACTTGCCGAACTTGCGCAGGTAGGGCGCGAGCAGCATGGCCAGCAGCACGTAGCCGCCGGTCCAGCCCATCAGGAAGACGGAGCCGCCGTAACCCATGAAGGCGATGAGCCCTGCCATGGAAATGAACGAGGCGGCGGACATCCAGTCGGCCGCCGTGGCCATGCCGTTGGAGACGGGATGCACGCCGCCGCCGGCCACGTAGAAATCCTTGGTGGTGCCGGCCCGCGCCCAGATGGCGATGCCGATGTACAGCGCGAAGGTGGCGCCCACGATCAGGTAGGTCATTGTCTGCAGTGTCATGGCCGGCTCCTAGTCGTCTTCCTGTACGCCGAACTCGCGGTCCAGCTTGTTCATCCGTCTGGCGTAAAAGAAGATCAGCACCACGAACGTGTAGATGGAGCCCTGCTGGGCGAACCAGAAGCCGAGCTTGTAGCCGCCGATGCGGATGTTGTTCAGGGGCTCCACCAGGATTATCCCGAACAAGTAGGAGACGACGAACCAGATGACCATGCAGATTGCGACGAGCCTGAGATTCCGGCGCCAGTAGGCCTTGCGGTCGGACATGTTTCCCCCTGTGGCGTGTTGCCGCCTGTTCTTGCCGAGCACCGACGTTAGCAAACGCCGCTGTTCGCGGGGATAAGACGTTAGTATTAGACTCGTCCGCCTGTGCGGTCCGGTGGCTGCGTCAGGCGGGGGAGGGAAACGGTTGATCAGCTGGTGGTTGCTCATTGCGCTGTCGGTGGCCTACATGGCCCTGCTGTTCGCCATTGCCTCCTGGGGCGACCGCGTCGACGTGCGCCGTTACGGCGCCTGGACCGGCCCGCTGATCTACAGCCTCTCGCTCGCCGTCTACTGTACTTCCTGGACCTTCTACGGCGCCGTGGGCAGCGCCTCCCAGCAGGGCTGGAGCTTCCTGCCCATCTATCTCGGGCCCGCGCTAGTATTCCTGTTCGGCTGGGGCCTCATCCGGCGCATCATCACCATCAGCAAGCGCCAGAACCTGACCTCCATCGCCGATTTCATTGCGGCGCGCTACGGCAAGGCGAGGAGCCTGGCGGTGCTGGTGACGGTGATCGCCGTCGTGGGCTCGGTGCCCTACATCGCCCTGCAGTTCAAGGCCGTGGTGGCGGGGCTGGAGACCGTCAGCGATTCCGCGGCGCGGGGTACGCCGGCCTACGACACGGCCCTGCTGGTTGCCGGCGCGCTGGCTCTGTTCGCGATCCTGTTCGGCACCCGCCGTGTGGACGCCACCGAACACCATCGGGGGATGATCCTCGCGATCGCCTTCGAGTCGCTGGTGAAGCTGGCGGCCTTCGTCGCGGTGGGTCTGTTCGCGCTGTGGCTGCTGGGAGGCAACGGTGCCGCGATGCCGCCGGCCGCCGCGGCGACGCCCGGCCCGTTCGCTGGCGGCGGCCTGCCGGAGGCCTTCGTCACCCAGACGCTGCTGGCCAGCGCCGCCATATTCTGCCTGCCCCGCCAGTTCCACGTGGCCGTGGTGGAAGCTCACGAGGACGCCGACAACCGTTCGGCCCGCTGGATGTTCCCGCTGTACCTGGCTCTGTTCTGCCTGTTCGTCGTGCCCATCACGCTGGCGGGGCTGCGCTTCCTGCCGCCGGGGCTGTTTCCGGGCGATACCTACGTGCTGGCCCTGCCGATGCAGGGCGGCCAGGACTGGCTGACCGCGCTCGCCTTCCTCGGCGGTTTCTCGGCCGCCACGGGCATGGTGATCGTCGCCAGCGTCACGCTCTCGACTATGGTCAGCAACGAGATCGTGATGCCCCTGCTGCTGCGGGCGAATGCGCGCGGCGGCGGCGAGATCCCGGCCTATCCGCGGCTGCTCCTGTACGTGCGGCGCATCGCCATCGTCGCCATCGCGCTGGCCGCCTACGGCTATTATCGCGTGCTGGACCAGGCCACGGAGCTCGCCTCCATCGGCCTGTTGTCATTCGCCGCGGCGGCCCAGTTCGCGCCGCTGATTCTGCTCGGCATGTACTGGCCCCGGGCGACCCGCTCCGGCGCCATCGCCGGGCTCTCGGCCGGCTTCGCGCTGTGGGCCTACACGTTGCTGCTGCCCTCCGTCGCCCGGTCCGGCGCCTCGGGCGGGGAGCTGGTGGCCCAGGGTCCGTTCGGTCTGGACTGGGCCCGCCCTGAGGCGCTGTTGTTCGGCACCGGCGCCGACCCGCTGACCCACGGCGTACTCTGGTCCCTCGGTGCCAACGTCGCCATATTCCTCCTCGTCTCTCTTGCGTCCCGGCAGTCGGTGGTAGAGCGCATACAGGCACGGGCATTCACGGATGCGGGCCGGGAGGATCGGTTGCCGGCGATGCCGGCGGGCGAGAGCGAGATCGCGGTGTCGGATCTCCGTGCAGTGGCCGGCCGCTTCGTCGGCGAGGACAACGCCCGTCGGGCGTTCGCGGACTTCGCCCGGCGCCGGGACCGCGAGCTCGCGCCGTCGTCCACGGCGGACCGCAGCGTGCTGCAGTTCACCGAGCGGCTGGTGGCGGGCACCATCGGCGCGGCCTCGGCGCGCATTGTCATGACCACGGCCCTGCGCAACACCGGCATGGAGATCGGCGACGTCCTGCTGCTGCTGGACGAGACCTCCCAGGCCATCCGCTTCAACCGGCGGCTGCTGGAGACCACGCTGGAGAACCTCAGTCAGGGCGTCACCGTCGTGGACGCCTCCCAGCGGCTCGCAGGCTGGAATTCCCGCTACGAGGAGATCATGGGCTATCCCCCGGGCCTGCTCAGCGTCGGCAAGCCGGTCACCGACCTGGTGCGCTACAACGTGGCCCGGGGCCGTTACGGTGCCGACGTGGACGCGCGCATCGCCCAGCGGGTGCGTTTGCTGCGTGACGGCACGCCGTTCCGCTACGAGAGCGAGTTCTCGGACGGCCGGGTCATCGAGATCCGCGGCCAGCCCATGCCCGATGGTGGCTATGTCACCACCTACACCGACATTACGGAGTCCAAGCAAACCGAGCGCGCCCTGCGCAGCAGCGAGCGCCAGGTTCGCACCTACACCGACAACGCACCGGCGCTGATCGCCTACGTGGACGCGGACCGGTGCTACCGATTCGCCAACAAGGCCTATCTCGCCTATGCGGGCACCACCCGTGAGGAGATCATCGGCGCGCCCCTGCATGCGGTGCTGGACGAGGGCCAGCTCATGGCCCGCTCGCCCTGGCTCGACCGTGCCTTCGCCGGCGAGCGACAGGGCTTCGAGCTCGAGATGACCGGGGCGGACGGCGACTCGCGCTACATGCTGGGCACCTACATCCCCGACGTGGACGGTGACGGCACCGTCACGGGGGTGCACGCCGTGTTCCAGGACATCACCGAACGCCGCCGTGCCGAACTCGGCCTCGAGGAGGCGAAGGCGATGCTGGAGCAGCGGGTCAGCGACCGCACGGCCGAGCTGGAGGCCGCGATGAGTGCCCTGGCCGAGGCGAAGGCGCAGGCGGAGGCGGCCAACGCGTCGAAAACCCGCTTCCTCGCCGCCGCGGCCCACGACCTGCTGCAGCCGCTGAACGCAGCCAAGCTCTTCACCGCGCTGCTGGACGAGAAGAACGCCGGCATGAACGAGGAGCAGCGCCGCCTCGTCTCCCGTGTGGAGACCGGGCTGGTCGCCGTGGAGGACCTGCTGAGCGCGCTGCTCGACATCGCCCGCCTGGATACCCGCGCACCCCGCCCGGCCCGGGAGAGCTTCCCGGCGGCCGAGCTGTTCACGACGCTGGAGGCGCAGTTCGGCGAGGCCTTCGCGGAGCAGGGACTCGCGCTGCGCTTCGCGAAGACTTCGCTGTGGCTGCATACCGACCCGGCGTTACTGCGCCGTATCCTGCAGAACTTCATCAGCAATGCCCGGCGCTACACCCGCACCGGCGGGGTGCTGGTGGGCTGTCGCCGCCGCGGCGACGCCGTGGCCGTCCAGGTGTGCGACACCGGCGTGGGCATCGCCCCGGAACACCGGGAGGCCGTCTTCGAGGAGTTCCGCCGGCTGGTGGGCAGCGACGAGGGCTCCAGGCGGGGCCTCGGGCTCGGCCTCGCCATCGTCCAGCGCATCGCGCGGCTGTTGGGGCATCCGCTGAACATGCGCTCGGAGCTCGGCGTGGGCAGCTGTTTCGAGATTGTGGCACCGCGGGCCGAGCCCGTGCGCCGGCAGGTCCCGGCCGCGGCAGAGCCCCGTCCACTTTCGTCCATGGACGGACAGCACGTCCTCTGCGTCGACAACGAGCCCGACATCCTGGACGGCATGCAGGGCCTGCTGGCGCGCTGGGGTGCCCGACCGCTCCGGGCGGGTGACCTCGACGAAGCGGGTCGGCGGATCCGGATCCTCGCGGAAGAGGCCGGCGAGCGGCCATCCGTGCTGCTGGTGGACTACCACCTGGATAACGGCGTCACAGGCATCGAGGTCATCGAGGCGGTCCGCGCCATGACCGGAACGCCGGTACCGGCGGTGGTGCTCACGGCTGACCACAGTCGCGAGGTGGCCGACGAGGTCCGCGCCGCGGGGCATGCATTGCTGCACAAGCCGGTGAAGCCGGCCGCCCTGCGGGCCCTGGTAACCCGCATCATCGGAAGAACGTAGGAGCGCCTTCAGGCCCGAACTGTCCTTCTCCTGGCGCAGGCCCGCCATCGGGCGGGCAAGGGTGTCGGGGACGCTCAGTCGGATGTCCTGTCCTCCTTCGCTTCGGCCGGGCCTCCTTCCCGCCGTCCTGGCTCCAGTCGGCCCGGACGCCCCCGCCACCCTTGCCCACCCGCTGACGGGCCCGTTGCCGAGAGGGAAGCCGGTCAGCAGGCGCTGCTGAGCGGCAGCCCCTTTATGCCCCCGCAGGGCGGCCAGGAAAGAAGGGAATCGGGCCTGAAGGCGCTCCTACAGTGATTGTTCGTCGATGGTAAGCTTCTGCATCGCCAGCACCGCCTGGGTGCGGTTGGTGACCTTCAGCTTGCGCAGGATGGCGGTGACGTGGGCCTTGATGGTGGCTTCGGAGACGCCCAGCTCGTAGGCGATCTGCTTGTTCATCAGGCCCTCGGCCAGCATGAGCAGCACGCGGAACTGGTGGGGGGTCAGGGCGGCCAGGGCGGCGGCGATGTTCGCCTCCTCACCGCCGAGTTCGCCGCCGTTCAGGCCGACGCCTTCTGGCAGCCAGACCTCGCCCTCGAGCACTGCCGTGATGGCCGACTCGATGCGTGCGATGGGGGAGGACTTCGGGATGAAGCCGCTGGCGCCGTGGCTGATGGCGCGGCGGATGATCGCCGGCTCGTCTGTGGCCGAGACGATCACCGTGGGCAGCGTGGCGAAGGTGCTGCGGATCCAGGCCAGTGCCGAGAAGCCGTTCACGCCCGGCATGTTCAGGTCCAGCAGCAGGAGGTCCGCCTCCGGGTTGGCCTCGACGGCCTCCTGCAGAGTCTCCAGGCTCTCCGCCTCCACGATGCCGGCGCCGCCCCCGCAGTTGCGCACGGCCTGGATCATCGCCTCGCGGAACAGCGGGTGGTCGTCGGCGATGATGAAGGTGCTGTCGCTGGGCGTTGTCATCTGTGTCCGGCGGTGCCCCTGGTCGCTGTCCTAGCTGTTCCTGCGATGGGCGATCAGGTCGTCGACGACACCGGGGTCGGCCAGGGTCGAGGTATCGCCCAGGCTGCCGTAGTCGTTCTCGGCCACCTTGCGCAGGATGCGCCGCATGATCTTGCCCGAGCGGGTCTTCGGCAGGCCCGGGGCCCATTGCAGCAGGTCCGGCGTCGCGATGGGCCCGATCTCCTTGCGTACCCAGTTCCTGAGTTCGGCCAGCAACTCGTCGCTGGGCTCCGCGCCTTCCATCAGGGTCACGTAGGCATAGATGCCCTGACCCTTGATGTCGTGGGGATAGCCCACCACCGCGGCCTCGGCCACCTTCGGATGGGCCACCAGCGCGCTCTCGATCTCGGCAGTGCCCATCCGGTGACCGGAGACGTTCAGCACGTCGTCCACCCGCCCGGTGATCCAATAGTAGCCATCCTCGTCGCGCCTCGCACCATCGCCCGTGAAATAGCGGCCCTCGAAGGTGGAGAAGTACGTATCGACGAAGCGCTGGTGGTCGCCGTAGACGGTGCGCATCTGCCCCGGCCAGCTGTCTTTGATGATCAGGTTGCCCTCTGCGGGGCCATCCAGCCGGTTGCCGTCGTTGTCCACCAGGGCCGGCTGGATGCCGAAGAACGGCCGCGTGGCCGAGCCCGGCTTCAGCGGCGTGGCGCCCGGCAGCGGCGTGATCAGGATGCCGCCGGTCTCCGTCTGCCACCAGGTGTCGACGATGGGGCAGCGGTCCTCGCCCACCACGTGGTAGTACCACTCCCAGGCCTCCGGGTTGATGGGCTCGCCCACGGAGCCGAGCAGCCGCAGCGACTCGCGCGAGGTCTTGTTCACCGGCTCCTCGCCCTCGCGCATCAGCGCGCGGATGGCGGTGGGTGCGGTGTAGACGATGTTCACGCCGTGCTTGTCGCACACCTGCCAGAAGCGGCTCGCGTCCGGGTAGTTCGGCACCCCCTCGAACATCAGCGTGATGGCGCCATTGGCGAGCGGCCCGTAGACGATGTAGCTGTGGCCGGTCACCCAGCCCACGTCGGCGGTGCACCAGTAGACCTCGCCGGCTTCGTAGTTGAAGACGTACCTGAACGTGAAGGCGGCGTAGACCAGGTACCCGCCGGTGGTGTGCAGCACGCCCTTCGGCTTGCCGGTGGAACCGGAGGTGTACAGAATGAACAGGGGATCCTCGGCGTTCATCGGTTCCGGCGGGCAGTCGGCCTCCACTTCCTGTTCCGCTTCGTGCAGCCACACGTCGCGACCGTCGTCCCAGTCGACGTCGGCGCCGGTGTTGCGCACCACCAGCACCTTGTCCAGCGTCGTCACATCGGGCCTGGCGGCAGCAGCGTCCACATTGGCCTTCAGCGGCACGGTGCGACCGCCGCGCCGGCCCTCGTCGGCGGTGATCACCACGTTGGAGTCGCAGTCGACGATACGCCCGGCCAGCGCATCCGGCGAGAATCCGCCGAACACCACCGAATGCACCGCGCCGATGCGCGCGCAGGCGAGCATCGCCACCGCCGCCTCGGGGATCATGGGCATGTAGATCGTGACCCGGTCGCCGCGCTTCACGCCGATCTGCTTCAGCACGTTGGCGAAACGACAGACCCGTTCGTACAGCTGGCGATAGGTGATGGTCTCGTCCCGGGCCGGGTCGTCGCCCTCCCAGAGAATGGCCGGCTGGTCGCCCTTGTCGTCCAGATGGCGGTCGACGCAGTTGTAGCAGACGTTCAGCGTGCCGTCGGCGTACCAGCGGATGTGCAGATCGTCGGCATCGTAGGAGACGTCCTTCACCTCCGTGAAGGGCTTCATCCAGTCGATGCGCTCGGCCTGTTCGGCCCAGAAACCCTCGTTGTCCGCCAGGGAACGGCGGTACATGTCGTCGTAGGTATTCTCGTCGATGTACGCGCGCTCGCGGAAGTAGTCGTTGACCGGATAGACCTTGCTCATCAGCTCCCCTCCTCGATGAATGCGATGTCCCTGGCCGCGTTCCTGGCTGCTTTCCTGGCCGTGTTCCTGGTCGCGTTCCTGGCCAGGCCCCTGGCGCCGCATCCCTGGCCGCGTGTGCGGTCCCAGTGTAACGGATGCGCGACGCGGCGCTCAGCGCGCGGCGGCCGCCCGGGCCAGCGACAGCACCCGCCGGGCCTGCAGCAGGTGCGGCCGGTCCACCATGCGCCCGTCCAGGTTCAGCACGCCGGCATCCGGCGCCGCGGCGAACGCATCCACGATGCGCCGGGCGTCCGCCACCTCGGCATCGGTGGGCGTGAAGGCCTCGTTGATCACCGGTACCTGAGCCGGATGGATGGCCAGCATGCCCAGAAACCCGTCCCGGCGGGCGGCGCCGGCGTAAGCGCGCAGCCCGTCCAGGTCGCGGAAGTCGGTGTAGACGGTGTCCACGGCCGGCACCCCGGTGGCGGCGGCCGCCAGCACGCACAGCGAGCGCACGGTCTGGAAAGTGGGCAGCCAGCGGCCGTGGCCGTCCCGGGCACTCATGGCGCCGATGGCCGCGGACAGGTCCTCCGCGCCCCAGGACAGGCCGGCCAGCCGGGGTCCCGCCTGCGCGTACTCCCCGAGCCGGAACACCGCGGCCGGGGTCTCCGTGGCGATGGGCAGGATGCGCACGCTGCCCGGCGTCATGCCGGCGGCGGCCTCCAGCGAACCCAGCCAGCGATCCAGCCGCAGTACGTCCCCGGCACCGCCTGCCTTGGGCACCACGATGCCGTCCAGACCCTCGACGACCACGGGCGGCAGGTCCGCCCCGGCCGCGCCGCTGGCGAGCCCGTTGATGCGCACCCAGCGCTCGGCCCGTCCCCGGGACCCGGCCAGGAATCCGGCGGCGAGCCGGCGGGCCGTCTCGCGCCGCGACGGCGCCACGGAGTCCTCCAGGTCCAGGATCAGGGCATCGGCGCCCGCTTCGTCCGCTTTCGCCAGCTTGCGCTCGCTGTCGGCCGGCACGAACAGATAGGAGCGCATCAGGCGCCCCCGGGCTTGCGCAGCATCAGCGCGCTGCGCCGGCAGCTGCCGACCAGCACGTCGTCCTGGTTGTAGGCCCGGTGGGCGAAGACGATGATGCCGTTCTCGGGCCGCGAGCGGCTCTCGCGCACCTCCAGCACCTCGGACTCCACCCGGATGGTATCCCCGTGGAACAGCGGCTGCGGGAAACGCACCTCGTCCCAGCCGAGGTTGGCCACCGTGGTGCCGTGAGTGGTGTCGTTCACCGAGATGCCCACCATGAAGCCGAGGGTCAGCGCGCTGTTCACCAGCGGCCGGCCGAACTCGGTGCCCTTGCAGTACTCCGCGTCCAGGTGGATGGAGGCCGGGTTGTGGGTCAGTGCGGTGAAGAAGACGTTGTCCGCCTCGGTGATCGTACGGCGGATGGGATGGTCGAACGTCTGTCCGACGGTGAATTCTTCGAAGTACAGGCCAGGCATGATCAGGGATGATAGCGCGCCCGCCAACCCGCGTGTAGGAGAGCCTTCAGGCCCGACTGCTCCTACCCTGTCCCCTTCTATTGTGGCCGCCCTGCGGGGGTATCCATCTTGCTCCCGACAAAAGGTCGCGGCGATGGATACCCCCGCATGACGGCCACGCCCGCAGTGGCGTGAAGCAGATGCCAGTCAGCAGCGCCCGCTGACCGGCGCCATACCCCTCGGCTTCGGGCTCGTCAGCGGCCGGACATGGGTCGCGGGGTCGTCCGGGCCGACTGGAGCCATGACGGCGGGAAGGAGGCCTGGCCGAA
>CAZRSA010000020.1:0-29608 GCA_964602525.1 uncultured Woeseiaceae bacterium
TCGGCAGCGAGGCCGAGGTTCTGGAGACGGCCGGTGAGAACACCCGCCGCGTGGATCTCGAGGGCCGCACGATGCTGCCCGGGTTCGTCGACTCTCATGGCCACGGTTACATGATCGGGCTGCAGGCTTCCACCGCTAACCTGCTGCCGCCGCCGGACGGTGACGGCAGCGACATCCCGACGCTGCAGAAGCTGCTCACCGACTGGGCAGACCAGAATCCGGTGGCGATCGAGCGGGTCGGCTGGATCGCCGGCTTCGGCTACGACGACTCCCAGCTGGCCGAGCAGCGCCATCCGACACGCCAGGAACTGGACGCCGTATCCGGCGAGTATCCCGTCATCATCATCCACCAGTCCGGCCACCTCGGCGTCGCCAACACGAAGGCACTGGAGCTGGCGGGCGTGACGGCCGCAACCGGCGACCCGGAAGGCGGCGTCTTCCGGCGGGAGGCCGGATCGAACCAGCCGAACGGCGTGCTGGAGGAGTACGCCTTCTTCTACCTGTTATCGAAACTCGCCGGGCGGTTCGACGATCAGATCAACGAGGCGCTGGTGATCGAGGGCACGAAGCTCGCGGCCTCCTTCGGCTACACGACGGTGCAGGAAGGCCGCGCGCTACAGACTTCAATCGATGCCATGCGGCGCGTCGCGGAGAAGGGTGGCCTCGCGGTGGACCTGGTGGCCTATCCGGACATCCTCGAGGTGGACGACATCCGGCCGTCCATGCAATACGAGAGCCGGTTTCGCATTGGCGGCGCCAAGCTGACGATCGACGGCTCACCGCAGGGCAAGACGGCTCTGCTGACCGAGCCCTACCATGTACCGCCGCCGGGTCAGCCGGCGGACTATCGCGGCTACGGCGCGATCACCGGGGAAACGGCCATCGAGGCCGTGGAGAAGGCCTTTGCGAACGGCTGGCAGATCCTGTGTCACGCCAACGGCGATGCGGCCATCGACCAGTTCATCCACGCAGTCCGCGCGGCGCGGCAGAAGTACCCGGACGTCGCCAACCGGCCGGTGCTCATACACGGACAGACGCTGAGATTCGACCAGGTTGCCGAGCTGGACGAACTGGACATCTTCCCCTCGCTGTACCCGATGCACACCTTCTACTGGGGCGACTGGCACCGGGAATCGGTGCTCGGTCCCGAGCGTGCGGACAACATCTCGCCGACCGGCTGGGTGCTGGAGCGGGGCATGATGTTCGGCAGCCATCACGACGCACCCGTGGCCCTGCCCGACTCCATGCGCATCCTCTCGGCCACGGTCACACGGCGCTCGCGCACGGGCGACATACTCGGCCCGATGCACCGGGTGCCGGTCGAGACCGCCCTGAAGGCGATGACGATCTGGCCGGCCTGGCAGCACTTCGAGGAGAACCATAAGGGCAGCATCACGCCGGGCAAGCTCGCCGACTTCGTCATCCTGTCGGATAACCCGCTGACGGTGGCGGAGGATCGGCTCGACGACCTGGTGATCATGCAGACCATCAAGGAGGATGAAGTCATCTACGAGCGGCCGGAGGCGATCGCCTCCCGCGTCTCTCCCGCGCTGTTCGGTGTCACGCTGCACGACGAGCCGCACCGGCAGCTGGTCCCCGGCAAGGACCCCGTCCACGGCGACGGTTGCTTAAACCCGGGCTTGACCGCGCTGTACCATGCGCTGAGCGGAAGAGCACCAGACTGATCGCAAAACCGGTAGGAGGGCCTTCAGGCCCGACCGCTTTTCGGGCCTGAAGGCCCTCCTATCAACTTTATGGAACAGCCTGTTCGTGGCCGGACAGGCCTGCGCAGGGATGCGCACTTTCCGGTAGAGAAGATCCAGACGCCGGTGCGCACCGTCTCTTACTCAAGAATGTGGACGAAAAGGGGAGGGGAACCATGACTGTTTTCCAGACGTATGAGCTGGCACCTTCAGCTGGGCTGACCTGATGGCGAAAGACGTCGCAGGCGCTCGGCGCTTCTGGACGGCACTGTGCCACTGGCATGTCGCAGAACAGGACACGACCGGCGAGCCGGCCTGGGAACCTTTCGATCCCACGCATTTCCCGGACTAAGAGTTGGCTCACGCCGTGCAGGGCGCGGTAGCGGCTAACGCGCGCCGGCAACAGCCGACGCGGGTATCAGAGAGCTAGCCGTCTCCCGGCCTTCAGTTCCACTGCAAGAGCATAGGCCTTCTCCATCCGCCGGCCCGACGGGGCGTGTCGCTGTTACCGAGCGCAGCTGTGGTGGCTGTTGCGGCGGTCGCGGCGGTCGCGGCTGAAGCCGCTCCTACTCTATTTACCAGGGGAGTTCTTCGCCTTCGGCGTGCCGGAAGCTGCCGGTGTTCTCCAGGTTCAGCTCGTCCATGCGCTGGATGAGGCCGGCCGCGGCCTTCTCCGGTGGCACGCCCCGGCCGCCGGTCATGTCGGTGGCGACCATGCCCGGGTGCAGGAGTGCCACCGGGATGCCGCGGGGCTTCAGATCGTGGCTGAGGTTCTTGCCCACCATGTTCACGGCGGCCTTGGATACGCGGTAGGCGTAGTTGTTGCCGGAGCCGTTGTCGCCGACGGAGCCCACCCGGCTCGAGACGATGGCCACCTTCGAGCCTTCCTTGAGGTTGTCCAGCAGCGCCCGGGTGACCCGCAGCGGCCCCAGGGTGTTCACCTCGAAGAGCTTGACCATGTCGTCGTACTGCACGGTGTCGATGTCGTCGGGCCTGAGCATGCCGGCGTTGTTGATCAGCACGTCGATCTGGCGGCCTTCCAGCGCATAGCGCAGCTGTTCCACGTTGTCGTCGCTGGCCACGTCGATGTGCTCGATGATCTCCACGCCGAGCTGCTCCAGTTCGGGGCTCGGGCTGCGGCAGACGGCGATCACGTCGTCGCCGCGCTCCCTGAGTTCACGGCAGAGTTCGAGTCCGATACCCCGGTTTGCCCCGGTGATCAGGATGCTGGCCATCTGGGTCTCCTTTCCGTTGATTTGGCGTCTGAGCTTATGGTCCGACTTATCGTCTGGCTTATCGTCACTTGACGCACCAGACTAACATGCGCCCCCGCTTGCGAAGGAACAGGGTCTGTGATCCCCTGTCGCTTTGCGCCGGAAGCCGGAATGAGAGCCAGACTGCGAACACCCACCGCCGCGTCCGCCGCCCTGCTGTGGCTGCTGGTCGTTGTGCCGCCGGCCGTCGCTGACGGGGTGGAAGCCGATGCGAGCGGGGCCGCCGGCGCCGACACCGGCTCCGCGACGGTGGATACCCTGCTGGTGACGGCCCGCAGGGTGGCCCTGGAGGTGCCGGCCAGCACCTTTGCCTCGCCGGTGACGGCGCTGCGCTACGACCCGCGCATCGACGTGCAGTCCCGGGGTCTCGCCGAAGGCCAGGCCGACGTCAGCGTGCGCGGCGGTCTGTTCGAGAACACCGGTTTCCGGCTCGGCGCCGTCAATCTGCTGGACCCCCAGACGGGCCACTATTTTGCCGAGCTGCCGGCAGCGCCTGTCATGCTGACGGCGCCGGCGCTGCTTACCGGCGTAGACAATGCGCTGGGCGGCTTCAACTCGACGGTGGCCACGGTCGGCTATCGGTTCGCGCCGCTGGACCCGGGCTACGACGCCGGCGCCGGTCTCGGCACGGACGGTCTGCGCTTCCTGAGTGCTCGCGCGGCGGTCCGGGCTGCCGACGACATCGGCGCCGAACTCGCCGTGGCCACCTCCAGCGGCGACGGCAGCCGGGCCAACGGGGATCACGACTTCGAGCGTTACGCATTCCGCGCCCAGCGCACCCTCGCCGGCGGCCAGACCGATCTGCTGCTCGCTTACCAGGACAAGTTCTACGGCTGGCCCGGCGCCTACACCGGCTTTGCCAGCCTGCCGGAGACCGACCGCACGAAGACCACGCTGGCCGTCCTGAACCACCGCCGGGAAACCCCGGGCACGGGCTGGTGGGAGGCGGGCGCCTGGTACCGCAACCTGGAGGACGACTACGACTTCGACCGCCGCACGGCGGAGTCCGGCGTGCCCGGGGCCTTCGATCACGAGACCCGCGCCGGCGGCATCGCGCTGCACGGACGCCGGGACGGCGCGGCGGTGGACCTCGGTTATTCCCTGCAGGTCACCGCCGACGAGCTGGTCAGCTCCACGGACCTGACCGAAGGCCCCTTCACAAGCCGCAGCTACGCGAGCGCCGCGCTGTTGCCGTCGATGACCCGCCCCGCGGGTGCCGGCGAGCTGGAATTCGGGCTGGGCGCGCGGCTCGACTGGACCAACCGGGAGGGCAGTGAACTCCTGCCGAGCGCCTTCGTCGCGTGGCGGCGGCAGAGCGCGACGGCCGAGCGCACCTGGCGGCTCGCCTGGGCGGAGACGTCCCAGGTGCCCGGCTACACCGCGCTCGCTTCACCGCCCGCCGGCCTGTTCGGCGGTAACGCAACCCTGGGACGCGAGACGGCCCGCACGCTGGAATTCGGCTATACCCACGCCGCAGAGAGCTGGCGGGCCGAGGCCACTCTGTTCCGCCGCGACGACGACGACCTGGTGGACTGGACCTTCCTCTCCGGCGCGCCCTTCGTCCGCCAGGCGAACCCGGTGGACCTGGAGGTGCGCGGCGCGGAACTCTATCTCGCCCGTGCCTGGTCCCGGCTGACGCTGCGCGCCGGCTATGCCTGGCTGGACAAGGACGCCGACTACGGCACCGCGGCGGTGGACGCGAGTTACTATGCGCTGAACTATGCTCGCCACCGTCTCACCATGGCGCTGGAGTACGACTTCGCCGCTGCCTGGCGGCTGGCGATGGACACCGAGGTCCGCCGCCAGGCGGACAACCCGCTGCGCACCGGCTCCGACGACGCCTTCGCCGCATCCCTGGCACTGTCCTGGCGGCCCGCTTCAGGGCTCGACCTGAGCCTGGTGGCCGACAACGTCACCAACAGCGACTTCCGCGAGTTCCCCGGCACGCCGGCGCCCCGGCGCCAGGTGAGCCTGCAGGCTCGCTACTCCTGGTAGGCGCGCGGCCATGACCCGACTCACCAGTGCCGACGATCTCGCGCGGGCCGGGCTCGTGGCCGCGGAAGCGCTGCCCCGCCTGCGGGCCGTGGCCGAGCGCTACGCCGTCGCCGTCACTCCCGCGGTCGCCCGGCGCATCGCCGCCGGCGCGGCCGGCGTGGCACTGCAGTTCCTGCCGTCCCCCGACGAGCTGACCGCAGCCGACGGGGAATTGGCCGACCCCATCGGCGACGGCGCGCACAGCCCGGTGAAAGGCATCGTGCACCGGTACCCCGACCGCCTGCTGCTGCAGCCGACGATGACCTGCCCGGTCTATTGCCGCTACTGCTTCCGCCGCGAGACCGTGGGCCAGGCCGACGCCGGCCTGCTCGGCGGGGACGAGCTGGCTGCGGCGCTCGACTACATCCGCGGGCAGACGGGCGTCTGGGAAGTGATCCTGAGCGGCGGCGACCCGCTCATCCTCTCGCCGCGGCGCCTCGGGCGCATCGTCGACGGGCTGGCAACGGCGGAACACGTGCGCGTCCTGCGCGTGCACAGCCGGGTGCCGGTGGCCGCGCCGGAACGCATCACGCCGGAGCTGGTGGCGGTGCTGCGGACGGCACCGCAGACGGTCTGGCTGGTGCTGCACGTGAATCACCCGGACGAGCTGGACGAGGCGGCGCTCGCAGCCTGCGCCTGCCTGGCGGATGCCGGCATACCGCTGATGAGCCAGTCGGTGCTGCTGCGGGGCGTGAACGACGACGCCGACACCCTGGAGCGGTTGTTCCGCCGCCTGGTGGAGCATCGGGTGCGGCCCTATTATCTGCATCATTGTGATCTGGCGCCGGGAACGGCGCGCTTTCGCACCGGCATCGAGGCCGGCCGCGAGCTGATGCGGGAACTCAGGGGCCGGGTGTCCGGGCTGTGCCAGCCGGCCTACGTGCTGGACATCCCCGGCGGTGCCGGCAAATCGCCGCTGGGCCCGTCCTGGGCCGAGCGCGACGCGGCCACGTCGGAGTGGCAGGTGCGGGACTACCGCGGCGGCGTCCATCGTTATCCGGCAGACCCGCCGGAGGACTGACGCGCCTTAGTGTTTCGCTTCCCAGGGGGAGCGCAGCCAGGCGAGCAGGTCGGCGGTGACTTCATCCCGGTTGGTCTCGTTGAACATCTCGTGACGGCCCTCCGGGTACAGCCGCAGGGCGGTGCCGGCGAGGCCTGCCTCCCGGTAGGCGTCGTACAGCCGGGTGAGGCCTTTCGCGCCGCCCACCGGGTCTTTCTCGCCGCCCAGGATGTAGACGGGCAGGCTGGCCGGCAGCTGGCGCAGGGCGGGCACGGAGGAGATCTCCATCAGGCCGCCGGTGAGATCGCGCCAGAGCTGGTTGGTGGACTGACTGCCGCAGAGCGGGTCGGTGACGTAGGCATCCACTTCGGCCTCGTCCCGTGACAGCCAGTCGAAGTCGGTGCGGGCCGGCTCGAATTCCTTGTTGAAGGCGCCGAAGCTGAGCTTGTCCAGCAGCCGGCTGCGGCCGGCGGAGCCCTGGCGCAGCTTCTCGATGGCGGCGACGATGCGGAAGATGCGCAGCTGGCCGCGGGAGGCGAAGGTGGAGCCGGACAGTACCAGCGCCTCCAAGCTCGACGGATGGCGCAGCGCGTAGCTCTGGGCGACGTAGGACCCCATGCTGTGGCCGAGCAGGATCAGCCGGCCGTCGGGCTTGAGCGCTTTCGCCTCCTGGCGTATCCGCTCGACGTCTTCCACCACCTTGTCCCAGCCGTCCTGGTCGGCGAAGTGGCCCGGGATGCCGCGCTGGGCGGTGCGCCCGTGGCCGCGCTGGTCGTGCGCGACGACGAGATAACCGGCGTCGGTCAGACTCCCGGCCAGCCTTCGGTAGCGTCCCGCATGCTCACCGAGGCCGTGGACGATCTGCACGGCGTCGCCGTTGCTCTTGTCCTCGTCCGGGTGCCAGACGTAGAGATGGATGTCAGGCCCGCCCGTCCCCGAAAGCGTCCTTGCTTCTTCCTTCACGGTGTCCCCCCCTTTGTCCCCGAGCAGCGTATTCCACCACAGTCCGGCGGCAGTTGCAGCGCCCCGCCCGTTATAGGCCGGCAGCTTGGCCGTTCAGGCGGCCAGGCTCTCGCCGTTCCAGCGGTGGTAGAACGCCTGCATTTCTGCGGAGGATAGGGCCGGGGAGATGAGGTGGCCCTGCAGCCGGTTGCAGCCGAGGTCTTTCAGGAATTGCAGCAGGTCTTCACGGTCGATGCCCTCGGCGCAGACGGTGATGCCCAGCGTCTGGCCCAGCTGCACCAGCGCCCGCAGGATGGTCTCTGACTCCGGTCGCCCGGGCACGTCTTCCATCAGCGAGCGGTCGAGCTTCACCTCGTTGAAGGGCATGCGGGTAAGCTGGGTGAAGGAGGAATAGCCGGTGCCGAAGTCGTCCAGCGAGAGGCGGAAGCCTTTCAGCCGCAGCCGCGTCATGATGTCGATCATCATGCGCGGTTCCTCCAGCGGCGCGATCTCTGTGAACTCCAGCGTGAGATAGCGCGGGTCCAGTTCGTACTCCCGCATCAGCAGTTCAAGGCGGTCGGGCACCTCGAGGTCGGCGAGCAGGCCCACGTTGAAGTTCACGGCGACGCCGATCGGCACGCCGCTCTGGTGCCACACGCGCGCCTGCTCCACGGAGCGCTGCAGCACGAAATCGGTGATGTGGGTGGCGAGACCGGCGTTCTCGGCGATCTGCATGAACTCGCTGGGATAGACGATCTCCCGGCGCTGGGGGTGCTTCCACCGCACCAGGGCCTCCACCGAGGCGATGCGCCAGCTGCCGTCCGCCTTGTGCTGTGCGATCGGCAGGTAGTGGGCGGTGAACTCGCCGGCCGCCAGGCCGTCGCGGATGGCGTCGGCGGTGATGGGTTCGGTGGCCCCGCGGGCGCTCTTGAGCGTCTCGCGAAAGGGCTCGGGCTCGAAGGGCTTCTGGATGGAGGCCAGCATGGTCAGACCGCTGGCGGCTCCCACCCGTTCGGCGGCGGAGAGCGTGCGCATCTCGGCGCCGCTCATCAGCACCACCCCGGCGCTGGACTCCTGCTCGGCCAGGAAGCGCATGAGTTCTACGCCGTCGCCGCCGCGGATGCTGAGATCCAGCACGATCACGGTGGGGTCCACCTCCGCGTACAGGCGCCGGAACTCGTCCGCCGAACCGCAGGCTGCTACCGCGAAGCCGACTTCTTCGGCCACGGCGGCTGCAACGGCGCAGATCTGCTCTTCGTCGTCGACGATCAGAAGACGGTTGGGCTGTTGCTTGCCTGCTGGTTGCATCGTCCCTGTCTCTTCCCTGTCCCTTGCCTATCTCTAAGGCCGGCGGTGCGCCCGTGCTTTGCCATAATCCGGCGGGGCTACGGGTTGGATTATGTACGCACACCGGTCGGCTGAACCGGACCGATGTCGCATTTTCGGGGATCTGCGCGCTCAGTCGGCGGCGGGCAGCCAGAGCCGGAACGTCGTGCCTTCGCCGGGAGTGCTGTCCAGGGCCAGACGTCCGCCGGCGTCCCCGGCGAAGCGCTGGACCATGGCCAGGCCCAGTCCGCTGCCCTCGGGCTTGGTGGTGAAGAAGGGCTCAAGCGCGCGGCTGCGCACTGCCTCGCTCATGCCCGTGCCGGTGTCGGCCGCGGTGACGAGCCAGCCCGGCGGTCCGTCGCTGCCGCCATCGCCGGTCTTGTCAACGGTCTCGTTGCCGGCCGTCTCGACGGTGAGGGAAAACACGCCGCCCCCGGGCATGGCGTCCCGGGCATTGATGGCCAGGTTCAGCAATGCGCTCTCGAAGCCGGCCGCATCCAGCCACACCGGCGCCGGCCTCCCGGCCGGGGAGATCCTGAGCTCGATGCCGCTTTCCAGCGCCCGCTCGAGCAACGGGCGCAAGGCGGCGATGCGTTCGCCGAGGTCGATGCGCTCGGGCTCGGGCGTCTCGCGGCGGGCGAAGGCGAGCAGGCTGCGGGTGAGGTCGGCGCCCTGCCGCGCCGCCTTGCGCGTGGCCGCCAGCAACGCGGCGAGGGGATGCTCCGCCCCCAGTTCCTGCTCGGCCAGATAGAGGTTGCCGTTGACGATGGAGAGCAGGTTGTTGAAGTCGTGAGCAATGCCGCCGGTGAGCTGGCCGACGGCTTCCATCTTCTGCGCCAGCACGAACTGCTGCTGCAGGGCCTTCATCTCCGTGATATCGCTGAACATGCCCTCGTAGCCCCGCAGCATGCCACGGGCATCGCGCACCGGCGCACACGCCGCCATCACGTGCACCGTGCCGCCCTCCGCGTGGGTGAGGGCGAGTTCCATGCCGCGCACGGTCTTGCCGCGGGTCAGCGCCCGCAGCCAGGCCAGCAGCTGGTGGCGATGGCGGAAGACCCGGCCTTCTGCGAGGCGGCGCTGCAGGGCGGGCGGGTCGGCGTCGCCCAGCATCCCGTGCACCGCCGGGTTCATGCGCGTGATGTGGCCGCGGGCGTCCAGCTCGAACAGGCCGGCGGGGACGTTGTCGTAGAGGCGCTGCCAGCGCTCCTCGGCCTCGCGCAGCGCCCGCCGCGCGCCCGGTTCGGCGGCGCGCTCGTCGCCGCCGTCTGCGGCGTCGGCGGCGTCCTGGTCGTCCGTTGCGGGCCGGTTCATGGGCGGCGGCTTCCCTTCAGTCGTTGCGGGGTCGTTGCGGGGTCGTTGTCGGCCCGTGCCGGGCATGGCTGGAGGTTGAGTCAGGGGCGGCGCCATAATGCGCACCACGCGGCACCGGGTGTTCCGGGCAATAGTACTGGGCCGCGGCCAGCGAGACGAGGGGAGAGAGAACATGAAATTCTACGATTGCCAGTCGGCGCCGAGCCCCCGGCGGGTGCGGATCTACCTGGCGGAGAAGGGCATCGAGCTGCCGACGGTGCAGGTGGACCTGGGCGCCGGCGAACACCTGCGCGATGACTTCCGCGCCATCAACCCGGACTGCACGGTGCCCGCGCTGGCGCTGGACGACGGCACGATGCTGACCGAGTCCTTCGCCATCTGCCAGTACCTGGAGTCCGTCTACCCGGACCCGCCGCTGATGGGCCGCGACGATCGGGAGCGGGCGCTGGTCACCCAGTGGAACGCGAAGGTGGAGGCGCAGGGCCTGAGCGCGATTGCTGAAGCCTTCCGCAACCGTTCCCGGGGTTTCGCCGGCCGGGCGCTGACGGGCCCCGAGGGCTTCGAGCAGATCGCCGAGCTGGTGCCGCGCGGCCGGCGCCGCGCGGAGCTGTTCTTCAGCCGCCTCGACGGCGAGCTCGCCCGGCGGGAATTCGTGGCCGGCGACGTCTTCACCGTGGCCGATATCACCGCGCTGGTCACCGTGGACTTTGCCGGCTGGATCAAGCTGCCGCTGCCCGAGGGCGCCGACAACCTGCGACGCTGGTACGAAGCCGTCTCGCTGCGGCCCGGCACGAAGGTCTGAGCGGGCTCAGCGGTCAGGGGCGCGCGCGGTCGCCGGCCAGGGCATAGACGCCCAGCCAGGCCAGCAGCAACGCCTTGGTGACCTCGATGGCCGCGTAGACGCCGTGCGCCGCGGACGGCGGCGGTTCGCTGCCGGCGATGACCATCTCGGAGCG
Source organism: uncultured Woeseiaceae bacterium (assembly GCA_964602525.1). Lineage (GTDB taxonomy): Bacteria > Pseudomonadota > Gammaproteobacteria > Steroidobacterales > Woeseiaceae > Lentisalinibacter. Next base: position 10,550 of record CAZRSA010000020.1, read on the forward strand.
GGCCACGAGTTCCGGCAGCAGCCACAGGGTCTGGGCCGCCAGCATCGCCGCCAGTACCGCGGCGGCAATCCAGAACAGCCGGCGCCGTTCGGCGACCAGTCCCAGCGCCACGGTCAGCGCGAACAGCACGAGCTCCGTGCGGTTCAGCGCCGTGAACACGACCCGGCCCACGTCGAAGGCCACGGGGCGGGTGAGGGTGGGCGCGGTGAACTTCACCGGTGCCTCGATGAACGAGATGCCGATCACGACCCCGAGCCAGATCAGCAGGACGGGGCCGGGGGAGAGCAGTAGTCTTTTCATGGCAGTCGTCGTAACGATGGTGATATCACTGTTGTCTTGCCCGGGTGCGGCAGGCACTCTGAGCGGCCTCGAGGGGCGAGCATAGCACCTGGGCGCCGAGGGGCGCCGGGTGGGGAGAGTGCATCGTGAGTGAAGCGCAGTCGGCGGACGCGGTCCTGATGATCCGGCCGGTCCGCTTTCAGACCAATCCGCTGACCGCGGAGTCGAACAAGTTCCAGGCGGAGGCCCCTGTGGCGCCGGCGGACACCGCACAGGAGCGCGCGCTGGCCGAGTTCGAGGGACTGCGTGCTGCGCTGGAGAGCGCCGGCGTGGCCGTGCACGTCTTCGACGACACGCCGGAGCCGCACACGCCGGACTCCGTATTCCCGAACAACTGGGTGAGCTTCCACTCCGATGGCACGGCCGTGGTGTACCCCATGGAGGCGCCGAACCGGCGCCCGGAACGCCGGCGGGACGTGGTCGAGGCGTTCGATCGGGAACTCGGCTACCGGGTGGACCAGGTCATCGACCTGAGTCGGCACGAGGTTGCCGGCCACTTCCTCGAGGGCACGGGCAGCCTGGTGCTGGATCGCTCCCGGCACCAGGCCTACGCCTGTCTGTCGTCGCGCACCCACGCGGGCCCGCTGGAGGAGTTCGCCCGCAAGCTGGGTTACGAGGTACTGAGTTTCGAGGCCGTGGACGCCGACGGCGAACCCATCTATCACACCAACGTCATGATGTGGTTGGGCGAGGGCATGGCGGCGGTCTGCGCCGAGTCCGTCCGCGACCCGCAGCAGCGCGAGGCGCTGCTGGCCGCCCTCGCGGAGGGCGGGCGCACGGTGCTCGAACTCTCCCTCGCGCAGGTCATCGCGTTTGCCGGTAACATGCTCGAATTGCGCAACCGGGCGGGCGGGCGTCTGCTCGTCATGTCGGAACAGGCCCGCTGCAGCCTCACCGCGGAGCAACTGGCCGCCATCGAGGATTACGCGCGTATCGTGAGCGCGCCGCTGGATCACATCGAGACTAGCGCGGGCGGCAGCGCGCGCTGCATGCTGGCCGCCGTCCACCTGCCGCGGCGCTGAAGCGACACCGAGGCCCTATGAGCAAGACACGCGACCGCATACTCATGTGTCCGCCGGACTACTTCACGGTGGACTACGTCATCAACCCCTGGATGGCCGGCAACGAGGGGGCGCTGGATCCCGAGAGGGCCCGGCGGCAGTGGGAGAATCTGCGCGATGCGCTGTCCGAACACGCCGACATCGAGGTGATGGTGCCCCAGCCCGGGCTGCCGGACATGGTGTTCACCGCCAATGCGGGCGTGGTCTTCGGCGACAAGACCATCGCCAGCCACTTCATGCCGAAGGAGCGCCGGCCGGAGGAGCCCCACTTCAAGCGCTGGTTCCGCGAGCACGGCTACGAGCTCTACGACCTGCCCGAGGACATCGGCTTCGAGGGCGCCGGCGACTGTCTGCTGGACCGGGGCGGTCCCTGGCTGTGGACCGGCTACGGCTTCCGCACCGAGATCGAGGCCCACGAGCACATCGACCGCTTCTTCGACCGGGAGCTGGTGTCCATCCGCCTCACCGACTCGCGCTTCTACCACATCGACACCTGCCTGTGCCCGCTCAGCGAGGGCTTCCTGCTCTACCATCCGCCGGCCTTCGACTACGACTCCCGGGTGGCCATCGAGAGCCGGGTGCCGGACCACAAGCGCATCGTCGCCGACACGCTGGATGCCGGTCACTTCGCCTGCAACGCCGTGAACGTGGGTGACCAGATTTTCGTGCATCAGGCGTCGAACCCGCTGAAGGCGCGGCTGATGCGCCTCGGCTTCGAGGTGAACGAGATCGATCTGTCCGAGTTCCTGAAGGCCGGCGGCTCGGCCAAGTGCCTGACGCTGAAACTCTCCGAACCCCGCCGCCGCTGAGACGAGAACCCCAGGAGGTCCCATGACCGAGGCCGCCCGCGAGGCTGTCCGCTACACCATCACCCCGGCCGAGCCGGACGCCCATCTCTACCAGGCGACCGTGACCGTTGCCGACCCGGACCCGGCCGGCCAGGTCTTCTCCATGCCGGCGTGGATACCGGGCAGCTACATGATCCGCGACTACGCCCGCCACATCGTCTCCATCGAGGCGGAGGCCGACGGCCGGCCCGTGGCGCTGGAGAAGGTGGACAAGACCACCTGGCGGGCCGCACCCTGCCGCGGCGCGCTGACGGTGACCACCCTGGTATACGCCTGGGACCTGTCCGTGCGCGGCGCCCATCTGGACGCCACCCACGCCTATTTCAACGGCCCCTGCGTGTTCCTGGCCGCCGAGGGCCGGGAGGACCGGCCGGTGCGCCTCGAGGTGCGGCCGCCGCCGGAGGGCATCGGCGCCGACTGGCGGCTCGCCACGGCCATGCGCCGGGTGAGCGGGGAGGACCGGGGCTACGGCACCTTCGCGGCGGAGGACTACGACGAGCTCATCGACCATCCCTTCGAGATCGGCGACCTCACCATCGGCGAGTTCGACGTGAACGGTATCCCCCACGCCATCGCCGTGCGCGGCGCCCGCCAGTTCGATCTGGAGCGGCTGTGCCGGGACATGCAGTGGGCGTGCGCCGAGCACCACCGCCTGCTCGGCGCGCCGGAAGACCTCGACCGTTACGTCTTCCTGCTCTACTGCATGAGCGACGGCTACGGGGGCCTGGAGCACCGCTGGTCGTCCAGCCTGGTGGCCAAGCGCTCCGACCTACCGCGGGCCGGCGAGGAGCGGGTGAGCGAGGGCTACCGGCGCTTCCTCGGCCTGGTGAGCCACGAGTATTTCCACCTGTGGAACGTCAAGCGCATGAAGCCGGCGGCGTTCACCCCCTACGACCTCGCGGCCGAGTCCCACACCGGGCTGCTGTGGGTGTTCGAGGGCATCACCTCCTACTACGACGACCTGGCGCTGGTGCGCTCGGGGCTCGTCGATGCCGCGGGCTACTTCGAATTGCTGGGCCAGACCATCACCAAGGTGCTGCGCACGCCGGGCCGGCGCCTGCAGAGCATCGAGGCGTCGAGCTTCGACGCCTGGACGAAGCTGTACAAACAGGACGAGAACGGCCCCAACAGCATCGTGAGCTACTACACCAAGGGCTCGCTGGTGGCGCTCGCGCTCGACCTGAAGCTGCGCGCCGAGACCGGCGGCTGCAACCTCGACGTGGTGATGCGCGAGTGCTGGCGGCGTTACGGCGAGACCGGCGCCGGCATGCCGGAGCGCGGACTGGAGGCGGTGGCCGAAGAGCTCTCCGGCCTCGACCTCGGGGAGTTCTTCGCGCGCTACGTGCGCGGCACGGAGGACCCGCCGCTGGCGGATCTGCTGGGCGCGGTGGGCGTCGGCTACCACCTGCGCAAGCCCACCGGCGCCGGCGATGCCGGCGGCAAGCCGGCCGCGAACAGCCAGCAGCCGCTGCCCTGGATGGGCGGCCGGCTGACCCCGGACGGCGACCGGGCCAAGCTCGCCGTGGTGCTCTCCGGCAGTCCCCTGCAGCGTGCCGGGGTCGCCGCCGGCGACGAGCTGGTGGCGCTGGACGGCCTCAGGGCCACCGCATCGTCGCTGCCCGTGCTGCTGCGCGGGTACCGGCCCGGCGACACCGCCGAACTCACGGTGTTCCGCCAGGACGAGCTGATCACTTTCCCGGTCACGCTGGAGGAGGCGCCGGCGGACACCTGCTACCTCACGCTGGCGGAGGACGCGGACGACGACGCCCTCGCCCGGCGGCGGGAGTGGCTCGGGCGCTGAGCCACCTCAGCCCGTCTCTTCGTCCTCGCCTTCCGGTTCGAAGCCCTCGAGCCGGCGGTACAGGAGGAACGAGTAGATCACCGGCACGAAGCCGGCGATCAGGGCGCTGACCACGGCCACCTGCAGGCCCTGCAGGTAGACCGCACTCATGAGCGTGGCGATGCCCGCCAGCGTGAACAGCCAGGCGGCCAGCCGATGGGTGCGGGCCCAGACCTCGTCGCTGGCCAGCGTCCACGGCGTGCGGATGCCGATGAAGAAGTTCTTGCGCACCTTGCCCAGGTAGTTGCCCAGGATCACGAACAGTACGCCCAAGGCGGCCGAGAGGAAGCGGGGCATGTCGATCTCGTAGCCCGCCGCATACAGCAGCGTCATCGCCGTGAGCACGGCCATGAAGGCCACCAGCACCACCTGGAACAGCCGCACCACCTCCATGAAGTGGTCAGTGCGGAAGCCCTTCGGCGAGATTACCGGAATCAGCTTCATCAGCACGAACACCAGCCACGCGATCGCGGGCAGCAGGAACGCGCCCCAGGGCTTCGGCGTGTAGGCGTCGACGTCGCCGGCGGCGTCCCAGTGGGTGGGGATGAGCTCGGGCAGCGACGGGTACATGACCGCCGCGAATGCGAACGAGAAAGCGATGAGCAGGAGGCTGAGCCGGTCGGCCGTTCGCTGGGTCATGGGGTTTCGGTCTCCTTGTTGTCATCGCTCGGGCCGGCTTCGGGCCCTGGTTTATCACTCGGGCCGGCCTCGGGCCCTTGTTCTTTGGTCGCGCCGGCTTCAGGCCCGAGCAAATCCATGAACAGTGCCGCCACTTCCTCCATCACCGAGGCGTTCAGGGAGTAAACGATGTGCTGGCCGCGGCGTTCCGTACGCACCAGATCGGCCGCCTTCAGGATGCCGAAGTGGTGTGAGAGCGAGGCGCGCGTGATGGGGAAGGCCCCGGCCAGTTCGCCCGCCGTCTGCGAACCCTTGCGCAGCCGGCGCAGGATGGAGCGCCGGGTAGGGTCGGCCAGGGCCTTGAAGACGGACTGCTGTTTCATCGGTGTTATAATATTTCGACAAATATCTAAATACAAGGCGGCCCCCGGTACCCGGCGTTACAGCGATGGCCGCGCCCGCGTCCGCTCTTTAGAATGCCAGCCCTCGTTCTGCCACTCCTTGCTTCTTCCAGGGGACCCATGCAGCCGACGCGTCACGCGGAGCCCGCCCCGTGCAGCTGATGCCGCCCCGCGCGCGTATCTTCATGGGCGCGACGCTGATCAGCTTCTCGCCGGTGTGGGTAAAGCTGGTGGACGTGGCGCCCACGGCGAGCGCGTTCTATCGCATGCTCATCGGCGGCATCGCGCTCACGGTGTTCATCGCGGCCACCGGGCGGAGCTTCCGCTTCTCCCGCGTGGCCTTTGCGGCCATCGTTGCCGCCGCCGTGTTCTTCGCGCTGGATCTGTGGTTCTGGCATCGCAGCGTGCTCTACGTGGGGCCTGGGCTCTCCACACTGCTGGCCAACTTCCAGGTGTTCGCCATGACGGCCGTGGGCATCATTTTCCTGGGGCAGCGCGCGAGCGTCTGGCAACTCGTCGCCATCCCCGTGGCCATGCTGGGCCTCGCCCTGGTGGTCGGCGTGGACTGGAGCGTGCTCAGCCCCGAATACCGTCTGGGTGTGCTGTTCGGGCTCGCCACGGCCGCGAGTTACACCGGCTATCTGCTGTCCCTGCGCAAGGCCCAGTCCGAGAGCGGGCACGTATTGCCCCGGGCGGAGATCGCCGTGATGTCGCTGGTCTGCTCGGCGGTGCTCGGGCTGATGGTGCTGGCCGAGGGCGAGTCCCTGGCCGTGCCCAGTGCGGCCGACGCCGGCTGGCTCCTGTGCTACGGCGTGCTCTCCCACGTACTCGGCTGGCTGCTCATCGCTGGCAGCCTCTCCCAGGTGTCCACCGCGGTGGTCGGCATCTCGCTGCTGCTGCAGCCGCTGCTCTCCTACGTGTGGGAGATCCTGCTGTTCGACCGGGTGGTGAGCGTCACCGAGATGACCGGCGCCGCCATCGCGCTGGTGGCCATCTTCATGGGCTCGCGGCCGCGCCGGGAACCGCCGCAGCCTGCCGGGGGCGGGTGATACAATTCAGCCTGGCCCGGTGCCGCGGGCCGCGCATCGGACTATCCCTATGCTGGAACTCGGACTGAAGGTACTCATCGCCTATTTCCTGGGCTCGATCATGGGCGGCGTGCTCATGGGCCGGCTCAAGGGCGGCGTGGATCTCTCCAGCGTGGGCAGCGGCAATATGGGCGGCACGAATGCGCTGCGCACCCAGGGCAAGCTGTTCGCCCTGGGGGTGGTGTTCGTGGATGTCGGCAAGGGCGCGCTGGCCGCCGGCGTCCTGCCGGCGCTGGACATTCCCGGCGTCGGCATCGATCCCGCGATGAACCGCCACTGGCTGACGCTTGCCTGCGCCGTCGCGGCCGTGGTCGGCCACGTCTACCCGGTCTGGCACCGCTTCCGTGGCGGCAAGGGCGCCGCCACCCTGGTGGGGGCGTTCGGCGTGCTGGCGCCCGTGCTGCTGCTGCCGCTCATCCTGGTGTGGCTCGGCATCATCGTGCTGACCGGCTACGTGGGCCTGGCTACCATGATCACCGCCTGGAGCGCGGCGCTGATGATCGCCACCAGCCCCGGGCCGGCCGGGCGGCCCTTCGTGGTGTTCGCGCTTCTGGCTGCGCTGTTCATGCTCTGGACCCACCGCTCGAACATCGCCCGCATGCGCGCCGGCACCGAGAACCGCAACGAGCGGCTGATGATCTTCCGCTCCCGCAACTCCTGATTCTCCATGGCCGACCCGCTCGACGAGCAAGGCATCCGTGACGCTCTGCCCGGTGGCGCTGCCGCCTGGCTGGAGCACCTGGACGTCTTCGCCAGCATCGACTCCACCAATGACTGGCTGGCCGCGCAGAGCCCGCCGGCCGAGGGCCGCCTCGCCGCCGCCGTGGCCGACTACCAGACGAAGGGCCGCGGCCGGCGCGGCCGTCAGTGGGACATACCGCCGGGCTATGGCCTGTGTCTGTCCGTGGGCAGGGCGCTGGCGCTGCCGGCCGAGCGGGTGCCGGCGCTCACGCTCGCCTGCGGCGCGGCCACTGCCGAGGCGCTGGTGTCCTTCGGCGCCGATGACGTGCGGCTGAAATGGCCGAACGACCTGGTGCTGAGCGACGGCAAGCTGGGCGGCATCCTCTCGGAGGTCGCCGGCCGCGCCGACGGCGCCACCCACGTGGTGGTGGGCATCGGTATCAACGTCTCGCTGCCGGCCGGCTTCAGCCCGCCGGGCGATATCGGCTGGGGGCGCGGACCCGCCGCGCTGGCCGAAGTGCTGGACCCGCTGCCGGCGCGCAACCGGCTGGCGGCGGCGCTCATCGAAGCGCTACAGCTTGCCTTCGACGCTTACGAGGCGGAGGGTCTCGCGCCCTTCGCGGAGCGCTGGCAGGGCCGTGACTGGCTGCGGGGCGCCGAGGTCACCGTGCGCGACCGGGACGGCGAGGCGCGCGGCGTGGCCGCCGGCATCGACGGCGACGGCGCGCTGCTGGTGGACAGCGCCGACGGCCGGCGGCGTATCATCGCCGGTGATATCCTGCGCTGCCGCCGCCCGGCCGCGGGCCACGGAGACTCATGAGCACCGTACTCTTCGATATCGGCAATACCCGTCTCAAGTGGGGCGTGCTGACGCCTTCCGGCGCGGTGGCCGGCGCCGGTTACCGCACCCACAAGGAATGCGAGTCGGACAACTATGCCGCCGTGCTGGAGACGCTGCCGGCGGACGTGGACCGGGCCATGGCGGCCAACGTGGCCGGCCGGCGGGTGGCCGCCGATCTGGCTCGCGCCATCGACGACAAGGCCGGCATCGACATCGACTTCGTCGCCAGCACCGCCGGGGCCTGCGGGCTCAGCAACGGCTACGAAGAACCGGCGCGGCTGGGCGTGGACCGCTGGATGGCCTGCGTGGGCGCGTGGAGCCGCTACCCGCACGAGGCCCTGCTGGTGGTGGACGCCGGTACGGCCACCACTCTGGACGCCGTCGACTCCTCGGGCCGTCACCTCGGCGGCCTCATCCTGCCCGGCCTCACCCTCATGGGCCGGGTGCTCGACACCTCCACCAGCGGCATCGGCACCGACGGGGCGGGCGCCGACGACCCGGAGCCGGAGAACCTGTTCGGCCGTAGCACCGACCAGGCCGTGCGCAGCGGCGCGCTGGCCGCCATCTGCGGCGCCATGGAACGGGCCTGCCGGGTGCTGGAGGGCATCGACCAGCTGCCCCGCATCCTGCTCACCGGCGGCGATGCACGGCGCATCCAGCGCCAGTGGCACTACACGGTGGAGAACCGGCCCGACCTCGTGCTGGAGGGGCTGGCGGCGCTGGCCACCGACGGGGCGGGGGCGGAATGAGAAACCTCGTCCTCCTCTTGCTGCTCGCCAACGTCGTCTTCTTCGCCTGGAACCACTGGGTGGCCGAGCCGCCGTCCGACGGCGCCACCCAATTCCGGCAGTCGGAACTCGGCCCCACCCTGGAACTCGCGCCCGGGCGGCCCGGAGCCGGGACGGGCCGCGAGATCCCCGGGCCCGGCGAGGCCGTCGAGCCGCCGGCCGGCGCCGCACCGGACGCCAATTTCCCGGCGGACGAGCCGGCCGCGCCGGCACCGGAGCCCCGGGAAGAGCCGCCGCCTCCCGCCGCCGCCTGCCTCAGCGTCGGCCCCTTCGGCGCCGCGCAGACCGGCGAGGACGTGCTGGCCCGGGTGCGCGGTCTGGGCAGCGAAGCCGAACTGCGCAGCGCCACCGAGGAGGTGTTCCTGGGCCACTGGGTGCAGATCCGCAACATTCCGAGCCGGGAGGAGGCCAACCGACAGGTGGCCGTGTTGCAGGAGGCGGGGTTCGAGGACGCCTACCCGATGCCCGAGGACGACGGCGAGCGTACCATCTCGCTCGGACTCTTCAGCGACGAGGAACGGGCCGAGCGGCTGCGTGCGCAGACCGCCGAACTGGGCCTGAACCCGGAGGTGGTGCCCCAGACCCGGGAGGCTACCACCTGGTGGGTGGACGTGCGCCTCGACCCGGACCAGGATACGGGTGACTTTGCCGGCGCGCTGGGCGTGGACAATATCGTCACGGGGCCGGAGGCCGTCTGCCCGCGCTAACCCTGCCGCCGCCGGCGGCTACTCCAGCAGGAACTCCAGCAGGTGCAGCGAGGCGGCCACGGCATGCAGGATCATGCCCGCCACCAGGATATCCGCGGTCACGATGTGCCAGTCCCGCCAGGGCATGGCGGCGCGGGAGCCCTCGAGCAGGAACCAGCCGAGCCCGGTGAGCGCCGTGGCCACCAGCAGCACCAGCACCAGGCCCTCGATCAGCGAGAACAGCCCGGCGCCGCCCGGCTGGGGCAGCCGGCCCTTCGGGATGCCGCTGAGGTCTTTCTTGAGGCCGGAGAAGTCACCGGCCAGCCAGGGGAAATACTCCCGCCAGCGCCCGCCCAGCACGTTGGTGGCGAAATAGGTGACGGACAGCGGCACCAGCGCCAGCCCCAGCACGACGTGGGCCCAGTCCAGGAAGCCGGCGGACTCCGGGATGCCCTTGCGCATGGTAATCCAGGGGCTGGTCAGCACCAGCCACAGCGAGAGCAGCAGCACCACCAGGTGCTGGCTGTCGGCGAGTCTGTCGAGGACGCGACGCAAGGGCGGCGGGGCTGATCAGGCGGCCTCGGCCTTGCCGAGGGCGGCGGCCTGCTCGGCGAAGCGGTCCACCACGTCCCAGTCGGTGTACTGCTCCTTCGTGTGCGGATCCGTCGGCCCCTTCGTGATCCACATGATGAAGCGGATGATGTTGCGGTCCATGACGCCGTAGCGCTGATAGTCCAGATCGCCCGCGAACACGCCCAGCAGGTCCGGCTGCCAGGGGCTCTTCTGCACGAACTGCTTGGTGTACGGGTTCGTCTCCGGCGTGTTCTTCTCCGGTTTGCGGGCCACCAGGTTCACGGAGAAGAACGCGCTCGGCCGCTCGTCCAGCAGCGGCTTGTACTTGCGGATGAAATCCCACACAGGCGGCTTGTACTTGCCGTTCCTGATGCAGGCGCCGAGGATGATGCGGTCGTACTGCGTGGGGTCCACGTCCGGGCTGTCGAGCATCGAGACCGCATCCACGTCCTCGCCCAGCTCCGCCATGCGGTCGCGGATGCGCTCGGCGATGCGGTGGGTGTGTCCGTACAGGCTGAAATACAGAAGCAGTGTCTTGCCCACGTCAGAACCTCGGCGTTTCCCGGAGCCGTAAACCTGCATGAGGATAGCCGAGCGGCGCGGAGGATCAATACGGGTTTCCGTAAGTGATTGTCAGTAAAAGCCGTGGACGGCGGGGAGCGGCGGGAACGACGGGTGTGAAGCGGGCGCTGGCCCCCTCCCGTCGGCTTGCCTACAATTGCCCGGCAGGAAGGAAAAGCCGGAATAGCTCAGCTGGCAGAGCAACTGATTTGTAATCAGTAGGTCGGGGGTTCGAATCCCTCTTCCGGCACCAAGAAACAGAGGTGTATTCCGGTCACATGGTTTACACCTTGTTCCGGAGACACGGTCAACACTCTCCTCGGTACGAACGGACTGAAAGGAAGCGTCGCTGCCTCGGCCTCCGTGTCCGTCGGTTCTCGGGCTCGCCTCCGCGGTTCTGCCCGTCCCCTCTCAACACTTCGATCTAATCCAGGCCCACGCCGAGTAACTGGTCGGTACCGAGCATTCTCGGTTCCGAGGATCATGTTCGGCATGGGTCCACGTGTGCTCTGGTACAGTGTTACCGGGTAAGACGGTCCGGGGGGGCGGCTTTGGAAGAATACCTCGCACGAGCCACCGAATACGGTCAGGTAGCCCTCGGCTACGTGCAACAGCCGCCCGTCATATTCCAGGCGGGGCTGATCATCGGCCTGTTCGCACTTGCCTGGGGTCTCACCTGGTGGGCGAAGCCGCGGCTCGAGGAACGTGCGCGCGGCATCGAGGGCTATCCGGGCGTCCTGCGCCTGATCGTCCTGTTGCTGCGGCGGCTGTTCTGGATCTTCTACGTGCTGTTTCTCGGCACCGCAGACGTGCTGGTGCGCAGCATCGGCTGGCCCGAGAACGACATCCTGCTCTCGAACGTACTGCTGCTGAGCCTCGCGTGGCTCGTCATCTCGTTCGGCTCACAGGCCATCCGCAGCCGTGCCATCGGGCGCACGTTCGCCCTGCTGGGCTGGATCTACGTGGCGGCCATCGTACTCGGGATCACCGATGACATCGCCGCCGTGCTCGGCGGCATCGGCTTCCAGATCGGTACCGGCGGCTCGAGGCTGACGCTGCTGGTCGCCATCAAGGCCGTGCTGCTGCTGGGGGTGGCACTCTGGGCCGCCACCAGCCTCGGCAATTTCTTGGATCAGCGCATCCAGCGCTCGGATGAGCTGACGCCGTCGCTGCGCGTGCTCATCGGCAAGGTGCTGCGCATCACCCTGGTCGTGGTCGCGGCGCTGGTCGCCCTCGGCGGTCTGGGCATCGACCTCACCGTATTCACCGTCCTCTCCGGTGCCATCGGCGTCGGTATCGGTTTCGGCCTGCAGAAGGTCGTCTCGAATTTCATCTCCGGCATCATCATCCTGCTCGACCGCTCGATAAAACCGGGCGATACCATTTCGCTGGGCGAGACGTTCGGCTGGATCCGCGAACTGCGGGCGCGGTTCGTGTCGGTGGTCACGCGCGACGGCCGCGAGTACCTGATCCCGAACGAGGACTTCATCACCCGTGAAGTCATCAACTGGTCGTTCTCCGACGACCTGGTGCGCATCGACGTGCCGTTCGGCGTCTCGTATTCATCGGATCCCCACCAGGTGATCGAACTGGCCATCGAGGCCGCCTCTTCCGTGTCGCGTGTGGAATCGTCGAAACGACCCGTCTGCTGGATGACCGAGTTCGGCGACTCCTCACTGAATTTCCTGGTGCGCTTCTGGATCCGCGATCCGCAGAACGGCCTGACCAACATCCGCGGACAGGTGTTGCTCGCGCTGTGGGACAGCTTCAAGGAGCACGACATCAACATTCCGTTCCCGCACCGCGAGCTGATCATGCGCACGCCGGTGGAGGTGGCGCGGCCCGCGGAAGAGGGTTGATGCCTAGCATCGCTGCTCGGTGCGGTGATGCAGGGTCTGCTTTATCGGGGAGGATGACCACGCGGCCGCCGACCCCTACAACGCGCTCACCCTGAGCGAAGAGGCCGCGGTGCTGTCGCGGGAGGGCCGGTGCATCCGGCGCGCGTGGAGAGGCCGGTGCGGCCGGTCCGTACCGGCATCTCATGGTATCGGCGGGTAAGTGAGCGCCTCGGACTCGTGCCCGTCGGTCGTAACCGGCGATGGCCGCTTGAATTGCCGTCGCCAGCGTCAATCTCTACAGAGTGGGGCGCCTATCCAGGAGGAAGCGCGATGACGGAAGTGGTAGCGAGCTATGGCGACGAGATTGCCGTAAAGAACGTCGAGGACGACCTTCGTGCACTCGGTATTCCCAGTGAGAAGATATTCGTAGACCGGGAACACCGCAGGATACGGGTGAGGACGCCGGAGGCGACACAAGCCGAAATCATGGAAGTGCTGAAACGGCACGAGCCCGTGGAGTTCGGCTGACCCGACTGCCGGTATGCTCACCGGTGCGTGCGGGATGCCGACCGGCTTCTGCCATGGCGCGTTGCGCCCGAGGCAGGTGCCAAACGGGATCAGTCGGCCGAGTAATCGAACCCGTTGTCGACCAGCCGCCGCCAGCGTCGCTGGCGATGCCGGAAGAAGCGCTTCACCAGCGGTAAAAGCAGAGGATTCAGGACGCCGGCGTCGAACTCGATGCGGTCGGTGTAGCGCGAGGCCGCCGGCCCGTCCGGCTCCACCGATATGCGATGCTCCCAGCGGCGGAAGAGCGGGCTGCTGCCATGATCGTGCAGCTCGCGTTCGCTCTCGCGGATGCGGATGGAGATGACCTGCTCGCCCAGCGGCAGCCGGCCGAGGCCGCGCAGCGCGACACGGTACTCGCCTTCCCGCCAGCGCTCCGGAAACGCCGGCGGCTCCACCGGCACGAATTGCAGGCGACCCGCGGCCACATAGTGCAGCAGACGCGGCCTCTGCAGTTCGGCCCACACACGATCGGCGGGTGCCGCCAGACGGGTTGTCATCTCTATGGTCGGCAGCGACCTGTCTCCCGGTGGCGGTGCCGGGCCGATTCCCGATTCAGATTCCGGTGCCGCGGGTGCCTACAGCTCCATCACGATGCGCCCCTCGATCTCGGCGTTCATCATACGATCGAAGATGCTGTTGATGTTGTCCAGGGGCTCGGTGGTATAGCGCGCCGCCACTTTGCCGTCGGCGGCGAACGTGAGCGACTCCTCCAGGTCGTTGCGTGTGCCGACGATGGAGCCGCGGATGGTCTTGCGGCTCAGCACGACGTCGAAGATGGGCAGCGCGAAGTCGTCCGGCGGCAGGCCCACGAGGGCCATGGTCCCGCCGCGGGCCAGCATGTCGACGCCCTGGGAGAAGGGCTGCGGCGCCACTGCCGTGACCAGCACGCCCTCGGCGCCGCCGCCGGCCTGCACCTCCGCCACCGGGTCCTGCTCCCTCGCATTGATCACCTGGTCGGCGCCGAGCGAGCGGGCGAGTTCGAGCTTGTCGGCGACGGTGTCGACGGCGATCACATGCAGCCCCATCGCTTTCGCGTATTGCACGGCCATGTGCCCGAGCCCGCCGATGCCGATGATGACCACCGTCTGGCCCGGCTTTGCCTCGGTCTCCTTCAGGCCTTTGTAAACCGTCACGCCGGCGCACAGCACGGGTGCGGCCCCGCCGAAGTCCAGACCGTCGGGTACGCGGCCGATGTACTCCGGATCGGCCAGCACGTATTCGGCGAAGCCGCCATTGACGCTGTAGCCGGTGTTCTGCTGCTCATGGCACAGGGTCTCCCAGCCGCTGACGCAATGGCGGCAGTGACCGCAGGCAGTGTAGAGCCAGGGGATGCCGACTCTGTCACCCTCCTTCACGGAGGTGACGTTCCTGCCGACCTCCGCCACCGTGCCGACACCCTCGTGGCCGGGAATGAACGGCGGCGAGGGCTTCACCGGCCAGTCGCCGTGGGCTGCGTGCAGGTCGGTGTGGCAGACGCCGCTCGCGGCGATCTTCACGACGATGCCGTCATCCGTGACCTCGGGCTTCTCCACGTCCGTGACGTCCAGCGGTGCGCCGAACTGTCTGACGACCGCGGCTTTCATGGTTGCCATGCGAACTTTCCTCCCTGGTTGTCGAAGCGGCGGACACACATCCGCAGCGGCGTACGGAGGTCATCCTGACACGACGCAGCGGTTATCCCAAGTCGAATAATTCTGATTCTCTTTTAGCGTTTGCCGACGCAGGGGGCTGCCTCTTACCGAGGCGTTGATGCATCGCAGCATGCGTGCGCTGCGCTGTTGTCTATACTCGGTCCCTGCATTTCCACGAAATGATGAGGGGGAGTATTCATGCGAAAACTGATTTCGCTCGTCTTTGCGATTTCAATTCTGACCATTGCCGGGCCGCCTGCCGAGGCGGATGCCGACCGGTGGGAATTGATTGAAGGCAAGGCCGGACAGACGGCCTGCGCCCTCGATGACAAGGGTGAGTCCACGTTCGGCTTCTACTTTCGCCAGGGTGACCCGGACAAGCTCGCCATCTTTTTCGATGGCGGTGGCGCCTGCTGGGATCCTAATACGTGCCTCCTGGCGCCGACCTATGACAGCGAGATTGACAAGCCTGAAGCGGTAGCCGCCTTCGGCGGGATAGGTAAAGTCTCTGAACGCAATCCGATCAATGACTACACACAGGTATTTATCCCCTATTGCACCGGCGACCTGCATACGGGCTCCAGCGATCAGGACTACACGCTCATCATCAGGAACGAGGCACAGCAGGACATTGGTGCTCGCACCGAAACGGTCCGGCACCGCGGCGCAGATAATGTGGCCTTCGTGCTCAACTGGTTGCGCAAACACTACAAGAAGGACTTTGGGTACGCCCCGCGGGAGGTTTTTCTGAGCGGCGCGAGTGCCGGCGGTTACGGCGTCCTCTACCATATGCCGGCGATCGCCGAGATGTTGCCCTGGTATGCCCGAATCCGCGTTCTGGTCGATGCGGCCAACGGCGTGATTACACAGGACTTCTATGACCGTACGCTCGCGCAGGGCGGCGTTTGGAACGTACAGGAGAACCTTTCCCCGGTGCTTCAGTCTGCCTTCGCATCCGGACCCGACGATATAACGGTCGAGACATTCAAGAGCCTGGCCCATGCCTATCCCTATGCGCGTTTCGGCCAATACACTACGGCGTATGATTTCATCCAGATCGGCTTCTTCAACATAGCGAGGAACACCGATCGACCGAAACTCTGGCAGGACCCCCGGGAACTTGCTGCAGCCGCGTTCGAGTGGACGCTGCGGGCACGGACCTACCAGATCCTGACGGCGCTGCAGACCTGGAACTACCGGTACTACACTGCGGCCGGCACCGATCACACCATTGTTGGCGAGGACAAGTTCTACACGGAGAACTCTGCCCAGGGCGTTTTCTTCCGGGACTGGGTGGACGACATGATCAACCGCCGCTGGCTGTGGTGGAACAACGACTGGCGGAACGTGTCCTGCGCGCCGAACTGTCTGCAATGACGGCGTAGGCGGCTCTCCACCGGCTTTCGTGCGAACGCCCCGCGCGGTTACCATCACCGCGCGGGGCATTTGTTGCTGCGAATCCTTTTTTCACGATGGCCGACGAGTACCAGGAATCGCTTTCCGACCGGCTGCTTTCCCGGGTGAATGCGCTGGAGCACTGGCTCAAGCGGACCCGCCACCGTGCGGGTCTCCTGCCGCTGCGTCTGCTCGGCTACGTCGCAATCGTGTTGCTGATGCTGGTGAGCAACATGATCGCCGTGTTCCGCTGGCCGTTTCTCGCTATGTCGCGGCGCCGGCGGTCTGCCGGGTCGCAGACTGCGGAGGAGGGGGTCGTAACCGGCTGTCGCGGCGGTGAGCCAATCGATGCAGACAGGGAGACACTCGCGAGCATGATCGGCAGCGGGCGGCCGGTGGTGGTCGATTTCTGGGCCGCGTGGTGCGGGCCGTGTCTCATGATGGACCGGGCGGTGGAACGCATCGCCGACGAGCTGGACGATGCGTGTCTCGTGGCGAAGGTGGACACCGTGCGCCATTCGGAACTGGCCGGCGAGCACGCGGTGAAGGGCCTGCCGACCCTGATTCTGTTCCGTGACGGCACCGAGGCCGAACGTCATGCGGGCGCGCTGAGCTATGGTGAGCTGCGCGCGTGGATGGGCGAGGCGGGAGTGGTAGCAGGAGGCAGGGGAAGCGGCACTGCTTGATCGCATCGCCGCGCGGGGCTAAGTTGCTCTCGTCCGGTGATGGAGTCTCGAGTATGCGCCCAGCTTCCTTTTCCGTGTTCTCTCTGTCCTTGCTGCTGATGTCTGTCGCGGCGGCGGCCGACAACGACTCCCTCCACGTCCCCCTGGACGAGATCGGCGTCTATTCGGCCGGGGACCATTCCTCCGACGTCACGGAGTGCGACCGGCTGGCTGGCCATCCTTCCGACCCGAACGCTGTCACCGCGGGCGTCAGCCGGGCGGAGATGGACGTACCCGCCGCCATCGAGGCCTGCAGGCAGGCGCTGGAGGCCGACCCCGACAACCCGCGCCTGAACTACCAGCTGGCCCGGGCCTACGGTTACGCCGGCATGCACGAGAAGGCCACGCCGTATCGGCAGGTAGCGCTCCGCGCCGGCTATCCCCAGTCCCTGTTTGTCATGGGTTACATCCTGGTAACGGGCTGGAGCGGCATGGAAGCGGATCCCTGCTACGGCGGTGAGCTCATCCGCCGCTCCGCCGAGGCCGGCCGCTATGCCGGGCTCGTCGGTTTTCCCTACTACGCCGTGAAGGGCACCTTCACCGCCTGCGGGGACCTCGAGGTTAGCGCGGAGCAGCTCGAGGGCATGCTGGATGCCGCCACCGAGCGCGGCCCGGACTACTATCAGGGCCTGCTGATCGATCTCCTGCGCGACCGGGTAAGGACCACGTTCCGCTGATTCCGTTGGCCGGCCGGCAACCGCTCGGCCTTCCCGCGCATCTCGACAACAGGGGTGACGACGGGAGCATGGCGGAGTCGTGTCCCGATTTCGGGTGACCGGCGTCGAGATCCGTCCTGAATTCCCTCCCCGGGCCTTACTGCCTGCCGCTCGCTGACCCGCCGCCACGGCCCGAACAAAATCTGCGCCTCCCGTGATCGGATTCGCACCGGGTTGCTGCTTTTCCCGGTAACACCCACTGAAACACGGACAAGGGGGAGATGAACAGGCATCGTCTGCGCGACCGCCGCTCGGCCCGGGTGAAACAGAAGTGTCGATTCAGTCGCCGGAGTCTTCTGTTGCCCCTGAGCGCCTTTCTGCTGGCGCCGCCGGGCAGCGCGCATGGCGAGCTCCTCGACCGGGACGGGCAGCTGGTGGCGACGCCCCGGGACACGCAGGGCTCGTTCTATCCCACCGCGTTCCCTGCCGACGTGGACAACGACCTGCTGCGCATCGTGCCGCGGCGCCCGAATATGGCGCGCGGCGCAAGCGGCACGGGGGTAGAGGAAGGCCGCAGCATTCCCCTTGCCGCCGGCCATGCCGTCTATCTGTCGGGCCGTGTGCTGGACACCGGCGGCGGTGCTGTCCATGCCGCGCGGGTCGAAATCTGGCAATGCGATGCGAGGGGCGTGTACCGCCATGCGCAAGCATCGGGGCGCGCCGATCAGCACTTCGCAGGCTACGGCGTCACCACCACCGATTGGGGTGGAAACTACCACTTCCGCACTATCCGCCCCGTTCCCTGCGCGGGACGCTCGCCGCACATTCAAATGCGGGTGACGGCGCCCGGTCACCTGCCCCTCATCACCCGGATCTACGACGCCGGCGAGGCCGAGGATAACGCCGCGGATCCAATCTACCTGCGCCACTCGCCGGAGGCCCGCAAGCAACTGACCGTCGAGTTTCAGCCGCTGAAGACGGGCCCCGCGGCCCCGTTGAGCGCCATCTTCAACGTCGTGCTCGCTCAGAAGTGACCGATGGTTCCCGCGGCCCTGGATTCTCAACTTCGCGTCGGGCCTGAAGGCCCTCCTGCCAGCCACTGCCCGCATGGCGGGCCTCGATTCATGGAGTCAGCATGTACCGTCTCGTCGTCCACCTGATCACCTGCTCCGCTCTAGCTTTGCTCCTCGGCGCACCCGTGACCGGCCATGCCGTCAACTTCGACGCCATGCAATGCGGCAGTCTCGGCCAGCCGGCGTGCTCGGTCGCACCCGCCACCTACGAGGGCCAGAAGCCGAAGGGTTGCCCGAAGGGCTCGTTCTTCGATCCCATCAATGGCGGCAGCTGCTGGAGCTGTCCGTCGGGCACGGTCCGACAGGTGACGCCGGTGAACTCCGGTAACGCCTGCATGCGGCCACCGGGTGAGACGACGAAAAAGGCAAAACGCCACGGGCGCGGCAAAGGCCTGCTTGGCACCGACTGCGGCAAAGGGCAATTCTGGGATCCGAACGGTTCTTGCTACAGTTGTCCGCGTGGCTACACCCGCACCGCCGCGCCTGTCACGGCGAACAATGCCTGTACGAAATGGCGCGGTCCGTCCTTCACAAGAGCGGCGTTGGAGAAGCGCCTCGCCTGCCCCGACGGCTCCTTCTTCGACCCGAGCCGCGGCGGCAGCTGCTGGTCCTGTCCGGAGGGTTACGTTCGCACCCTGGCAGGCGTAAGCAAATCCAATGCCTGCGCCGCCGGCAATCTCGTGGCCGGGGTCAGCCCGGTGCTCGGCCTGTGCGACGAGGGCCTTGCCAACGTGGGCGGACGCTGTCTCGAGCGTAACCGCTGCGGAGCCCTCGGTGAGCGTCCGTGCCTGCTGGTGGAACGCATTCCCTCCTGCGACGCCGGATTGGCCGAAGACTTTCTGAATAACC
>CAZRSA010000021.1:0-28353 GCA_964602525.1 uncultured Woeseiaceae bacterium
CTAGCTGCCGGAGGCGAATACGATCACCCAGAGAGCCACCGTCGCCAGGATGCTGACGGCCACCACGCTCCAGCCGGAAGCCCTCGCCTGTTTCATCTCGAAGCCCATGCCCGCGTCCCAGAAAAGATGCCGGATACCGTTGGCGAGGTGGAAGAAGAACGCGTAGCTGGCGCCGGCGAGGATCAGCAGCCCGAAGGGCGACACGATGAAGGCGGTGACGGCCTGATAGGCCCCGGCACCGGAGGCGGCGGCCAGCAGCCAGGCGGCCAGCAGCAGGGCCGACAGCGACAGCGCCAGCCCGGTGCCCCGGTGCAGAATGGAAAGCGTGGAGGTGATGCGCCAGCGATAGACGCCGATGTGGGGTGAGAGCGGCCTGTTGGTGTTGTCCATAAAGTGTGTTTCGTCTGCCGGAGCCGATGTCGATGCTGTTGTCGAAGCTTTGTCGCGCGCCGCCGCCTGCGGACCCGTCCGGTGGCTACCCGGCCCGGGCCACGGACGGCGGACTCGTCGTGGCGGATGTACCCTGCGCCCGCGGCGCTTCAGCTCGTGGGCACCTCAGAAGTCTATGCAACGGCCGCCTTTCTCCCAGTCGCCGTAACGCGTAGGATCGGGCCCCTGGCGACCGCCGATCTCTTTCGGCGCGTCATCACCCGGAGACGGCGTGTCTGCTGGCTCTTCACGGCCTCCGTCGCCACTCTCCGGGACGGTTTCCGGCGGTTGCTTGCACATGTATGAAGTATGCCAGACGCGGTGTGCGGATGCACCCGCCGGAACTGAGTCAAACCCTTGTACGGGGCCGCGCCGGGGGCGCCCGCCGCGGCCCGGACACAGCCCGGGAGGCGGCACTTTGAATGCGATCTCCGACACGCCCGTCTGCCTCGCAGTGACCGGTACCGACCGTATCGGCTTTCTGCATGGACAGCTCACCCAGGACGTCCATCGGCTTGACCGGGACCCGATCCTGACCGCCGCCTGGTGCAACCCGAAGGGCCGCGTGAAAGCGCTCGTCACCCTCGTGGCCGACGGCGACCGGGTGCTCGCTTTCCTCCCCGGGTGGCAGGCCGACGACTTCGCCGAGGGCCTGCTGCGTTACCGCCTGCGCGCGGACGTGGACATCGCGGCGGAGCCCGGCGTACGTCTCGCCGCGGTGGACTGCGGGCCGGGCGGCGTGCAGCTGCCCGAGGGCGAACCCGTGCTGGCCATCCGGCCGCTGCCGGGCAGCGACCCCCGGGTGATGGAGATCTGTGCGGCGGCCGCCCACCTCGACGAGCTGGATCCGGATACCCTGCTGTCCGCAGAGGCCTGGAACCTCGCGTGCATCCGTGCCGGGCGACCCGCGCTGCATCCGGACACGGTGGAGGCATTCACGCCCCACATGCTGAACCTGGACCTGCTCGATGCAATCAGCTTCGACAAGGGCTGCTACACCGGGCAGGAGGTGGTCGCGCGCACCGAGAACCTGGGGCGCCCTTCCCGGCGCATGCTGCGTTTCGCGGCCGCGGCGCCGCCGCCCGCGCCGGGCTCGCGGCTGCTGGACGAGGCCGGCGCCGCCGCCGGGACCGCGGTGCAGTCCGGGGCCGTCGACGGCGGCAGCGAACTCCTCGCGGTGGTCTCAATCAAGCAGCTGGGTGGCGAGCTCGGCCTCGAGGACGGCACGCCCGCCGCCGCGAAGGACCTCCCCTACTCGGTGCCGGAGGCCGAGGGCGCCTGAGCATCTGCCTCGGTGTCGTCCCGGGTGTCTTCCCATTTGTCTTCCCGAGCGTCCTGCGACGGCTCGCCGTGCTCGGGGCGCATGTAGGGGAACAGCAGCACATCGCGGATCGACGGCGAGTCGGTCAGCAGCATCACCAGCCGATCGATGCCCACGCCAAGCCCGGCACAGGGCGGCATGCCGTATTCCAGCGCCCGGATGTAGTCCTCATCGTAGGACATGGCCTCCTCGTCGCCGGCGCTGCGGTTCTCCACCTGGGTCCGGAAACGTTCCGCCTGGTCCTCAGGGTCGTTCAGCTCCGAGAACCCGTTGGCGATCTCCCGACCGGCCACGAAGAACTCGAAGCGCTCGGCGACGAACGGATCGGCGTCACTCCGCCGGGACAGCGGTGAGACCTCCACGGGATAGGCGGTGACGAAGGTCGGCTGGTCCAGCGTGTCTTCCACCGTCTTCTCGAAGATCTCGATCTGCAGCTTGCCCGGGCCGTAGCCGGGCAGCACCGGGATGCCGAGGGACTCCGCCACTTCTGCCAGGTGCTCCCGTTCCCGCACCCGACCGGCGTCGAGCGCGGCGTTTGCGTCCAGTATCGACTGCTCGACCGTGACGCGGCGGAAGGCGGGGGCGAAGTCGTAGCGCCGGCCCTGGTATTCGATAGCGGTGCCGCCGGTGACCGCCGCGCAGACCTCGCGCATCAGGCTCTCCACCAGGTCCATCAGGTCGCGGTAGTCCGCGTAGGCGCAGTAGAGCTCCAGCATCGTGAACTCGGGGTTGTGCTGGGTGGAGATGCCCTCGTTGCGGAAGTTGCGGTTGATCTCGTAGACCCGCTCGAATCCGCCCACGACCAGGCGTTTCAGGAACAGCTCCGGAGCGATGCGCAGATAGAGTTGCATGTCGAGCGCGTTGTGATGGGTGACGAAGGGACGCGCGAGCGCGCCGCCCGGCAGCGTCTGCATCATCGGCGTCTCCACCTCCAGGTAGTCCCGCTCGTCCATGAAATCGCGGATGCAGGAGACGATCTGCGAGCGGATGGTGAAGATCCCCCGGCTGTCCTCGTTGATGATGAGATCCACGTAACGCTGCCGGTAGCGGGTCTCCTGGTCGGTCAGCCCGTGCCACTTCTCGGGCAGCGGCCGCAGGGATTTCACCAGTAGCCGCAGGCTGTCGACCTTCACGCTGAGTTCTCCGGTGCGGGTCCTGAACAGCGTGCCCTCGGCGGCGAGGATATCGCCCAGATCCCAGCCCTTGAACGCCTGGTAGACCCCCTCGGCCAGCGCATCGCGCTGGACGTAGAGCTGGATCTGCCCCGTGCGGTCCTGCAGCTTGGCGAAACTGGCCTTGCCCATTACACGCTTCGCCATCATGCGTCCGGCCACCGAGACGCGCACGGCCTGCTCCTCCAGCGCCTCGCCCTCCACGGCGTCCCACGCGGCGTGCAGCTCGCCCGCCAGCGCATTGCGGCGGAAATCGTTCGGATAGGCGCCGCCCGTCTCGCGCACGTCGGCGAGCTTGCGCCGCCGCTCGGCAATGAGCTTGTTCTCGGGTTCCGCGGGCTTGTCCTGACTCAATGCTTCTTCCTCGACTGGTCTGCTAGAGGCCCTGCTTCAGACTGGCCTCGATGAACTCGTCCAGGTCGCCGTCCAGCACGGCCTGGGTGTTGCCGGTCTCGACACCGGTGCGCAGGTCCTTGATGCGGGACTGGTCGAGCACGTAGGAGCGTATCTGATTGCCCCAGCCCACGTCCGCCTTGGAGTCCTCCAGCGCGTCGGCCTCCAAACGACGTTTCTGCAGCTCCAGCTCGTAGAGCTTGGCCTTCAGCTGCTTCATGGCCGTCGCCTTGTTCTTGTGCTGGGAGCGGTCGTTCTGGCATTGCACCACGATACCCGTCGGCTCGTGGGTGATGCGCACGGCAGATTCCGTCCGGTTGACGTGCTGGCCGCCGGCGCCGCTGGCCCGGTAGACGTCGATGCGCAGATCGGAGGGGTCGATCTCGATGTCGATGTCGTCCTCCACCTCCGGCGAGACGAACACCGAGGCAAAGGAGGTATGGCGGCGGTTGCCCGAGTCGAACGGCGATTTGCGCACCAGCCGGTGCACACCGGTCTCCGACCTCAGCCAGCCGTAGACGTATTCGCCGACGAACTTCACCGTGGCGCTCTTGATGCCGGCCACCTCCCCGGCCGAGGCCTCGATCATCTCGGTCCTGAAGCCGTGGTTCTCGGCCCAGCGCAGATACATGCGCAGCAGCATCTCGGCCCAGTCCTGCGCCTCGGTGCCGCCGGCGCCGGACTGGATATCCATGAAGGCATTGGATGCGTCCATCTCGCCGGCGAACATGCGGCGAAACTCGAGCGCCTCCACGTCCCGCGCCAACCCGCCGACGTCGCTCTCGATGGAGGAGAGCGTATCGGCATCGTCCTCCTCGGCGGCCATCTCCAGCAGCTCGCCGGCATCCTCCAGGCGTGTGCCGATGCGCTCGAGGGTGCCGACCACCCGCTCCAGCTCGGCGCGCTCCTGGCCCAGCGCCTGGGCGCGCTCGGGATCCTGCCAAACGGCCGGGTCCTCCAGCTCGCGCAGTACCTCGGTCAGCCGTTCCGACTTGCCGGCGTAGTCAAAGATACCTCCTCAGGGCCTCTGCCCTGCCCGAGAGATCCTCGATTTCCGCCCTGATCTGGTTGGTGTCCATTACACCCGACCCTCCGAAAAACAAGCCGCGCAGTCTAACACGGGCGGGCGCGCTAGAGCCGCTGCATGCTCTCCACGACGAGCTGCGGACGGCGGATGCCGCCGTACTCGTTAACGTCCAGGCGATAGGCGATATGGACGCGGTGGCCGGGCATCACCGTCACCGCATCCACCTGGTTGAAGGCGATGGCGTCCACCGCCTCGCCGCGTCCGCCGGCCGCATCCGCAGCGGCGAGCCGGAGCTTCCAGTGGCGCTCGCCCACGATGCGGGCCTCGCGCACGCCGAACACGCCGTCGAACAGCGGCTCGGGGAAGCCCTGGCCCCACGGACCCGCCTCGCGCAGCGCTTCGGCCAGCGGCAGGTCGATGTCCGCCGACCCGAGCGCGCCGTCGGTCAGTAGCGTGCCGCTGAAGTCCGCGTCCGGGAAGCATTCGGCCACCCGGCTCGCGGCCAGCCGCCGGAATTGCTCCAGGTTTACACGCGGCAGGCTCAGGCCGGCCGCCATGGCATGACCGCCGTAGCGGTCGATCAGTTCCGGGGCCGCCGCCGCCACCGCGGCCAGCACGTCGCGGATGTGCACTCCCGGCACCGAGCGTGCGGATCCCTTGAGCTCGCCGCCGCCGGCGTCGGCGAACGCGATCACCGGCCGGTTGACCCGCTCCCGTACCCGGGAGGCCACGAGTCCGACGACGCCCTGGTGCCAGCCGGGGTCGTACAGACTGACGCAGGCCGGCAGCCCGCCCTCCCCCGCCGGCAGCTCGATCTGCTCCACGGCCGACAGCGCATCGGCCTGCATGCGCGCCTCGATGCGCCGGCGCTCGTCGTTGATCTCGGACAGCCGGGCCGCCAGCCCGCGTACCTCGGCCACGGCATCCGATACCAGCGCCTCGATGCCGGTGCTCATGTCCTCGAGCCGCCCCGCCGCATTCAGCCGCGGCGCCACCCCGAAAGCGAGATCACCGGCCACAACGCGGCGCGGGTCGCGGCCGGCCGCCTGCAGCAGGGCCAGGATGCCGGGCACGGCCGCGCCCGCGCGTATGCGGGCGAGGCCCTGGCGTACCAGGACCCGGTTGTTGCGGTCGAGCGGGACCACGTCCGCAACCGTGCCGAGGGCGACCAGGTCGAGGTAATCGGCGGCAACGCGCCCGGCGCCGGCCATGCCGTCGGACTCCAGCCGGCGCCCGAGCGCCGCCATCACGCAGAACGCGACGCCCACGCCGGCCAGGTATTTGCTGGGGTAGGGATCGCCCGGCACGTTCGGATTGACGATGGCCGCCGCGGCGGGCAGGCGTTCGCCCGGCAGGTGATGATCGGTCACCAGTACTTCGATGCCGAGTTCCCGGGCCCGCTCGACGCCCCGCAGGCTCGAGATGCCGTTGTCCACCGTGACCAGCAGGGAGGGACCCGACTCCGCCGCGACTTCCACGATCTCCGGCGTCAGCCCGTAACCGAAGTCGAACCGGTTCGGCACCAGCGAGTCCACCACACCGAAGCCGAACCGCCGCAGGCAGCGCAGGACCAGCGCGGTGCTCGTGGCGCCGTCCGCATCGAAGTCACCGACGACCGTGATACGGCCTTCCCGGTGGGCGAGCAACACGTCCACCGCCCGCTCCAGGTTGGCGAGCCGCCCCACCGGCGCGAGATGGCGCAGGCCCAGTTCCAGCTCCTCCGCGCACGTGATGCCACGGGCGCCGTAGACCCGGCGCAGCACCGGGTGCAGCGACGCCGGCAATGCCTCGCCGACATCCGCCGGGCGCCGCACGATGGGCAGTCCGCCTGCACTCATCGCCGTCCCCAGGCAAGCAGCGACCGCAGGCCGCGGCGCGGCGGCACGGCCGTGAGCCCGTCGCGCGTGACTATGACGAGGCGTCCGCGCCGCAGCGTCCTGCGCAGTCCCGGGTCCGTGAGAGCTGCTCCCGGTAGGGCCATCACCGCACCGGCCGCGAGCGCGCGGGCCGCCGCTTCGCCGGCCGGCGGCGCAGCCGGCTCGGCGCCGAGTTCGAGCCAGAGCCCGCGCAGGAGCGGATCGGTGGCGTACAGGGGGGGCAGCCGCCGCGCGCCGCCGGCACCCGTGGCGCCTTGCATGGCCGTCTGGCCGCCGCCCCAGAACCAGACCGAGTTGACCGGCGCCAGCCCCCGGCCGACCCGCTCCTCGTTGACCGGATGATCATGCCAGAGCATCTGGATCTCGTTGCCGAGGGCACGGAACACGCCCCCGTCCGGTCCCGCGGGGAGTTCGTCCCGGATCCGGCCGGCCCGTGCCACCGCCGGCGCCGCCGCCCTGAAGGCCCGCTCTTCGTGCGCGGCGACGTACCAGCGGCCCGGCGCGCCGACCTGCAGCGAAAAGCCCCGCTCCTCCAGGCTCGGCAGGATGCTCCGGCGCAGTGCGGACGCCTCATCCGCGGCGAGCGCGGGCGCATCGTCCAGCAGGTGCAGCTCGCGCATGTCGGCAGCCATGGAGACCGGATCCATGCAGGCGAGCCAGCCGCCGGCCGGCGCGGACGGCGGCGATTCGCCCCGCAGTCTGAGCACGGCCGCCGGCGCCGGCACGGGCACTCCCAGCCAGCCGGCGGCGGCACTCGCCGCATGCGGCGCACGGGGCCCGCCCGCACCCTCGACGCCGGGCAGCGCCCCGGCGAGCGCGTTCTGGTCGAGATCCGTGAGGAACAGGAGAGACTTCATCGAGTGTTCCGGGTCGTCAGCTGGCGGGCCGTCGGGCGTTGACACCACCCGCGGAATCCCTATGGTCGGGCCTTTGGCTATTGCCCTCATCCGGGCCGGCATCATACGTCATGAAATTCACCCTAGACACACCCGCCGGACTGAATATCACGGCCTGCTCCGAGGAGGGGATCACCGTGAGCGGCACGCTGTACCGCTCCAGCATCCTGTTGCTGCCCGAGGAAGTCCGGGCATGGGACTGCACGGACGTGGACACGCTCGAGGCGGCCGGCCTCGCACCCGCCGTGGAGTTCGCGCCGGAGATCCTGCTGCTCGGCTCCGGGCGCAGCCTGCGTTTCCCCGCCGCGGGCATCACCCGTGATCTCGCCCGTTGCGGCATCGGCCTCGAAGTCATGGACACCCGCGCCGCCTGCCGCACCTTCAACATCCTCACGGCGGAGGAGCGCCGGGTGGTGGCAGCGCTCGTCATCGACTAGCGACGGGTCGAGCTGCGGCTCCGCAGGCCGGTGTCATGCCGTCTAGGGGAGGAACGGGCGCGGGTCCACCGGGTCGCCGTTGCGCCGGATCTCGAAATGCAGCCGCGGCCGCCGCCCCGGCCCTTCGCCCATCTCCGCGATGCGCTCGCCCTGCTTCACCGCCTCACCCTCGGCGACGTGCAGGGACCGGTTGTGGCCGTAGGCGCTGAGATAGGTGGCGTTGTGCTTGATGATCACGAGCTTGCCGTAGCCGATCAGGCCGCTGCCCGCGTACACCACCTCGCCGTCGGCGGCGGCCCGCACCTCCTGACCGAGCCGCCCGTCGATCAGCACGCCGGTACGTGCCGCGTTGTCCTCGCCGAAACCCGACGAAACCGCACCTTCGGTGGGCCAGCGCCAGGCCGGCGGCGGCAGATTCGCGGCCGCGCCTGCCCGCCCCGCCCCGGGCGCATTGCTGCCGGCCGCCCCACCCCGGGAGGCAGCCGCCGTCGGCCGGAGCACGAGGCGTTGACCGGGATGGATCAACGAGCCGTCGCCCAGCCCGTTCCAGCGCGCCACGTCGCGCACCTGCAGGCCGTAGCGCCAGGCGATGGAATACAGGGTTTCGCCGCTGCGCACGATGTGGGCGGCAGGGACTTCGCCCTCCCAGTTCAGCGCCCGCCCGCCGCAGGCCGCGAGCAGCGCGGCGGCCAGACACAGGGCCGACGCTCGCCGGAGGCCGCGCATCAGCGGGCCGCGACGATGGCCACCACGACGAGACAGAGCGCGACGAACAGCCAGCCGAGCAGGTCGATGCGGCGGCGCAGCCCGTCCGCGAAGCGCTGACCGCCCAGCGCGATCAGGCCGGCCACCAGGAAGAAACGCGCGCCCCGGCCGAAGAACGAGGCGATGACGAAACCCGGGAAAGCCATCGCCGCCGCGCCGGCGGAGATGGTGAAGATCTTGTACGGGATCGGCGAGAAACCGGCGATCAGTACGGCGAGCACGCCCCACTCGGTGAACCACTCCCGGCCCGTGAGATAGGCGTCCCAGTAGCCGAGATCCTTCAGCAGCGGCTCGATGGCCTCCAGGGCGAAGTAGCCGATGGCGTAACCGGCGATGCCGCCCGCCACGGAAGTGACCGTGGTCAGCGACGCCAGCGACAGCGCGCTGCCGGGCCGGGCGAGGCACATCGGGGCCAGCATCACGTCCGGCGGTATGGGGAAAAAGGAGGACTCGGCGAAGCTGAGTCCGCCCAGGTACCAGCGGGCGTGAGGATGGGCCGACCAGGACAGGACCCGGTCGTAAAGTCCGCCGAATATCTTCATCCCGATGCGCTCCCGCTAGGCCCCGGCCACCAGCGGGACGAAGCTGACCGGTCCGAGGGAGATCTGTTCATAACGGTCCTCCCGGTGCACGATGGCCACGAGTTCCTGCCGCCGGGCCGAGCCCACCGGCAGCACCAGCCGCCCGCCGGGCGCCAGCTGGGCCAGCAGCGCCTCGGGCACGCGCTCCGGCGCCGCGGCCACCAGGATGCCGTCGTAGGGCCCGTATTTCGGCCAGCCGGCCCAGCCGTCGCCGCGGCGGAAACGCACGTTCGAGATACCGAGTTCCCCGACCCGCCGGCGGGCCCGGGTCATCAACGGCAGCAGGCGTTCGATGGTGTAGATCTCGCCCACCAACGGCGCGAGCACCGCGGTCTGGTAACCGCAGCCGGTGCCGATCTCCAGAATGCGGCCGCCCGGTAACCCTTTCAGCAGGGCCTCGGTCATGCGCGCCACGATGAACGGCTGGCTGATGGTCTGGCCGTGGCCGATGGGCAGCGCAGTGTCCTCATAGGCCCGGCTCGCCAGCGCCTCGTCGACGAAGAGGTGGCGCGGTACGGCCAGGATGCGCTCCAGCACCCGCTCGTCGCGGATACCGCCGGCCCGCAGCCGCTCCACCAGCCGGTTGCGCGTGCGCGCCGACGTCATGCCGATGCCCCGGTGCGCGGCGCTGTCAATCATCGGCCAGCCAGGTACGCATGTCGTCCAACACCTCGTGGCGGGTGAGGTCCACCTTCAGCGGGGTGACGGCAACCCGCCCGCGGGCGATGGCGTTGAAGTCGGTGCCGGGCCCGGAATCCTGGCCGCCGCCCGCCGGGCCGATCCAGTAGATGGGCTTGTCCTTCGGATCCCGGTCGCGCACCACTGCCTCCGAACGGTGGCGGAAGCCGAGGCGTGCGATCTCCATGCCCGCGAGTTCGTCCCAGGGCCGGTCGGGAACGTTCACGTTCAGGATGGTATCCGGAGGCAGCGGATGACGCTGCATGCGCTCCAGCAGGGTCACCGCCGCCCTGGCGGCGGTGTCGTAGTGCACCGGGCTGTTACCCACCAGCGAGATCGCGATGGCCGGCAGCCCCAGGAAGCGGCCCTCCATCGCCGCCGCGACGGTGCCGGAATAGATCACGTCGTCGCCCAGATTCGCGCCCTCGTTGATGCCGGAAACCACCATGTCCGGTTCGTCGTGCAGGAAGCCGGAAACCGCCAAGTGGACGCAGTCGGAGGGGGTGCCGTTCACACAGTAGCGGCGCTCGCCGGTGCGGATCACCCTCAGCGGCGACTCCAGCGTGAGGGAATTGCTGGCTCCGCTGCGGTTGCGGTCCGGCGCCATCACGGTGATCTCGCCCAGCCGCTCGAGCGCGTCGGCGAGCACCCGCACCCCTTCGGCCAGGTGCCCGTCGTCGTTACTGACAAGAATTCGCAAAACCGGTGTGAGCCTGTCGTTGGTGCTGATGGACGGCGCTAACTATACTCAATGTTCGCACCGGTACCTAGGGCGCCCGACGGTATGCGGGCAGAACTTTGCGGTGCCGCACACCAGGGCAGGGAGGCGGTGATGACGGACGACAGACGAGGCGGCGACGGGCCGAGCGAGGAGGAGATCGCACTGTTCCGGCAGAGTGTCGGCGACGCACGGCCGATCAGCATCGACCGCATCGAGACTCCGCGCCGGGCACCGCCACCCCGGGCCCGCTTCCGCCGCGCCGACGACGACGCCGTGCTGGCCGAGAGCCTCGCACACACCATTTCCGACCAGGAGCGCCTGAGCGGCGAGCAGCTGCGCTTCCACCGCCCGGGCCTCAGCTCCCGTGCCATGCAGAAGCTCGCCCGGGGCGCCTACCGCATCGAGGCCGAAACCGACCTGCACGGGCTGACCGTGAACGAGGCGAAACACGTGCTGGGCGAGTTCCTGAACGAGAGCCGCGCCCGCGGCCACCGCTGCGTGCGGGTGATCCACGGCAAGGGCAAACGCTCGGGCCACCGGGGTCCGGTGCTGAAACACCGGGTCGACGGCTGGCTGCGGCAATGGGACGGCGTGCTCGCCTTCGCCTCCGCGAAGCCGGTACACGGGGGCACCGGCGCCGTCTACGTCCTCCTGAAACCGCTCTGAGCCCTCACCCGGTGGCGAGAACTTCGCGCACCAGCGTGGTGGCGTACTCCCCGGCCGGCAGCGAGAACGCGAGCCGCCAGTCCCCCGCCTCCCGGCACCATTCGAGGTCACGCGGTGAAAGACGCAGGCTGCGCCGGGCCATCTCCAGCCCGGCGGCTTCCAGGCCGGCCGCCATCCAGCCCCACTCCGACGAGGCCGCCTGCTCAGCGGCCGCCACCCAGGCGCCGGGCCGCAGGCCGTCCCGTCCCCACAGAGGGCCTGTCGGGTGCAGCTCGCCGGCCGCCACCCTTGCGGTCAGGGTCTCGTCGACGACGTCGGCTGTGAACACACTGCCGCGACCATCGATTATCAGCACCTCGCCGTCGAGCGCGCGATCCCAGCTGCCGTCGCCGACCCGCCGCGCCAGTACCTGGTTGAACAGCCAGGCCCGGGCCGCCGACAGCGCGAACTCCCGTTCGCGCCGGCCCAGCCGACCGCCGTCGAACAGCCGGCGCGCCAGCTCCAGGTTGCCGCCTTCGCGGCCGAAGCGCTGGGCCCCGAAGTAATTGGGCGCGCCGGCCGCGGCCAGGCGGCGGAAGCCCTCGTCCAGCGCGTCGGGGTCGGCCCGCACGTCGCGCAGGCGCAGCTCGAAGCGGTTGCCCCTGAGCGCGCCCCGGCGGAGCTTGCGGCGGTTCCGGGTCACCGTCAGCAGCTGCACGCCCGCGGCCTGGAAGCCGGACCAGTCGGTGGGCGACGCGTCGCGCAGCGGCACGCTGAACCACTGGCGGGTGCGGGCGTGCCGGTCCTTCAGCCCGGCGTAGCCCACCTCCCGCGGGCGCACGCCGGCATGCGCCGCCAACCGGGCAGCCACCCACTGCGTGTTGCAGCCGGTCTTCTCCACGAACAGGAAATGATGGGGGCCGTCGCCGGACGGCTCGAAGCCGAGTTCCTCCTCCACGACGAAGTCTCCCGGTGAGGCCTTCAGCCGCGCGCTGCCGGCGGGACCACCGCCCGCGCGGGGCCAGTCGGGGAGATGCACCGGGCTCAGTCGGCCGGGACGACCTGGTAGAAGGTCTCGCGGCGACCGATGAGGCCGAGATCGCTGCGGGCGCGCTCCTCGGCCGCCTCGGAGCCGGTTTTCAGATTCTGCACCTCGGCCTCCAGGGCCGCGTTGCGCGCCGCCAGCGACTCGTTCTCCTGCCGCGCCTCGGCCACGGCACTGCGCAGCTCCCGGGTCTTGCGATAGCCGTCGTCGGACAGCCAGAGGTCCGCCTGGAGAGCGAGGAAAAGAAGCAGCAGCAGGGCGAGGAACCAGCGCACGTCAGACTTCAGCCTTCTTCAGCCCCCGGTATCGGGAAGGCCCCGCGACCCGCGTAGGTCGCCCCGTGGTTGAGGGCCTCCTCTATCCGCAGGAGCTGATTGTACTTCGCAATGCGATCCGAACGCGACATGGAGCCGGTCTTGATCTGGGTGGCCCGGGTGCCCACCGCGATATCGGCAATGGTGGCGTCCTCGGTCTCGCCTGAGCGGTGGGAGACCACGGCGCCGTAGCCGGCCTCCACGGCCATGTCGATGGCGGCCAGCGTCTCGGTCAGCGTCCCGATCTGATTCGGCTTGATCAGGATCGCGTTGGCGATGCCATCCTCGATGCCCCGCGACAATATGCGGGTGTTGGTCACGAACAGGTCATCACCGACCAGCTGCACCCGGTCCCCGAGCCGTTCGGTCAGCAGCTTCCAGCCGTCCCAGTCGTCCTCGGCCATGCCGTCCTCGACGGTGATAATGGGATAGGCATCGACGAGGCCGGCCAGGTAGTCCGCGAAAGAGGCGGCGTCGAACTCCCGCTCCTCGGAGTCCAGCCGGTACACGCCGTCCCGGTAGAACTCGGAGCTGGCCACGTCGAGACCGAGCAGGATGTCCTCGCCCAGGCGGAAGCCGGCCTTCTCCACGGCTTCGGCGATGGTGTCCAGCGCCGCGCGGTTGGACGGCAGGTCAGGCGCGAAGCCGCCCTCGTCGCCCACCGCCGTGTTCAGGCCGCGCCCGTGCAGCACCTTGCGCAGCGCATGGAAGATCTCGGCTCCGGCGCGTACCGCCTCCGAGAATCGGGGCGCCCCCACCGGCAGGATCATGAACTCCTGGATATCCACGTTGTTGTCCGCGTGGGCGCCGCCGTTGATGATGTTCATCATGGGCACGGGCATTACCGATTCCTCACCCATCAGTCGATACAGTGGGATCCCTGACGAGCGCGACGCGGCATGGGCACAGGCCAGCGAGACGGCGAGGATGGCGTTCGCACCCAGCCGTGACTTGTTCTCCGTTCCGTCGAGCTCGATCAGGCGCCGGTCGATCGACTGCTGGTCCTGCACGTCCATGCTGACCAGCGCGTCGCGAATGGCGCCGTTGACGTTGCCCACCGCCTTGCGCACGCCCTTGCCGCCGTAACGTTGCCCGTTGCCGTCGCGCAGCTCCACGGCCTCCCGGGCGCCGGTGGAGGCGCCCGAGGGCACCGCCGCGCGGCCGATGGTGCCGTTCTGCAGAATGACGTCGGCTTCGACCGTGGGGTTACCGCGGGAATCGATGATCTCGCGGCCACGAATATCGGCGATCTGGCCCATGGTGTCTCCTGGTGTCTGTCGTGGTTATGGTGCCTGCAGGCCGAACTCGGCCTCGGCGAATCCGCCCTGCTTGACGGCGGCGTCCAGCGTCTGCAGCACGCCCAGCAGTGCTTCCATCCGATCGAGCGGCCAGGCGTTCGGCCCGTCGGAGAGCGCGTGCTCCGGATCCGGGTGGGTCTCCATGAACAGGCCGGAGACGCCTGCGCCCACCGCCGCCCGCGCCAGCACCGGCACGAATTCCCGCTGGCCGCCGGAGGCACTGCCCCGGCCGCCGGGCAGCTGCACGGAATGGGTGGCGTCGAAGACCACCGGGCAGCCGGTCTCGCGCATCACGGCCAGACTGCGCATGTCGGAGACCAGGTTGTTGTAGCCGAAGGTGAAGCCGCGCTCGCACACCATGATCTGCTCGTTGCCGGTGGAGCGCGCCTTGTCGACCACGTTGCCCATCTCCCAGGGGGAGAGGAACTGGCCCTTCTTGATGTTGACCGGGCGGCCCCGGGAGGCGACGCGCAGAATGAAGTTGGTCTGGCGACAGAGGAAGGCGGGCGTCTGCAGCACGTCGGCCACTTCGGCCGCCTCGTCCATCGGCGTATCCTCGTGGACGTCGGTGAGCACGGGTACCCCCAGCTGGCGCCGCACCTCGGAGAGCACGCGCAGGCCCTCCTCCATGCCCGGACCACGGAAACTCTGCACCGAACTCCGGTTGGCCTTGTCGAAAGACGACTTGTAGATGAACGGCATGCCCAGGCGCCCGGTGATCTCCTGCAACCGGCCCGCGGTGTCGATCGCGAGCTGCTCGCTCTCCACCACGCAGGTGCCGGCGATGAGGAACAGCGGCCGGTCCAGCCCCGCCTCGAAATGGGTGAGCTTCATGCGCGCGCGGCCTCCGGCACCTCGCCCCCGCCGGAACGATCGCCGGAACCCTCACCGGAACCGTCGCCGGATCCTTCACGATAACGCCGGGCCGCCGTGACGAAGCCGCTGAACAGCGGATGGCCGTCACGGGGGTTGGAGGTGAACTCCGGATGGAACTGGCTCGCCACGAACCAGGGATGCCCCGGCAGCTCCACCATCTCCACGAGGTCGTCCAGCGACGTGCCCGAGAAGCACATGCCGGCCTCCGTCAGCAGCGGCCGGTAGTTGTTGTTCACCTCGTAGCGGTGGCGGTGGCGCTCGTGCACCGTCGCCTTGCCGTAGGTCTGTCGTGCGAGAGAGCCCTCGGCGAGCTGAATGGGCTGGGCGCCGAGGCGCATGGAACCGCCCAGGTCGGAGTCCTCGTCGCGCTCCTCCAGCCGGCCCTCCTCGGTCTGCCATTCGGTGATGAGCGCGATCACCGGGTGGGGTGTCGCCGGCTCGAACTCGGTGCTGTGCGCCCCGCCGAGCCCGGCCACGTGGCGGGCGAACTCGATCACCGCCACCTGCAGCCCCAGGCAGATGCCGAGATAGGGAATGCCGCTCTCCCGGGCCAGGCGCACCGCGCTGATCTTGCCCTCGATGCCCCGCTCGCCGAATCCGCCAGGCACCAGGATGGCGTCCATGCTGCCCAGGCAGTCGACGCCGTCCGTCTCGATGTCCTGAGACTCGAAGTAGTGGATGTTCACCCGGGTGGCGGTGTGGATGCCCGCGTGCAGCAGGGCCTCGGACAGGGAGATGTAGGAGTCGCGGAAGTCCACGTACTTGCCCACCATCGCGATGTTGACCTCGCCCGTGGGGTGCTGCCTGGCGTGCACCACGTCCTCCCACTCGCCGAGGTCGGCCGGCGGCAGGTCGAGTCGCAGGTGATCCACCACGATCTGGTCCAGGCCCTGGTCGCGCAGCATCATCGGGATCTTGTACAGGTCGTCCACGTCGATGGCCGAGATCACCGCGTTCTCGGCCACATTGGTGAACAGCGCGATCTTGCGCCGCTGTTCGGCCGGCAGCGGGTGCTCGGAGCGGCACACCAGTATGTCCGGCTGGATGCCGATGGAGCGCAGCTCCTTCACCGAGTGCTGGGTGGGCTTGGTCTTGATCTCGGACGAGGTGGCGATGTAGGGGACGAGCGTCAGGTGGACGTAGACCACCCGGTCGCGGCCCTCCTCGACGCCCATCTGGCGAATCGCCTCCATGAACGGCAGCGACTCGATGTCGCCGACCGTGCCGCCGATCTCCACCATGCACACGTCGGCGTCGCCGGCGCCCCGGCGCACGCTATCCTTGATCTCGTCCGTGATGTGGGGGATCACCTGTACGGTGGCGCCCAGGTAGTCGCCCCGGCGTTCCTTGGCGATCACGCTCTCGTAGATGCGCCCGGTGGTGAAATTGCTGTTACGTCCGGTCGTGGTGCGCACGAAACGCTCGTAGTGGCCCAGGTCCAGGTCGGTCTCGGTGCCGTCGGCGGTGACGAACACCTCGCCGTGCTGGAACGGGCTCATCGTGCCCGGATCGACGTTGATGTAGGGGTCCAGCTTGATCATGCTGATCTTCAGGCCCCGGGACTCGAGAATGGCGCCGAGGCAGGCGGAGGTGATGCCCTTGCCCAGGGATGAGACCACACCGCCGGTAATGAACACGTAGCACGTCATGGAAGAACCCCGCGGGGAAGTCGGCCAATAGCAAGGGGCCGGAGTAAGCACACGTTCTACGACCCGCAAGTGCCCGGGCGTATGCTTACTCCGACCCCCAACTCAAGCCCGACGGATGTTGAAAGACGGTACTCAAAGCTACCAGAAGCCGCCCGGGCAAACAATCGGGTGCCCCCGGCCGGGACGCTCAGTACAGCGGCGGGCGGTCCTCCCAGACCACGGCCACTCCTCCTTTGCGCCGGCACGGCGCGGCCGTCCACAGGTCGGCCACGGCCACGAGTTCGCCGCCGCAGTAGATCAGCGGCAGCCGGCCGCGCATCCACGGCACGATGCCCGCCTCCTGCAGCAGCTGCTTCAGCCGCCGCGTCGGGCGCCCGGCCGCAGTCGCAAGGCTCTCGCCTCCGCTGCGGAATCGCACCTCGCAGCCGGCCGCCACCAGCGCCGGATCCAGTCCCACGGGCGCCCCCGGGACGAGTGACAGCGTGCCGAGCCCGTCGGGCAGCGCCAGCGTGCCGCCGGCGGCCAGGGGCAGCGACTCGCCGGGCGGCGCGACGGTGCCGCCCCCCAACAGATACAGGCGATCGCGCCAGCGGCGCACCTCGGCCTCGCCGAGGCGCAACCGGGGCTGCTCGCCCTCCCCGGCGACCACTTCGGCCAGCAGCCGAACCAGGTGGCGCGCGTCCGGTGCGGGGCAGCCCGCACTGCGCAGCCAGTGCCGCAGCGCATTACGCTGCCGGGCCGCGGGCAGCCGGCGCAGCCGACCGGCGTCCAGCCGCCCCTGCCCCGCATCGCAGCCGTCGAGGTCGGCGGTGGCGAGCTGACGTAGCAGCTCCGCGCCCTCGGCGAGATGGCCGGCGCTGCGCAGGACATTGCGGTCGGCCGCCGGCCAGCGCCCGAGCAGCCGCGGCAGGATCTCGCTGCGCAGGAAACTGCGGTCGAAGCGCCGGTCCCGGTTAGCGGGGTCCTCCAGCCAGTCGAGGCCGCGGGCCTCCAGGTAGGCGCACAGCTCCGCGCGGCCGAACTCCAGCAACGGGCGCAGCAGCCGGCCGGGACCGAATGACGCCGACGCCGGCATGGCGGCGAGACCGGGCAGACCCGCGCCGCGCACGAGCTGCAGCAGGACGGTCTCCAGCTGATCCTCCCGGTGCTGCGCCGTCAGCAGACATTCGCCACCTGCCATCGCGCCGGCGAGCAGCCGGTAGCGGGCCTGGCGCGCAGCGCCCTCCACGCCCTCTCCATCGATCGCCGCCCGGGTGATATCGGCGCGCAGCACCCGGCATTCCACCCCCAGCCCGGCCGCCACGCCGGTGCAATGCTCCGCCCAGGCCGCCGATTCCGCCTGCAGGCCGTGCTCGACGTGCAGCGCCCGTACACGGCAGCCGGGCAGCCCGGCGGCGGCGTGCAGCAGTGCGGTGGAATCGGCGCCGCCGCTGAATGCGACGGCCAGCGGCGGCAACGCCGCACCGGGGGGGACGTCGAGCAGACGGCGCAGGGTCTCGCCCAGTACGCCGGCACCGAAGGCGGGCGGATCAGCCGTCGCGGAACTCGCCAATGGAGGCCAGCCGCTCGCGGCGCTTCTCGAGCACCTGGCCGATGTCGCCGGCCTCCAGCTCGTCCAGATGCCTGATGAGCGCGTTCTTCAGGGTCTCCGCCGCCGCCGGCGGGTCGCGATGGGCGCCGCCGAGGGGCTCGGCGACGATCTCGTCGATCAGCTTGTACTGGTGCAGGCTCCTGGCGGTGATGCGCATGGCCTCCGCCGCGTCCCGGGCCTTGTCCGCGCTCTTCCACAGGATGGAGGCACAGCCCTCCGGCGAGATCACGCTGTAGACGGCGTACTGGAGCATCAGCAGGCGGTCGCCCACGCCGATGGCGAGTGCGCCGCCGGAGCCGCCCTCGCCGATCACCACCGAGATGATGGGCGTCTCCAGCTCCGCCATGAGGAACAGGCTGCGGGCGATAGCCTCGCTCTGGCCCCGTTCCTCGGCGCCGACACCGGGGTAGGCGCCCGGCGTGTCGATCAGTGTGATCACCGGCAGCGAGAACTTCTCCGCCAGCTGCATCAGCCGCTGTGCCTTGCGGTAGCCCTCCGGCTTGGGCATGCCGTAGTTGCGACGAACCCGCTCCTTGGTATCCCGGCCCTTCTGGTGGCCGATCACCATCACGGCGCGGCCCGCCAGCCGCGCCAGTCCGCCCACGATCGCGTGATCGTCGGCGTACATGCGGTCGCCGTGCAGCTCCCTGAAGCCGTCGAAGATCAGCGGCATGTAATCCAGCGTATAGGGCCGCATGGGGTGCCGGGCGAGCTGGGCGATCTGCCAGGCGCTGAGATCGGAGAAGATGCTGCGGGTGAGGGCTTCGCTCTTCGACTTGAGCCGCTCGATCTCCTCGCCGATGTTCACCTCGGAGTCGTCGCCCACAAAGCGCAACTCGTCGATCTTGGCCTCCAGCTCGGCGATCGGCTGTTCGAAATCCAGAAACTTGAGATCCATCACGAATGCGGCGCTCGCGCCTCCCCCTTTACGGCCCGGGTATCAAGCGTACTACAAAGCCGGCTGATCGGCGGCGTAGACCAGCCGCACGCCGCCGCGGCCGAGCAGGTCCTCGAGCTTGTCCCTGAGATCCCGTGTGGGCCGGATGCACCACTCCTCGCCCAGGTTCAGCCGCACGGTGGCGTCGCTGCCGACGTATTGCACCGCCACGTCGCAGCGCGCCCTCTCCGGCCGCGACCCACCGCCATCGCGCCCGTCGTACCCGTCATGCCCGTCACGATAGGGCAGCAGGATGTCGTGCAGGCTGGCCAGCACCTCGCGGCCGCTGCCGTTCACGTCGAGAGAGAGCACCAGGTGGCGGGCCCGTTCCTCGATCACCCGGTCGATGTCGCGCATCGTCTTCGCCACCACCGTCCAGCCGTCGATGAACTCGTCGAAGCGCATGCGCCCGTCCACCACGATGATGCGGTCCTTCACCAGCAGGTGGCGGTTCTCCATGAAGGCCTCGGAGAACAGGCTCGCCTCGATGCGGCCGGTGTCGTCGTCGAGCACCAGGGTGACCCGGTTGCCCCGCTTGCGGATATCGATGATCAGCCCGGCCACCACGACCTCGCGCCGGGACTGGGAGTAGTCCCGCTCGCCCTCCGCCGTCGACGGCGGCCGGGCGGAGGTAATGTCGCGCAGCGTGCCCGAGGTGAAGTGGCGGGCATCCCGGGCGACCGAATGGAAGGGATGACCGGTGAGATAGAGGCCCAGGCTCTCCTTCTCCGCCGCAAGCCGCTCCTGCTCGTTCCACTCGGCCAGCCGCCGCTTCTCCTGCGGCGCGGGGCGGGGCGGCGGCGCGCTGGGCAGGCCGAACAGGTCGTCCTGGCCGGCGGCAGACGCCCTCGCCTCCTGCTCGGCGCTCTTCACCGCCTCGGGCAGCAGGGTCATCAGCGTGCGCCGGTTGGCGCCGATGCCGTCCATCGCGCCGGCCTTGATCAGCGCCTCCAGCGTACGCCGGTTGACCCGTTCGAGATCCACCCGGCGGCAGAACTCCATGAGGTCGCGATACGGCCCGTTCGCGCCCCGTTCGGCAACAATCGCCTCCACCGCACCCCGGCCGACGCCCTTGATGGCGCCGAGCCCGTAGCGGATGGCT
This sequence comes from uncultured Woeseiaceae bacterium, assembly GCA_964602525.1. Classification (GTDB taxonomy): domain Bacteria; phylum Pseudomonadota; class Gammaproteobacteria; order Steroidobacterales; family Woeseiaceae; genus Lentisalinibacter. The sequence continues at coordinate 19,755 of CAZRSA010000021.1, forward strand.
TCAGCGCCGGAGACGCCGAAGGCGAAATCCGACCGGTTGACGTCCGGCGGCTCGATGTCGATGCCCAGCTCCCGGCAGTCGTCCTTCAGCGAGACCAGCTTGTCGGTGTGATCCATGTCCGTGGACATCACCGCTGCCATGAATGCGGCCGGATGATGCGCCTTCAGCCACGCCGTCTGGTAGGAAAGCACGGCGTAGGCAGCGGAGTGGCTCTTGTTGAAGCCGTAGCCCGCGAACTTCTCCATCAGGTCGAAGATGTGGGTGGCGGTGGCGGTCTCTACGCCACGGGCCTCCGCACCACTGACGAACACCTCCCGCTGCTTGGCCATCTCCTCGGGCTTCTTCTTGCCCATTGCGCGGCGCAGGAGATCCGCGCCGCCGAGTGTGTACCCGGCGAGTACCTGGGCGATCTGCATGACCTGCTCCTGGTACAGGATTACGCCGTAGGTGGGCTTCAGCACGGGCTCCAGTTCCGGATGCAGGTAGTCGATGGCCGCGTTCTGGTCGCCGTGCTTGCGTGCGATGAAGTCGTCCACCATGCCCGATTGCAGCGGACCCGGCCGGAACAGCGCCACCAGGGCGACCAGGTCCTCGAAGGAGTCGGGCTGCAGACGCTTGATGAGGTCTTTCATGCCCCGGGATTCGAGCTGGAAGACGGCGGTGGTGCGGCAGGCGCGCAGCAGCTCGAAGGTCTGCTCGTCGTCCATCGCCACCTCACCGATGTGGATCCGCGCCTCACCGTGGCGCTCCCGCTCGGCATTCACGTTGGCCACCGCCCGGTCGATGACGGTGAGCGTGCGCAGCCCGAGGAAGTCGAACTTCACCAGACCGGCTGCCTCCACGTCGTCCTTGTCGAACTGGGTGACGACGTTGTGGCCACCCTCCTCGCAGTACAGCGGGGCGAAGTCGGTGAGCGTGGTCGGCGCGATCACCACGCCGCCCGCGTGCTTGCCGGCATTGCGCACCAGGCCCTCGAGCTGGCGCGCGAGGTCGATGACGCCGCGCACCTCCTCGTCGTCGCGGTAGAGCTGGGCGAGTTCCGGCTCCTGCTCCAGCGCCTTGCCGAGGGTGATGCCGAGTTCGAAGGGAATCAGCTTGGCGATGCGGTCGACGTAGCCGTAGGGATGGCCGAGCACGCGGCCGGCGTCGCGCACCACGGCCTTCGCGGCCATGGTGCCGTAGGTGATGATCTGGGAGACCTGGTCGCGGCCGTAGCGCGCGGCCACGTAGTCGATGACCCGGTCGCGGCCCTCCATGCAGAAGTCCACGTCGAAGTCGGGCATGGACACGCGTTCCGGGTTCAGGAAGCGCTCGAACAGGAGATCGTGCTCCAGCGGGTCCAGGTCGGTGATGCCGAGCACCCAGGCCACCAGCGAACCGGCGCCGGAACCCCGGCCGGGCCCCACCGGCACGCCGTTGTCCCGCGCCCAGGCGATGAAGTCCGCCACGATCAGGAAATAGCCCGGGAAGCCCATGCTGCAGATGACTTCCAGCTCCCGCTCCAGCCGCGCCTCGTAGTCGGCGCGGGTACCGCCGCGCAGCCCACCGCCGGCCAGCTTGTCCTCCAGCCGCGCGGCGGCCTCGAGCCGCAGATGCTCGTCGGTGGTCCGGCCGGCGGGCACCGGGAACTCCGGCAGGAAACTCTCGCCGAGGCGCATCTCCACGTTGCAGCGCCGGGCAATCTCCACGCTGTTCGCCAGCGCCTCGGGCAGATCGGCGAACAGCTCCGCCATCTCCCCGGCGCTGCGCAGATACTGGCCCTCGCTGTACTCCCGGGGCCGGTCGCCGTCCTCCAGGGTGCGGCCCTGGTGGATGCACACCCGGGCGTCGTGGGCGCCGAAGTCCTCCGGCGCGAGGAAGCGCACGTCGTTGGTGGCCACCAGTGGCAGACCCAGCCGGTCGCCGAGCCTGACGGCCTCGGCCAGGCAGGCCTCCTCGCCCGGCCGCCCGGTGCGCGTGACCTCCAGGTAGAAGCGGTCGGGGAACAGCCGCGCCCAGTGCTCGCTGCGCTCGGCCACCAGGTCTTCGCGCCCGGAGATGACGGCGCGGCCGATATCGCCCTGAATGCCACCGGACAGCGCAATCAGACCCTCCGTCGTGTCCGCGTCCAGCCATTCGCGGCGCGCCATCGGCACGCCCCGGTGCTGGCCCTCCAGGTAGGTGCGGCTGACCAGACGGGTGAGGTTGCGGTAGCCGTGGCGGTTCTGGCAGAGCAGCACCATGCGGCTGGGGCGCCGGGGATCGTCCTCGTCGGCCAGCAGCAGGTCGAGGCCGATCAGCGGCTTGATGCCCCGCGCCAGCGCGTTCCGGTAGAACTTCACCAGCGCGAACAGGTTGCTCTGGTCGGTGAGCGCGACCGCCGGCATGCCGTGGTCGGCCACGGCCGCCATCAGCGGTGCGATCCGCACGACGCTGTCCACCAGCGAGTACTCGGTATGCAGATGCAGATGGACGAAAGGCTTCACTGATCCCGCTCCGCGCCCGGCAGCATGTCCAGCACGGCCTGCGCGGCTAGGCCATCAGCGCCCCGGGCGAGCTCTGCGTGGATTCTAGCAAACTCCTCCGCCGCCTCGGCCCGGCGCTCGGGCGCATCCAGCCAGGCCGCCGCGGCAGGCCCCATGCGCTCGGCCACCGCCTCGTCCTGAAGAAATTCCGGCACCAGCCTGCGACCCGCCAGCAGGTTCGGCAGGGCGAAATTCTCCACCCGGATGAGGTTCAGCGACCGCACGATCGCCAGCGTCGTCGGCGACATCCGGTAGGCCACCACCATCGGACGGCCGTACAGGGCCGTCTCCAGCGTTGCCGTACCCGAGGCGACCAGCGCCACGTCGCAGGCGGCCAGGGGCAGGTCCACGCCGCCGGCCGCCAGCGTCACCGGCAGGTCGGGCGCGACCGCCTGCCGGGCCGCCTCGAAGGCGGAGCGGGCCCGCGGGCTGGCCAGACCGGCCACGAAGCGGATGCCGGGCCGACGCCGGACGAGCCATTCCGCGGTACGGACGAAGTGCGGCGCCAGCCGGCCCACCTCGCCGGCCCGGCTGCCCGGCAGAAGCGCCACCAGCTCTCCATCGCTGTCGCCGTGCGGCAGGCCGAGCGCCCGGCGGGCGGCGTCGGCATCCGGCTTCCGCGGGATGCTCTCTGCCCGGGGGTGGCCGACGAACACGGCGTCCATGCCCCGCTCGTCGTAGAACCGCTTCTCGAAGGGGAACAGGCAGAGCACCCGGTCGCAGGCCTTGCGGATCTTCTTCAGCCGCCGCGGCCGCCAGGCCCAGACGGAGGGGCTCACGTACTGCACGGTGGTGACACCGCGCCGCCGCAGTTTCTTCTCCAGCCCCAGGTTGAAATCCGGCGAGTCGATCCCCACCAGTACGTCCGGCGGCGCGGCGGACCAGCGGCGTACCAGAGACCGGCGGATGGACAGGAGGCGGGGCAGATGGCCGAGCACCTCGGCGATGCCCATGACCGCGAGCGCATCGCTGTCGAACAGCGCCTCGCAGCCCGCCTCCTGCATCACCGGGCCCGCCACGCCCTCGAAACGGGCGCCGGGGCAGCGGTCGCGAATGGCGCGGATCATGCCCGCGCCGAGACGATCCCCCGACGCCTCGCCGGCGACGACGGCGATCAGCGGGCTGCTGGCCTCTCGCGTCACGCCCCGGTCAGCGGATGATGCTCCGCTCGGACGAGCGGATGGACTCCACCATGGGCAGGAGTTCCGGCTGTTCCCCGACGAGCGCAGACAGCGTCTCCACCGCCTCGGCGAGTTTCTGTCCGCTGCGGTACAGGATGCGGTAGGCCTCGCGGATGTTGCGAATCTGCTCGCGGGTGAAGCCGCGGCGTTTCAGCCCTTCGGCGTTGATGCCGCGGGGCTCGGCCGGCTGCCCCATCACCATGACGTAGGCCGGCACGTCCTTGGAGACTCCGGCATACATGCCCAGGAAGCAGTGGGTGCCGACGCGGCAGAACTGGTGGGCGCCGGAGAAGCCGGCGAAGATGGCCCAGTCGCCCACGTGAACGTGACCCGCCAGGGTCGCGTTGTTGGCCAGGATCACGTTGCTGCCCACCTGGCAGTCGTGCGCGATGTGCACGTAGGACATCAGCCAGTTGTCATCGCCGAGGCGGGTCACGCCCGCGTCCTGCGCGGTGCCCCGGTTGATGCTGCAGTACTCGCGGATAGTGTTGCGGTCGCCGATCTCGAGCCGGGTCTCCTCCCCCGCGTACTTCTTGTCCTGGGGGTCGTCGCCCACCGAGGCGAACTGGAAGATGCGGTTGTCGCGGCCGATGCGGGTCGGTCCGCGGATCACGACGTGGGGCCCTATGCGGGTGCCGGCGCCGATTTCCACCTGCGGGCCGACGATGCTGTACGGCCCAATCTCCACGTCGGCATCGATACTGGCCGACGGGTCGATGATGGCCGTGTCGTGGATCCCCATAGTTTCCTCCGTCAGCGCCCGGGCGCGCACATCAGTTCGACCTCGGCCGCCGTCTCGCCATCCACGGTGGCAATGCCGCGGAAGCGCACGACGTTGCGGATGCGCCGCGTCAGACTCACCTCCAGGCGCAGCTGGTCGCCGGGCACCACCGGGCGCCGGAAGCGGGCCTTGTCGATGCCCACCAGGAAATACAGGTTGCCCGAGTCCGGCGAGTCGAAAGAGGTAAACGTCAGCAGACCCGTCGCCTGGGCCAGCGCCTCGATGATCAGTACCCCCGGCATGACCGGCCGGCCCTGGAAATGGCCCTCGAAGAACTCCTCGTTGATGGTGACGTTCTTCACGGCCACCAGCCGCTTGCCCTGCTCGTTCTCCAGCACCCGGTCGACCAGGAGGAAGGGATAACGGTGGGGCAGCAGCTCCATGATGCCGCGGATGTCGATCCGCGAGAACTCAGTCGGATCCTTGTCTTCCAATACCTAGCGCCTTCTCTAACTGCTTCAGCCTGCGCGCCATCCGGTCGATCTGGCGGAAACGGGCCACGTTCCTGCGGTATGCCGCGATCTCCTGGTGGGGCATCGCGCTGCCGTACATGCCGGGCTTGCGGATGTCGCTGGTGACCATGCAGCGGCCGCCGAGGATCACGTCGTCGGCGATCTTCACGTGCCCGACGGCACCGGACGCACCGCCGAACAGGCAGCGCTTGCCGACTTCCGTGCTGCCGGCAATCCCGACCATCGCGGCCAGCGCGGAGTGCTCGCCGATGCGCACATTGTGCGCTATCTGCACCAGGTTATCGATCCTGACCCCGTCGCCGATCACGGTATCCTCGATGGCGCCGCGATCCACGCAGCTGTTGGCGCCAATCTCCACGTCGTCGCCGATGCGCACGGACCCCACCTGGGGCACCTTGATCCAGCCCTCCGGCGCGCGGGCGATGCCGAAGCCGTCGGCGCCGACGACCGCGCCGGGGTGGATGAGGCAGCGGGCACCGAGACTCACCCCCCGGCACAGCGTGACACTGGCCACGAGCCGCGTGCCCTCGCCCAGAGAGCAGCCGCTCTCCAGCACGCAGTTCGGCCCGACCGCGGCGTGCTCACCGAGGACGACCCCCGGACCGATACGCGCGCCGGGTCCGACGGATGCCGACGCCGGTATCCGGGCGGATTCGTCCACGCTGGCCGCGGCGCTCACGCCCGGCTCGGGCACGTGGGGCGGATGCAGCAGCGTGGCCACCCGGGCGTAGGTGACGTAGGGATCGGCGCAAACGAGCGCAGGCACCGGGCAGACCCCGGAGTCGTCCGCAGAGAGCAGCACGGCCCCTGCCTTCGTGTCGGCAAGGGCGGACCGGTAGGCGGGATTGGCCAGAAAGGAGACCGCGTCCGGGCCGGCATTTCCCAGCGTCGCCACGCGAGAGACGAGGGCGTCCGGATCGCCGTGCAGCTCGACGCCGAAGCGGGCGGCGATCTCGCCGAGCGAGAGGCTCATGGCGTCGCCCTCGTCACGCCGCCCTCATCACGCCGCCCACGCTGCGCTGCCGGTCGCAGCCGCTACTCGTCGGCGGATCCGGACTCGAAGTTCTCCTGCAGCTTGCGCAGGACCTCGTCGGTGATATTCACCACGTCGCTGGCGTACAGGACGCCGTCGCCGACGATCAGGTCGTAGCCGGAGGCACGGGCGTAGTCCTGAACCTCCTTCAGCAGCGAGCGCTGCAGCTTGCCGAGTTCCTCGTTCACGCGCAGGTTGTAGTCCTCGCGGAATTCGTCCAGCAGGCGCTGGGTGTCACGCTGGGATTCGCGCAGCTCGCGCTCGGCCGTGCGGCGCTCCTCCTCGCTCATCACCGCGAGGTCGCGCTGGACCTGCTCGCTGCGGCTCTGTAACTCCTCCTGCTGGGCGCGGATGCTGCGCTCCCGCGGCGCGAATTCCTGCTGCAGCTCCGCCATGGATGCCTGCGCCTGGGGGGCCTCCTTCAGCAGGCGCGGCAGCGAGACCACGCCGATCTTGAGACTGGACTGTGACCAGGCCGTGGACTCGGGTATGGCCATCGCCACGAGTGCCAGCGCGAGCAGGGAGATTCCGAGAGGCGTCTTGAATTTCATACCGTTTCTCATGCTTTCAAAAGGGGCGTCAAAATGCATTGCCGATCGAGAACTGGAAGCGCTCGACCCGGTCGCCGAAGATGCGGTCCGTGCCCGAGACCTCGTTCAGCGGCATCGCGTAGCTGAAGCGGAAGAGGCCCAGCGGAGCCAGCCACTCGGCGGCAATGCCGACGGACTGCCTGAGATCGCCGGAGTCGAAGTCGTATGTGATCGGATCACCGAGCCGGTCGGTGAAGGCCACCTCTCCCGTATTGAACACGTTGCCGATGTCGTAGAAGAGACTGAAGCGCGTGCGCCCGCGCAAGGTTTCGGGAACCGGGATTATAAGCTCAAGCTGGCTCGTGACCAAAAGGTTGCCGCCGTAGGGATTACCGAAGCTGTCCACCGGCCCCAGGTCCGATTCCGCGAAGCCCCGCACCGAGCCGGGCCCGCCGGCGAAGAACTGCTTGTAGGGCGGCAGCGCCGTGGTCTCGTTGATGCCCTCGCCGAAGGCCAGTTCCGAGGCGAAGGAGACGATCCAGTTGCGGGTGATCGGGAAGTACTTCAGCAGATCATAGCGCGCCGTGTAGTACTCGACGTCGCTGCCGGGCACGGCGGCGGAAACCACGAAGCGCTGACGGGTGCCGCGGTCGGCGAAGATGGCCCGGTTGCGGCTGTCGTAGGTCCAGCCGGCCACCAGCTCCAGCGTCTTGAAATCGGTCACGAACAGGGAGTTGCCGTTACCGAGGTCCTCCACCCGGGGGTTGCCATTGTTCAGCACCCAGTCCTGGGCCTGCTGGGTGCTGAAGCTGGAGGCAACGAGCTCGGCGTCCTGCAGCGCGAGCCCGAAGGACAGCGTCTGATACTCGGTGATGGGGTAGCCGTAATCGATGCCGGCGGTGATCGTCTCGGTCGAGAAGTCCGACGCCGAGGAGGTGAACTGGGTGATGTCCCGGTAGCCCACCGACAGCGTGCGGCGAACACCATCGATGGTGCGGTACGGATCGGTATAGGACAGGCTGTAGGCGGTGCTGAAACGCCCCGAGTTGATCTCGGCGGCGACCCGGTTGCCCGTGCCGAGGAAATTCGAGTGCACGAAGTTGCCGTTCAGTATCAGCTTCTGGGCCTCGGAGTAGCCGACACCGCCGCCGAACTGGCCGGGCAGTCCGTATTTCAGGTCGTAGTTGACGTCCACCAGGTCCGGTGTCCCGGGAACCGGGGCGGTATCGACCTGCACCTCCTCGATGTAGGGGAGCCGCTGGAGACGCACCTTGGAGCGGTCCACCAGCGTATTGGAGAGGTAACCGCCCTCCATCTGGCGCATCTCCCGGCGCAGCACCACGTCGGCCACGCTGTCGATGCCGTTGAAGTTGATGCGGCGGACGTACACCCGGTTGTTGGGCTCGATGTAGATGGTCACCTCGGCGAGCTTGTTCTCCCGGTCCAGGTCCGGCACGGGCTCGACCTCGGCCTGGGCATAGCCGTCGGCGCCCAGCCGGAACGAGATCAGCTCCGAGGTCTGGGTGAGGCGCTGCAGGTTGAAGGTCTCACCCGGCTTGGCGAGAATCAGCCGCTCCAGTTCCTGCCGCGGCACCACCATCTCACCCGCGAGCTTGATGTCGGAAATCTCGTAGCGCTCGCCCTCGCGCACATTGATGGTGACGTAGATGTCCTTCCTGTCCGGGCTGATCGCCACCTGGGTGGACTCCACCGCGAAGTCCGCAAAACCCCGGTCCATGTAGAACGAGCGCAGCGTCTCCAGGTCGCCGGACAGCGACTCCTTGGCGTAGCGGTCGTCCTGGCGGATGAACGACAACCAGTTGGGCGTCTGCAGCTCGAACTGGTCGCGCACCTCCTCGTCGGAGAACTCCTCGTTGCCCACGATGTTGATCTGCCGGATCCGGGCCCGCTCGCCCTCCTTCACGTCGATGGAGATGGCCACCTGGTTGTTCGGCCGGTCCTCCACGTTGGCGACCACCGACACGCCGTACTTGCCGCGGCTGTAGTACTGCTCGGTAAGGAAGCGGGTCACCTCCTCGAGCACCGAGCGGTCGAAGGTCTTGCCCCGGGCCAGCCCCACGCCGCGCAGCGACTGCA